>JBBDMV010000124.1:0-14422 GCA_040878115.1 Balneolales bacterium
ATGATTGTTCAGCGGAAAGTCCTAAAGGCCGCAGAAGTGTTTGTTACGACCGTGATGGGCAGGAGTTAAGGAAAGAACATAAACCGGAAAATAACGCTATTGATATGGCTGCTGTCATGGGCATTGAACTCTTAAGGGAAGAACAATATCGAGAGCTGCAGAAACTTGGAAATTTCGATACGAAAACGTCGAGCTGGCTAATAACACCTTCTGAGATTAGAAAACTCGGCGGTGCCATCTTTGGTGATTTCCGCTACGGCAATGTTTTTGTGTATCACAACGGTGCACAATCTTACTATGGTGCCAGAGGGTTCCGTGGCTCGCTAAGGGTCTAAATTTTGCACAGACAGCGAAGTGAGGGTTCTCCTGTAACCAGTCATAGAATATTAGTCAGGTTGAAAGCTCTTGCCGTTATAGCACGGAATCACATGTTGATAACTAAAACGCAACTCAAAACTTTGCTTTAGCTTCCGCTCTTGCGGTCCCATTCTTTTTGAAAACCTTGATATCTGATGAAAGTCATTTCCCACGTATCGATTTGAAAAAATGTCAAGAAGATGAAAAAGAGAGGGAAATCTTTTGATGTCTTTAAACAAATGTTATATTAAGATGCGGGATGTTATTACGTATTATTAACATTTAGCAGCTAAAAATGAACTATACGTAAGACTTTATATTTCCTGATCTTTGTCATCATAAAGTTATCATTTAACACATAGAAAAAAATAAGCATATGAAAAACAGTATACTACAATTTCTAATATTTCTACTTATCCTGACAGCCACCGTTAACATTGCCCACGCTCAAACAAAAGCGAGCATAAAAGCCGGTGTGAATTTTTCATCTGTGATTTTTGAAGACGAAACAGGAGACCGAAGCGAAAACCAATTAATACCCGGGATGCAGCTAGGGCTTAGTGTTGATGTGCCTGTTGCCGGTGCATTTTACATTCAGCCGGGCCTGCTGTATTCCAGAAAAGGGTTTAAAACAAGAAACAGCTGGTTCGCTGGTTCCGGTAATAACTTTAAGGTAACCGTCTCCTACATCGAAGTACCTCTCAACTTCCTGTATAAACCCACCTTGGGAAGGGGTAAACTGTTACTCGGCGCGGGACCTTATTTGGGATACGGAACGGGCGGAGAATGGGAGGCAGAAGAACCTGTGATCATAGGTGACATTATCCTCCATCCCAATCATGGAGATGTTATTTTTAGAAATGATGCCATGGACGGGGGAGGGCTTAACTCATATATATATGGAAAACCCTTAGACTATGGAGCCAATTTTATGGCGGGATATGAGTTTTTCAACAAAATTTCTGCCCAGTTTAATGTCCAGTTAGGACTGGCAAATTTAATACCTGAGTATGCTGATGGCACAAAACGTGATGGTACATTCCAAAACATAGGGTTCGGTATTTCTCTTGGCTATAAGTTATGACAGGAGAATTTATAAAAAGAAGTGACAGAATCTCAACTTTAATCTTACAATTGAAATTGTTTTTCTTGAGTGTCATTGTTGAAATTACAGTAAAGGAATTCGTAGAAGTGAAAATATTATGGCCAATACCCTATCTAAACAGCTCAAAACTTAATATTGGTTCACAGTGTCACGGGGGGCATGTATTGATTTGGCTGAGGAAAATAGTACCTGCAAGGTAAATTCACTCGGACAGTCAAAAATGTCGTGACTTATCGGGTAGATTTGATGTGAGTGAGTAGCAAAAAGATCACGACTCAAATATCAAGGCTGCTACCTCACTTCAAATTAATAAATTGAAGGGGTACACCAAACTTCTTGGATTTCAGGGTTTGGATCACATCCTGGAGGTCATCTATTTTTTTACCGGTTACGCGAACCTGATCGTCCTGGATCGCCGGCTGTACTTTCAGTTTTGTGTTTTTGATCTCTTTTACAATTTTCTTTGCCGTCTCACGGTCAATCCCCTCTTTAATGGTGGCACTTTCCTTCACAGAGCCTGAACTGCTGCCCTCTTCATCGCCAAACTCCAGGACCCCGGGCTCCAGCCCTCTTTTTATAAAATGTTTGATCAGCATATCTTTAACAGCTTTCAGCTTCATGCTCTCGGCAGCAAGAATATCGATCCGGTTGGTTTTCTTTGAAAAAGTCACTTCTGTATGCAAGCCTTTAAAATCGTACCGGGTTGACACCTCTTTTAGTGTATTATTTACTGCATTGTCTATTTCCTGGACATTGATCTCGTTTACGATGTCGAATGATGGCATGGATATTGATTAGATTATTATAAAACGATATAAAATTATTATATAGAAAAGTTACAAAGCTTAAACAACATGACAAAGTATTATATGCAATCGCGCACCTCATCAGGAGCTGATTACTCATGCCAGCTCGAAAGAGTGCAAATTCACCAAGCGCAGATGTTTGGCGGAGCGGAGTCTGGGTTTCGTGTTACGAGTTGCAGGTTTTTTGCATGGACATACTGTATTTCGCGACTCTTACTGGGTTAACAGGAAACGATAGTTCTAAGGTGTAGGATTTTTAATAAATGAAACCCGCAACCCGTATGCTTGAATTTATAGGTAGGAAGTTGTATTTCTTATCAGATGCTGATTGTACGAAGTCAATCTTGTAATCGTTGTTTAATGAATGGCTACCATCAACCAAAATAGCAGATAATCATGTTGAAGATAATCCTACTTTCGTGTCTGGTGATGACGTTGTCGCGTACGTTGAATGCATCAGCGCAAGATATGCCCGTACCGCCGGAAGTTGAGCAATACATCAATGCCAGCAATTTTGTAGTAGCCTTCAGCACGTCACAGGAACGTCTTGCACTGGCAAGATATGAAGACCCAGAGGATGTGAAGCAAGATTCTGGCTCTGAGCGGCTCAAAGCAGTCTTTAAACATGCACATCAGATTGAGGCGCTTGAGATCGAAGAGGCTCAAGATATAAATATAATACCGCGAATGTATGGGCTCCGAAGTCCATCCGGTTTACTACAGATAGAGAGTGTACGTTCCTTTGAGGATACCCGGATGTTAGTAGAGGTCCTGGTTTTCCGCCTGCAACAGAACGCCGTTACTCAGCTTATTGCAGCGTATGAAGAGAACGATGCCCCGCCGGAAATAGAGGCTCCTTTTAGTATGGCGCCGCAACGTATGGTGCAGGAGTGGAATAAAATAAATGGTAGCTGGAGAAAGAAAGAAGCTGAATATCTTTATCTTGACCAGTAGAGGTGGGGTTGATTAACAGCACCTGTCTGAATAGTCGCGCCGTTTCTTCTTGCGCCCTTTTATACAGCCCCTTTGGGGCTGGAATAGTAGAAATTTTGTAACGGTGTCGTGATGCCGAAGGAACTGCCAAGAATATCTGGATTGAAATCCGATAGCACCCAAATATTAGTGTGGATCAGATGCTGCTATTGCACGTAACTTGCTATTTGCATATAATCCTCTAAATTAGCTTTTATTAAGGTTGGTTTGGTATGCGCCAATGCGTTAGGTGACTGCTGAGTTTCTTCCTTATTCAATATTTTTCCGACTATGAGAAGGAATAGATGGAAAAGTTGCTTTTTTATTGGAATCAATTCGATTTAATGAACTGCTATTACATGAAAAATTCTGATTACCTGTGTTTTAATATTTTTTTCTTTTTGCTCTTTATTGCCGGATGTACTTCGGAAAAAGAGCCTGATATTCCTGATCACATTCAACATCTGACTAATCTTACGGTGCATCCGATGGATGCAGAACCGGAGTTCAGCATACAGATTGAACAGGATCAAAATTTCGGTGAAACCGAAGAGGTATTAATCGGTTCTTTTATTGGAAATATGGCTGTTGATAATTCCGGTCGAGTATACATCACTGACAGATCACAGGGAATTCACGTTTATGATGCTGACGGAACCTATCTTCAGCGTGTCGGCCGTGATGGTGCAGGCCCCGGCGAGTTTCAAAGCCCAAGTTCCATTAGGTTTACCGATGATAATCTGATTGTAATGGATTTATCTCAGCCTAAAGTTTCCCTATTTGACCTGGAATCATATGCTCACATTAAAGACATAAGCTTATCTATTGATGACGATGCAGCAAATGTGCCAGCCTGGATGGAATCGACACAGGAAGAGGGATTGACCTATCAGGCGATAGATTATTATGGCAATTCAGATGGAAATGTTTTGGTTATTTTTGGCCATTCCGGCGTCGGCAATTTACAGAACAGAAACCGGAGAACATGGGAAATATCCTTGTTGGACCTTAGTGAGGGAAGATTCTTAAAACATGATATTTTATCGGTAGAAGACGTAATAGACGTTCTTGCCCTTGAGGAAGGTGGTGCGATTACTTCGATACTTTTTTTACCGAAAACGCAGATAGAGATTACAGCAAACCATTATATTTACAGTAATAGCAATGATATGCTATTCAAATTCTACGACAAGGATGGCGATTATAGCCATGCATTTTATCATCCATATTCTAAAGTGGCCTTAACTTTGAATGATGCGGTTGACTATATGCAAAACCTGTTGGGTGATCACGATGAAATTATAGATCGCGTAACTAGTAGTATCCTTAACAGTGAAATACCACAATCCTGGCCTGTTTTTAATACCTTTGTAGTTGATGATAAAAACCGCCTCTGGATACCAACCATTATAGACGATACTGAAGCCTACGAATGGTGGGTATTGGATGAAGACGGGGAACTACTTGCCTCTTATACCTGGCCCCGGGACAAAGTTGTCAAAGTGGTTAATGATGGGATGCTATACGCACTAGAAACCGATGAGAAAACTGGATTGCAACAGGTTGTGAGATATGATATTCAGATTACTACCAATTAGTGATTTAAATATAATATGTGATTTATGGAAGGTGGATTTGATGATCAAATTATAGAGGATCTCGAAGCACAGCATATCGAATGGATAGAGCAGGAAAATGTAAACAAAACACCGACCTATTTCATTAACGGATATGAATTGCCGGAGAACTACGACATTGAAGATTTGATGGCCTTAACGCCCGGCCTGGTCGAGAGCCTTAAGAGAAAAGAAAATAGTTCACCAGTAATACTGTAAGAATTGTAACGGTGTTCGGTCGGGTAAAAAGCTATGCCTGATCAACAAGGGTGAAAGGCCTGTACCTTGCAGAGTGTGAAACAGGCTTAATCAAACAAAGAGGTTCAAAATGAAAAATCTAATGAATTCCTTAGCGAACATGGCCAATGCACTTAGTCGTGCGGAAATGAAAAATATAATAGCGGGTAGTGGAAGTTTAACTTGTGGCGCTACCGGTCTCTGCAGGATAGTATGTCGTAATTGTAGCAACCCAACCTGTGAGGGTTGGGGCAATGATTGCTCTGCGGCTGTATATCAATGTTGTGGATCGAATCCAGGCGGAGCATCATGTACCGGGCCATCTAATGTATGTGGTGGCACTTGTTAATATTTACTGTTATTGATCCGTGTTCGTATAAAAGATATTAACCATATGAATGCACAAATTTAAATTTTGAATTAATCCATTCTTGAAGGATGGATTGATTCAATTTTTTAATTATAGTATTATTTAAAGGAGTATAGAAATGATCTATAAATATAACTTTCTTGCATATATTTTCTTTTGTTTGATATTTGCAGGGTTATCCTTGAAAAACGTCGTCTATGGCCATGACAGCCTCACGGTCTACTCGCCGGATTCAAACGCGAAAAAACAAATCGAGTTTATCCGGGAAATTAGCTTTGGCGAGACCGAGGAGGTGTTTCTTGGCAGGATAACGGTAGTGACGGCCGACCATCTGGATCGCGTGTTTATGGCCGACATAGATCAAAATACTGTTCACGTGTACAATCGTGATGGAAGCTATCTGACATCGCTCGGACGGCAGGGACAAGGCCCGGGAGAATTTAATGCGTTGGCATACTATATGAGTATGAGAATTCATTCAAACCAGCTAGTGGTAACGGATCAAATTTTTGCAATGTCACATAGAATGAATATCTATTCTCTGGAGGATTTGTCATTTTCCCATACAGTGATCCTTATGGCTGAGAGAGATTTTGAAGAACCAGACATTTTAACCCCAGGCCACCAGGTTTATCCCAGAAATGACGGAACTTTTCTGGTAATGTACCGGCGTGGAATAGAAGAAAGTATTCGCTACTTTGTTCAAGATAGTAATGGCAGAATTTCGGGTCCAATTTTTGAACATAAAGATCTTACTTATTTGACTCATACGAGTCCAACAGGAGTTTTAATTAGGAATTCGTTCCCCTTCCTTGGTAAATCGTTGCTTGCCGTATCGGATGATGATCACCTGTACTATGCGAGGACAGAAAAGTTTCAGGTCCATGTTCATGACCCCGATGGAAAGTATCTCCGCACATTCGAGCACCCGTTTAGTAATATAACATTGGATCGTAGCGAGCTTATCGACAGTTATAGTGGCAATAATCAGCAGATGATCAGGGAGGCGCAGGATTTACCGGAAACCTGGCCGGCATTGGAAGAAATGTTTTTTGATGATGAAAACCGTCTCTGGATCTCTACCATTGTAGCCGATGATGAGGTGTATGAATGGTGGGTACTGAAGGATACGGGAGAGGTGATAGCCAAATTTGAATGGCCTCGTGACGAACCCATTGAAGCTGTTAACAATGGCTATATCTACACCCGTGAAACGGAAGAGGAGACTGGATTTATGGAAATTATAAGATATAGGATTGAGATGGAAGAGATTTAACCCAAAGTTTATTTCCCTTTTAAGGAGCGAGGATAATGCATTGCTTTTGATTTCTTATAT
This sequence comes from Balneolales bacterium, assembly GCA_040878115.1. Taxonomy (GTDB): domain Bacteria; phylum Bacteroidota; class Rhodothermia; order Balneolales; family Natronogracilivirgulaceae; genus JBBDMU01. The sequence goes on from JBBDMV010000124.1 coordinate 6,800, forward strand.
CACGCGATAACCAATTATAAAAGCTTTACCTTATGAGCCAATTCTCCTGTTACCGCCAATACGACCAAATGGATTGTGGCCCTATAGACATTAAAAAATTATGAAAATAAGATGTATCATATTTTCTCTAATCTTGTTTATGGGTTGTTCAAAGCAGGAAACCATAGAAATTCCAGAACACATGAAACACCTTGATAATCTTACGGTTTACAATACGGATGTGGAACCTGCTATGACTATAAATCTCGAAAGAGAAATTAGCTTCGGAGAAACAGAGGATGTTATCATTGGAAGAATGGGTGACATCTCGATTTCTGAATCAGGAAGGGTATTTATCTCAGATATGAGCCAAAATACAATTCATGTATTTGATCCTGAGGGGAGCTATGTGACAAAAATAGGCAACCGAGGCCGGGGTCCGGGTGAATTCAATCACATCACAGCCATGAGAATCGATTCAAACCGGCTATATACCTACGACAGCAACTTGAATAGAATTAATATATTTTCACTTGAATCTCTTGATCTTTACCGTACCGTGAGCCTGAATCCTGAAAACTGGAACCATATCGAAGAGTTAAGCCGCATGTATACTCGCCCAAAAGATTTCCATATTAGAAATGACAGTACAATGCTAATAAGTTTTACCCATGGTTTTACCGAAAATGAATATTACGTGCCGTATTACCTTATGAACATAGAAGGTGAGATTATATCGGATAAAGTTTTTGAACATAAGGGGTATACGTATTTTTCAACGGCTCGCTCTGCCGGATATATGCAATATGCGTATTTCTCATTTATGCCAGTTTCTCTGATAACCGTTTCGGACGGTGACCGTATTTATTTGGCCTGGTCGGAAGATTTTTTGGTGAAAATATATGATCCTAAAGGGGGGTATGAACGTGCTTTTTATTACCCCCATAAAAATGTAAAGCTGGACCAGGAAAAAGAATTTGAGGATTACAACGATGTACTTATGCGCATGATTCAGGGAGAAGAACTTCCAGAGAACTGGCCTGCAATGAACTCCATGCAGTTTGATGATGTAAACAGACTCTGGATATCTACCATTGTAGAAGATAGCAGTGTCTACGATTGGTGGGTCCTGGATGACCAAGGAAATCTGTTGGCAAAATTTACCTGGCCCAGAGATAAAGGTAGTGACTGGCCAGGAGATCAAGCAATTGAGGAGGTGAAAAACGGCTACCTCTACGCCCGTGAAACCGAGGAAGACACCGGATTAGTAGAAATTGTAAGATACCGCATTGAGATGGAGGATATTTAGCATCCAAAACAGTACGACAGCATATTAAAGTGTTTTTTTCTTTCTCCAGCTACCGTTTGTTCTAATCCACTCGTGTACCATTCGCTGTGATACAAAATGGATCGAAGCCTCTATCTCCGGCGGAGCATCGTCCTCTTCATACGCTGTTACAAGCTGTGTTACCTCTTCCTGTCGTAGGCGAAAAACAAGAACTTCTACAAGAATCCGTGTGTCCTCAAGAGCGTCGTATGCTCTCTATCTGAAGTAAGCCGGACGTATTTATTAGTCCAACCATACTTTGGTTGCATTGATATGATGATATTTGGGACCACGTCTTGAGCGCCTTGATCTGATGTACGCGCACGAGATTTCTTTGGGCTGTTTGGAGCCAGCACCTTGTTTCTCATCCTTGTTAAAAGTCTGCAGCAGCAAATAAGTATTTGATTTTTATAATTTAATATATTTTTATTATGATAACGTAGTCATCTTCAAGGATTTGCAATGGATTGAGGTTGATATGATATGGATGTGGTTGGAGATAAGGCCCCGATGAAATGATGTTTCCGGGCCAGCTTATCAGAAATGATTTGGAGTTTTTTGTCTATGATCTAAACCAAGATAATATAGCCCATTTTGTTGATGAAAAAATTAATGTAAAAATACCTGGTTATTTAGATCAAAATGTGTGGTCAAGGAATACCTCTGGCTATTATTGGAACAATCATATAATAACCGCCATTGAAGACCCTGAAAATCTTAGAGGTATGGATTTTAATAATGCCAAATCGCTAGCTTTTTTAAATTTGGATGACTATTCAATAACCAAACACGGAATATTATCACCGACTTTGGATAACCTAGACGCGAATGAAAAATATCCGGTAATCCTTTTGGATGAGGGTTCAGAAGTTATTTACTATGTTTTTGAAACCGACTATAGTGTTATGAAATATGATATGGTCAAAGATTCATCTTATGCTGTAAGCAGTTATAAACCTAAGAATTTTCGTACTAGAACAATTACTTCTGGTTCACCAAAAGAAATGGGTACCGAGAGTACATGGATAAATGGCTTAGGTATAATTGAAAATCAGTTGATTGTCGTATGGCAAAATCCTACTGAAAAATATTATGACAATGAAGGAGATCCTAATGGTCTAATAACCTATGGTGTAATATATGATCTTCCGTTGCTTGACAATCCTCGTGAATTTTCCTTGCCAGGAACCTTCTTGGGAACATACAAAAATAATCTTATGGTTGAAGAAAATGATGACCCAATAGAATATACCATTGGCTTTTACAAAATTGGAAATGAATTTCAGGAATAAAATTAGAGAGCTGGGTTTATGCCAAATTCATTTAGCCTTATGAGTTAGAAAAGTTCCGTTAGTGATATGGTTATTGCTCAAGTTGCTAAGGACAAGTGTTCGGTCAGGCAGTTCTACCTGATCAAGCAAAGGTAAATAACCTGTACCTTACAAAATGTGAAACAGGTTTAATAAAACAGAAGAGGTTCAAAATGAAAAATCTAATAAATTCCTAAACGAATATGGCCAAGGCACTTAGTCGTGCAGAAATGAAACAGATCATGGCTGGAAATAGTGAGAGTTGTACAAGTGGATGGAGATGTTGTATCGATGAATTCCCAGGCCAATGCACGATGTGTGTCACAGGTGGATCACAGACTTGTCCTACTAATTCACATATAGACTGCTGTACAGCAGGATGTTAGCTCGATTATTCTGTACTTGAGAAGACAACATGCGAAAATTATAATTGTCTTCTTTTAAATTTTAGCTCATGTTATCCAGACACCTCACGATATTCCTTTTACTGTTTCTGTTCGCTATGTTGGCAGAATGCCGTTCTGGCAAGCCATCACACAGATTCAGGGAATTTGAATTTTCTAAATCCTTTTGATGCCCCCCAGCGAGTGGTTAATCGAATTCCGCGTCTATAACAAGCAAAATGGGTTCATCCTCTTTTAGCGAGTGGGCGTAAAGCCGGTTGCCCTGCACTGCGGATAATTGAAAAGCATCCTCATTAATCCCGTCAAGGTCCATACGAAATCCTCCGAGCATATGGCCTTCCTGGTCCACAACAAACCAGTTGGGCTTTGATTTGTCCTTCCTGTTTATCATGACCCAATACCGGCCGCGATCATCGAGGATAAACTGTTTAACAAAAGGCTGATGCGGCAAATATTTACTATCTGCCAACCGCGCGGTATTATTGTCATAGAACTGACGCAATTGAGAGAGGTATTCTTTCTGACTTGATTCATCAACGGGCACGACTTCACGCGGTAATGATATGGTGCGTAATTCATTGCCCTCTATATCAAACACCCTAATGACGGCATCATCATTACGTACTGTGTGAATCAGGTTAGTACCCGGTTCAATTTGAGTAAAGAGCTGAAACGATTCTGAAAAGTAAATTGTTACGACTGAAGAATTCTCCCGGATTACAACCGCCTCCTGCAGAGGTTGTAGCATATGTTTTTCACCGTTTACCGGTTTCATATCGGTATTAATGTGGGAAAACCATTGATGATACATGGTAGTAGTATCTCTAATCCCAATGTTATTTCTAAATCTACCTATTAGTTCACCATCCATTAAATATACATCAGAAGGAAAGTAGCTATTCATTTCTTCAGAAAAATCCATTCTTAATGGAGTTTCTCTTACTTGTGTCCAGTTTTCATCACGAATGGCAAATATTTGATGGCGAGCATTATTACGATCAAAAACATGCAGGGTATCACCCGGAGCCATTAAAACATGCCGGATATCAGTAAACTCACCAGGACCTCTGCCTTCACGTCCAATGGTACCAATAAAGTTACCGTCAGAGTCGAACCACAACAAGATTTGTTTCCGTCCATCTTGTATAACCAGATCATGATTGGATGTAAGCATCACTTCACGGAATCCGGAAAAATAGTTCTCATCGGCATGCGTGACCGCAGTAACAATATTAAAGCTGATGGAGGTAGTATCCGGCAAGTTCTCGGATAATGATGTCATAGTATCGTCTTGGCTGCTGCAAGCAGCTAGTGTGATGATCATCACCACCATCTGGACAAATTTCATAATATTAAATTTATTCGTTAAGCAGTTTATCAGGGTTTAAAATATATACTTTTTTTCATGAGTATGAAAAAGAAGGTTATTCTGGTATAGAAGCAATTAATCAGTACATATCAGAGGCTATCAATTCATGAAATGAGAAGTGGTTATATATGATTTTTTTAAATCTAATAAAAAAATATTATTTTTATTAATAGTATACTTTATTATAAATTTTATTATGTGGAGTTTTAATGTGAGTACTGGTAAGCATGGAGAATTGCCGGATAAGTAGAATATTGACTTTTAACTAATGCATCCTATTTGGGTGGTGCATTACAATATTGTTTTAATTTCACATCAACCTTTAGAATAGAGGATGTATGATGTATTCCCTTAAAAATTCCACGGTCTTACAATCATATGTTTTCTGGATGACATGCTTTTGTTTGTTATATCTATTGCCTGGCTGTGGACAAGAGCAAGACTTCCCCGTGGAACCTGATCAATTAACGGTCCACTTTGAGGAAGAATTTATTATTGGCTATGATGAAAGCACGCCGGACGATTATTTAGCGGATCCTCTGGAAATCCGGACCGACCAAAATGGGATGATCTATATTCCAGACAGTTATACCTCGATAAAAGTATACGATGCTGAGGGAAGTTTTCAGCATCAAATAGGAAGGTCAGGGGATGGGCCCGGCGAGTTCAGAAGAATCTCGGCTATCGAAATCAACGGTCAAAATGAATTGATTACCTTTGACTCGAACCGACGGCATATCACCCGTTTCTCGGATGCAGGTAACGTATTGGAGACTCAGTTGGCTGAAAGAGAAACCATGGTATGGCCGGAATATAGCCGTCAAATTAGTGAAAACCGTTACTTATTACTTCGCAAACCAAGGGAAACTCCGGAGGGCGGGGACGAACAACTTCAGTTCCAGTCCTCTGTCATGCATCTATTTGACAGCACTTTTGAAAATCGTATAGCCTCGTTTGGCCACATAGACAGCCTGATGAACCAAAACGCTGAATTTGCATCCCTTTATCCTCAACATTTTGGAGCCGGCCACTTCTGGCCCGGGGAAAATGGTGATATATGGTATGCCCCCGGCCTATACGATGGACGAATATTCCGCTTTCAGGAAAACTCCGGTGGCTGGTCCATGAACCAAACAATCCGCGGTCATGTAATTCCGCAACAGCCGGTGGTGGATGTTGACTACGGTGCAGAGGGTTCGTTGATAGTAAATATGTATAACGGTTCAGGTGTCATTTCATACCGGGGAAAGGTACATAGTGAGAGCCTGGGAGTGTTCACATTAAATGACGGAAGACTGATTCATTTCAGCAGCCAGCTGGATGAAGGGGAAAGAAGGACCCTGATTGAAGTCTTCAGCTCAGAGGGTGAACTTGAAGGTGTCGGCCGGTTGGAAGAGTTTACCTTTGCGGGAAGTGAGGCAGGCGCATTGATAGGTTCTTTTTGGAAGGACGAAGAAGACCGTTTCTATTTTATTGACAATCAAAATGTCCCTATAGTAAGAGTAGGAAGAATAGAAGGGATATGACTTGGTACAATTTTTTTATTTCTTCTCAATAATGCGACTGGGACACATTACAAAGCTCCTTTTACTACTTCTGTTCGGTTTGCTGGCGGGTTGTCGTTCCGATGAGCCCTCGATTTCTGATACGGAGGTCGTAGAGCTTAAAGAGTTCGAAACCATTTTAAATATGGAATCTGAGCGGTTAGCCGTGCCAGGAATCATAAAGTATGACGATAGCTCCGGTCAACTTTTCGTTTATGATATTGGCCAGATCAATGTATTCGAGCTGGACATCAGCAGTGGGAAGGTTATCAACGAATATGGACGGGAAGGCCGCGGGCCTGGAGAGTACCAGCAGGTAAATAGCATCCTACCGGTTGAGGACCATTTATTTCTGATTGATCACTATCAGCATTACATCCACAAGTATAACCGCGATGGTGGCCTGGCCTCTTCTATGGATTATGGTGCCATTGTGATCAGCTTCGATCCACTTACAACATTGTCATCTATGACTATGGGATCAATCCCTGAAGTCAACATCAACAATCAGCCGTTTGTAACGCTGCAGGGTCATGTGTTGCTTCGTCCCGGCCGGGACCGGATCAATCAATCTATCTATGAATTGAGAGATTGGGAAGGGAATTACCTTTCAGATATTGGAGAGATTCCTGAAGGAAGCATGTTTATACCTGAAGGTAGTGGTGATGTATACCGATCAGATGTTTCTAATCGCGAAACTCCTTCAATATTAAAACCCTATGCATTTCCGGTTAATGACCGTGCAAATCCGGAAGAGCTATTTCTGGTCTATAGTTCCATTCCCATGATAGCAAAATATACTGTAGACGGAGAAAAGCTGTGGAAGGTTAAAGTTTCAGGGGTTCCGGAACTCGATATTATCGCAGATAATTACTTCGAAAGCATGGAGCAGCAGAATCGCAACAATGAACGCACCTCGATTGGTATGCTTACAAAATACACATCGGGAGTAAGCAGTACCGGGGGCGATCTCTACCTGGGCACTTACACCGATCCGAATAACCGGATGACGGATTCGGATCGGTTGAAACCTTTGTGGATACACCGGTTCGATACCACAGGTGAGCTTAATCGAAGATACAAGATCATTTCAGAAGATGTAGGAATCACCTCTATCTTCGATATCGATTTTAGCGCTCGCCGCATATTCGTCGTGACCGTAGAGGGCGAAATAAGGGCGTATTCTTATTAGTTAATTTCTTCATTTCGCATTATGGTTTTTGCCTGAAGGACATTGAAGCTTGTATTCCGGATGTTAAACCACCCTTTTCCTGTTTTTCGCAATGCAGCACCGAATAATATAACCCTATGCAGCGACCTTTACCCTGAAAGGGGTAAAATAATGTAGCCCAAGGTAAAACCCTGAGACTATGGGTATGTGTTATAATAAGCTCTGTAAGAGCGACATAAAAAATGTCTAATCCCAAACAAAGCGTTCATCATAATTGATATGATGTTTTTTAAGAAGCTGCCGGTACTCTTGCTTGAAAGACCGTTTTTGATGATGTTCGCCGGAACAGGCATCTTGCCTGTTCCACACTATACCGCGGCGTCTCGCCGCTACTAAAATATAAAGAAAAACCGCAAGGTTTCAGGTTTAAGGTGCTCTATATAGATAAAAACTATATGCAAGTGATATGGCCAGAAGAAAAACAGATCCTGCTAAACTCTATTTCGTGACATTGACCAT
>JBBDMV010000125.1:0-2571 GCA_040878115.1 Balneolales bacterium
CCCAGTTAGGCTGGTGCAAATAATGAGCTTCTGGTGATATAAATGCTTTGGTTTTTGAACGTGCATGAGTGAGTAGAACCCTCATAAGCGTTGATCTTTCGTTAAACGTGGACGTTTAACGAAGCGGAAAACACGAAACACGAAACCCGAAACCCGTTATATTTCATAAATGCAGCGGGTTCAACCCAAACAGAAGAAAGATAATCAACTGCACGATAACCAGAAGCATAAAAAGGGCCAACTTCATGGCAATCAGGATATAATCTTGCCGGGCCTGTAGGCTTTTAGGGATGCTGTAGCCATAAAAATGCAGCAGCCAGCCAGAGCCCAATGATGAGGCCATGAATATAATAACCAGCAGAAAGATGTTTAAGGCAACCATATAGGCTAATCAAGTATGTTATTATTACGATGAACCGGGAATTATTTCAATGCAATCTTAAGCAGGATCAAAATAAATACCCAAAACCAACATATAAACGCCTCATATCACTGGAAAAGGCATAATCCATGCGCAAGATTAAATCAGGGTTATAGGGCGCTAATGCCAGCCCCATTCCCCAGGTCCTTTTATGGTCCTGGAGAAGTTGGCGCAACTCACCCTGATCGTTGAAAACCCGGCCGGCATCACTAAATGCATGGACACCTAACCGAACATCATAAAATTCACTGGCAACCAGCCAGTTTCTCATTTCGACGTTATAAAACAGGGCTGAGTTTCCCCTGAACCGTGCATAAGGGTATCCGCGGATAGTACTTTCCCCGCCAATGTAGGGTAATTTCCAGTAGGGCGCATCACCAATAGCTTGTTCAAAGCCGCCACGCAAAGCAAGGGTGGTATTAGACAAAAATCCCAGATTGAAATATTGGCGTGTTTCCGCATAGATAATAGCCATTTGATAATCGCTCAACAATAGTTCGGGCATAACATAGAACTCAAGCCGGGACTGGTTCCCACGGGTGGGGGCAAATTCATTATCGCGGTTTTCCCACATCACGCCCGTGCCGATATAGTTCAACCAGCCCCCATTGAAGCCCAGAGGCCGGTCTTCTCCGATCAGGCGCTCGGATTCATCGTCGTAGGGTATGTTATAGGAGACACCGCCCAGGGAAAGTAAATCCAGCCTGCTTTCATTATTTTGATATACAGGGTGGCGGGTCCTAATGGAGGCTTCCAATGAAATGGACTCGAAATTGTAATAATCATCATCCCATAGATTGTCATTAAAGCCAGAGTTGTTCCCCATGCCAAAATAATTATCGTTTAGTGTGCGATTGCCATGCAGATTTATATTAGAACGCGCCCTGCTGCCAAAAATATTGGGCTTGTCGTATGAAAGTTGAGCCTTTACAAAGCCCTTTGTGGTAGCCATTATGGAGAAATCTAAAAAAGATTTATAGGGTTCGTAATCGGGATCAAAGACCATCCGGTTTACAGTGCCACCGCCGGCAAAGCCAATGTCGGAGTTATAGCCAAAGTTGGGCAGAATAGAATAAGATGAGGTATCTGCTTTGGATATATGGGCACTGGCAGGTTGAAGAGGAAAAATGAAAAACAAAATAGCAGGCAAGGCCCACCAAACAGTAATCTCAAAAGATCGCCCGTATTTCCTCTGCCTCTCGTCAAACGAATAGTTGTGGCTCAAAATAAACCCTTTAACATAATATAAATCGAAAAGTGTAAGTTAAACTAATTAATGGAAATATTATTACCGCTTTTTGTTTTATGGGTAGAGCAAAAAAGGGCCTTTCAATAGAAATTAATTTTTTGTGTAACGGCCTCCGGATGACTGAAAATATACCTTAATTATTTAGGCACTTTTTTAAAAAATCAGGTTTTACTCCTGAATCCTGCCTAAAAGATCACCTGTTTTCCCTCATCGTTTAGCAGCTTGTAATGGTCGTCATTCGGTCCTTCTGCAGCCATGCGTTTTGCCTGTACCTTGGCCGTACCTCGTCCGTACCAACTCCCGAAAAACCCTTGTCCACCTGTTGCGTGATCAAGAGCAGTTCAGGCCCAGGTAGGGAGGAGCTGGAGGGCGCAACATGGTTTGTCATTTTAGCTCTATAAATTAAGCCTTAATTGTTTAGGCGCTTTTTGTAAAATATCTTGACGTCTCGTCTGTACCGGCAGAATTAAGAAAAATCCCTGTCTGAATAAACCAGTAACCGTAATTTCATCAATCGGAAATATATGAACGGTTTCCGCGATGCGGGTGCATCCTGTAGAGACGCAAAATCTTGCGTCTCTACGGTGGATTAAACCAACCATGTCTGAATAAACCAGCAACAGTGATTTCATCAATCGGTAATATATGAATGGTTACGGTGGGTTAAATCAACCATGCCTGAATAAACCAGCAACCGTGATTTTATCAATCGGTAATATGTGAATGGTTTCCGCGATGCGGGTGCATCATGTAGAGACGCAAAATCTTGCGTCTCTACGGTGGGTTAAACCAACCATGTCTGAATAAACCAGCAACCGTAATTTCATCAAACGGAAATATGTGAATGGTTTCCGCGATGCGGGTGCATCATGTAGAGACGCAAAATCTTGCGTCTCTACGG
>JBBDMV010000126.1:0-66390 GCA_040878115.1 Balneolales bacterium
GGCCTGATGCTCAATTTCTGCTATGCGCCTTTTTCTGTTATCATAGTCAAAGATACCTCCTCAGCGCATCAAGGCGCTGGAACAGTTCTTCAACAAATACGGTGCTATGATTAATTTGCATAATCCCATCGTTTTTTATTCAAATTATAATTTTTAATATACCGAATACTGAAGTAAGTATCCTTGCTTCAGTATAATAATCTTCACTAATGGTAAACCCCTTAATCTATCAACGTAATTTTCTTTGTTACATTTTATTAACCATTTTGTGTTTTTGAAGCTTATTTCTTGAAGAAGTTTCCACCTTTGAATTGCCCTCAAATACAGACTAATAAGGCACGGGGATATGCAGGTTTTCTGTCCGGCCCAGACATAAATCAGAGTACCGGCTGTTGCAAACAGCTACAGAGATCAGCGGAATTTCACTTAACATTCTTCAGGGTTTTGAATAGATATGCCAAAGCTCTACCAGGAGCTTTAGTGAGGCAAGTTACACCTACTTTCCCGATGCTTAAATAATACTAATCTAATATTTATTGGTTATTATTCTCGTTATGATGATGTAAATCAAATCCAGGGAAGAGATAATGCTGATCAAAAACAAACTATATACTATCACCCTATGCCTGTTACTTGCCATAGGGACCTATGCTTGCGTAGTCCAGGAAAATCCCATTAGCGGAAGCCAGAGGGCATTAGCTTACAGTTGGGAACAGGAAGTTGAACTTGGCCGACAAGCCGACGAGGAAATCATTATGCAATACGGCCTTTATGAGGATGCCGAAATGGCCGACTACGTAACGCGAGTGGGCCAGGAAGTGCTTGGATATAGCCATATGCGCCGTGAAGACACCGCTGAGAAGTTCCGCGAAACCGAATTCACGTTTCGGGTATTGGATAGCCCGGTGATCAATGCATTTGCCCTCCCCGGTGGTTACGTCTATGTGACGCGTGGATTAATGGCCCATCTTAACAATGAAGCTCAGTTGGCCGTAGTTTTGGGCCATGAAATAGGTCATGTGGCCGGCAGACATGCTTCACAACGCGCCTTTAACCAGCAAATAGGACAAATTGCGCTGATTGGAGGCGCTATTATTGGCCAGGAGGCTTTGGGCTTGCCCGGCCAGGAAATCCTTGGTTTGGGTGGTCAGGCAGCTCAGCTGCTTTTCCTCAGTCATAGCCGAGACCATGAGCGGGAATCGGATGAAGTCGGGGTGGAGTATGCCGCGAAAGCAGGGTATCGTGCCCATGAAGGGTCTGAGTTTTTCAGAACATTGAATCGCATTGGTGAACGTCAGGGTGCTACCCTACCCAACTTCCTTTCAACCCACCCCGATCCGGGTGACCGTGAAGAAGCTATCATCAATATGGCAAACAATTGGGAAAAAGCCGGCGAAAACTTAGAAAATATCGACAAGGACCAATATTTAAATATTATAGACGGCATTATTGTAGGGATCAATCCAAGAGAAGGATATATTGAAGATGGCATATTTTACCATCCCAATAACCGGTTCCGGTTTTCAATACCTGAGGGTTGGGGGCAAAATAACGAGGGGGCCCAGGTAATTCTTGTGGAAGAAAACCAGGAAGCTGTCATCATATTTGAGAATGTTCAGGATTTAAATGATGCCGAAGAAGCCGTTGATCAGTTTGGCATGCAGGAGGGTGTTGAGGCTACCCAAAAAGAGTCCATTAACATTAACGGGATGCCGGCCTGGTATTTGCGTGCCCAGGCCCAAACTCAGGATGGGGAGCTTGAGGTTATGGTCGTAGGTATCGAGTACAATAACGAAGTTTACCGTTTTGTTAACTATACCCCCGCTGAAATTTTTTCAGGTTATGAAAACACATTCAACTCTACGATTGAAAGCTTTCAGGAATTAACAGACCAAAGCCGTCTGAATGTTGAACCTGTTAGGCTATATTCAACCGCAGTCAACCGGGACGGTACATTCCAATCCTTTTTACCAGAGGAATTGCCTATGGACATGGATGCCGAAGAATTCGCTATCATCAATCAGACAGAGTTAGACGAGCGGATTTCCAGTGGAACATGGTTGAAATTGCCTGAACAGTAAACTTCACGTTTTTTGCGATGTATGGAGAAAAGCTAATTACCGTTATTTGGGTGATTAATATTAACATTGCTGCCTGGTGATTACTTTCTGTATCTTCCGGAATAATTATGTTAAGATTCTCGATGGAAATAACCGAAGGTGTTAAATCCTAAGAGGTGAAACTGCCTTCAGCCTCAAATTCTATGAAACTAAAACGATCCCTTTTCACCAAATGAGCTTGATACACTTTTTCTCCAAAAAAACAGTTGTTAATTTTGTATTTTATTTATCCCTGAAATTGCTCATAACCTCATTTATATGAAAACGAAAATTTCTACAGCATTAGCTCTTTGTCTCGGTCTTTTGTTTGTTTTTTCCGGAGTTACCAAATTATTGGATGTTCAGTCCTTTGTTCAGATGGTGAGCGGTTATCCGTTATTTTCCTTCGCGGCACCAATGGCCATGATAATCCCACCGCTTGAAATACTTCTTGGTGCCGGACTTATCTTACTTATGAACACCAAACGGCTTGCCCAAATCGCTGCAGGTGTTCTGGTATTTTTTACGGCAATATATCTTTACGGATATTACAGTGTCGGTATTACTAATTGTGGCTGCTTTGGTGCTTTAGGATTTTTGGATAGTTCCCCTGCCGTTGTTGTTATCAGAAACCTGACTTTAATTGCCGCCTCCTTATTTGTCTGGAAAACAGGAACCTTAACTTACTTCAGCGAAAAAATGAAAGTGAAACAATACAGCTTATACACCGGTGCCGTCATATTTTTTGCACTGGCGTATATCTCATCAAATAATCCATTGATGACGCAAGCCTCAGTAACTCAGGGAATGGATGTTGACATATCAGCCATCGTTGATTATGCCAACCTGGAAGAAGATAAAACGTATCTGTTATTTCTTTACAGTATGACTTGCCCCGCCTGTTGGAATTCCGTGGATGTCATCAATGAATACAAAAACTCCGATATAGTGAATGATGTAATTGGCATTACGGTGGGCAGCCGTGCGCAAGTGAAAGAATTTAACAGAGAATATAACCTCCGGTTCACTACTCACATGATCAACAGAGGCCTATTTGGACAATTAGCAAGTGTAACGCCAACTACCTACCTTGTAAAAAATAATGTAGTAGTTGATGAGCTCGGTTACCCCATCCCTACGCCTGTTGAATACGCGAATAACACTGAGAACCAAAATTAGAAGATCACGTTAGCCGGTATATAAATAATTTTCTGTTATTTGCATTCCCATTGTGTTCTTAAATAAATATCACAGTGAGAATGCGCCTCCAGAATGGCTGCTGCAGTTGCAACTGTGATTTACATTGTGGCCGATATGCCTGCTCGTTTGCCAAAATTAAGTAGGAATAAAAAAACTACCCAACTGACACATATTAACTATTAAAATAACTTCAGTTAGGTAATTTATAAATAAGAGGACGATCAAAAGTCTGATGCCTAAAAGGTGATTAATCACCTTTTAGGATAAAACCTTTTTTTCGTACCGTTTGGATATAGTTCTTGGACGTAACCTCATTAATCTTTTTCCTTAAATAGCTGATATACACATTAAGGAAATTGGTTTGAGTATCAAAGGTAACTTCCCAGACATTCTTGGTAAGCTCATCTTTCCCAATCACCCTTTCTGGATTTTTTAGAAAATAGGCTAACAGGTTAAATTCATTGTTGGTCAGCCATATTTTCTCTCCATTCACCGTGAATTCTCTTTTGATCAGGTCCATGTTCAACTCCCCAAACTGGAGGCGTTCTTTCACGCCATTTGACTGATCACGGGTTCGCCGGGTAACGGCTTCGATCCGGGCCAAAAGCTCTTCGTTCTCAAAAGGTTTCGTCAGGTAATCATCAGCCCCTGTATTCAAGCCGGTTACTTTTGAATCTGTAGTTTTATGGGCTGATAAAATCAGTACAGGCGTTTGCACTTCGTTTTCACGAATATTTCTACAAACCTCGATGCCGTTTTTATCAGGTAAGGCTAAATCCAAAATAATACAATCATAACCATTTTGGATAGCCCTTGTCTCTCCTTCTTGCCCATGTTCTACAGATTCTACTTCGTGACCATGCTTATCAAGCACACGTTCAATCAACGAACGGACAACGTAATCATCCTCAATTACTAATATTTTCATGCTAAGGTATTTGTTTTTTTAAAAGAGCAAATCAAAGATTTAGAACTCCTTTAATGTTATTATTTAAATGAATAGTTGATGTATTGCTAAACTTAACCACCCTTTTTAAGAATCTTGACGTTACTTATTTAACGGTAACAAATTATTTTAAACAAGTAAAGCAAATAGATGAAGATTTATTGAGCTATCAATTTATAATATATTGCCGTTTCATCTGATTTTGAAGTTTTCTTGCAATCTCATCAATAGATATTCCAGCATTATTATCTTACTTTTTGTCTCTCATTGCGTTTAACAGGCATTTTGATGAAGTTTAGTAAAAAAATAATAATAAATTTGAACTAAATAATATCTTACCGGAATATTCTTTTTTGTTATTTTACCCGTTTAACATATATAAATTCTAATATATTAATACCGCGTGTATAGGTGATATTTTATTTTTTCGATTGATATTGTTCCTGAATCGACCTTACTTTAACATAACAAATTTTAATTTATTAATCGAATACAAATGGCTGCCTTACGAAACGATTGGAACAAAGACGAAATCGAAAATATTTACAATTCTCCCCTAATGGACTTGATATACAGGGCAGCTACCGTTCACCGTGAACATCACGATCCGGGTGAAGTCCAGGTTTGCACCCTGCTATCCATTAAGACCGGTGGATGTCCGGAGGATTGCTCCTATTGTCCGCAATCAGCTCGTTACAATACAGGCGTTGATGCGGAAAAGCTTCTGGATAATGATTTTGTATTGGAAAAAGCGCGCAGGGCCCAGGCTTCGGGGAGCACACGATTCTGCATGGGAGCAGCATGGCGTGATGCCCGTAAGAATAAGGACTTCGACAATGTAGTCGATATGGTAAAGGGCATCACCAAAATGGGTATGGAGGTTTGCTGCACTCTTGGTATGTTAACCGATGAACAAGCCGCAAAATTAAAAGAAGCCGGCTTATATGCCTATAATCATAATCTGGATACCAGCGAAAGCTACTATAAAGAAGTCATCACGACCCGCACGTACGATGATCGTTTAAATACCCTGAAAACTGTACGCGATCATGATATATCTGTTTGCTGCGGTGGGATTATCGGGATGGGCGAAACCGATAAAGACCGGATCGACCTTCTTCATACCCTGTCTACCTTACCGGAACATCCTGAATCTGTGCCTGTGAATGCATTGCTTCCGGTTAAAGGGACACCCATGGAAAACATGGAACGAGTATCCGTGTGGGAAATGGTCAGGATGATCGCTACCGCAAGAAT
Organism: Balneolales bacterium; assembly: GCA_040878115.1. GTDB lineage: Bacteria > Bacteroidota > Rhodothermia > Balneolales > Natronogracilivirgulaceae > JBBDMU01. Next base: position 5,503 of record JBBDMV010000126.1, read on the forward strand.
TATTATGCCAACTGCAATGGTCAGGCTGTCTGCCGGCAGGGTCAATATGCCGGAGCAAGAACAAGCCCTTTGTTTCATGGCGGGAGCTAATTCCATCTTTGCCGGTGAGAAGCTGCTGATCACTGCAAATAATGATCACGATGAGGATATGAAGATGTTCAAGAACTTAGGCCTGAAGCCGAGGAAATCTTTCAAAGATGCTAAGGCTAAACATATCCCTGAAGTTGAGGCTTAGGTAACTCTTCATCTGTAATGCAATAGAGTGGCATCAAGTATAGTGTGTTTCCCAATGGGCGAAGCAGCATGTTTTTTCCAAAGCCTGTTCTTTCCTGTTTTCCGCAATGCAGCGACCTTTACCCTGAAAGGGTAACATAATGCAGCCCAGGGTGAAAACCCTGGATCAACAATTTACCATACATCCAAGCCCTGTAAGGGCGACACAGGCAGGCACACGTTCATCATAGTCGATGTTATGTTTTTCAAGCCGTTCCCGGTATTCTTGTTTAAACGATTTTTTCTGATGATGTTTTTCCTGATCGGCCATTCCAGCCTTTTCTTTTAAATACGGTATCCGGTCCCTGGCACTGAAAACCAAATGCAGATGAATACGGTATAAAGATTGTGGCATCATAAAATGAAGGTTCTATGAAGGTTAACGATAATCCTTTATAGGCCCATTTACGGTGCCGCCCCTGCAGGGCTTTTGTATTTTTTTCATTTCAGCCCCAGGGTTGACACCCTGGGCTATATTCTGCCGCCTCGTTGAGGCTGTTGAATGTGCGGGATTCCCTTTCTTCATTGACAAACAGCGACATCGATAAAGCCTGAAAAATTCAATATATATCTTTAGAACAGTTGTGACTTTTCTGCAGCTCTTGTTTACAAATCTGATACCGCTGCCAATATTTCAGTAATCCCTTTATAGGCATTCTGTAACTCTTCATCTGTTATACAATAAGGTGGCATCAAATACAGGGTGTTTCCCAATGGGCGAAGCAACATATTTTTTTCCAAAGCCTGTTCTTTGATCTTTCCTGATACCTGGTTTAAATAACCTTCCTCTTCACCAGTCACAACATCCATTGCAATAATGGTCCCGCAAAAACGAACACGATTTACCGCCGGGTTACCGGCCAGCTCATCAGCAAATACGCAGTGCCGTTCATCCATGTTCTTAAAAGCTGCTGTATTATTTTCCATCAAAGTTAATGAAGCCAAGGCGGCTGCACAGCCCAATGGATTTGCCGTATATGAATGACCGTGATATAGTGTTTTCATCGGATCATCACTGTAAAATGCCTGATATATGTCATCACTGCAGGCTGTGACGGAGAGTGGCAGAAACCCCCCTGTAATGCCCTTCGAAAGACACATCAAGTCAGGCTTGGTATTTGTTTTTATGGAAGCAAACCAATCACCCGTGCGGCCAAAGCCGGTCATGACCTCATCATAAATGAGCAAGGTTTGATGTTCATGTACCAGCCGGTCTAGTTTCTGTAAGAATTCAGGACGGCACATGCGCATCCCTCCTGAGCCCTGTACGAGCGGTTCAATGATGAGGCCCGCATATTGAGCGGGATTTTCTTCAAAAAGCCGGGCTATGGCTTTCAGGCTTTCTGCTTCTTTCTGTTCTACTTTGTCATCACCTATGAATGTGGATGGATATGGAACGTGCTGAACATCAAATAACAAATCATTGAAAACCCTGAAGAACATAGACCTTGACCCCGCCGACATGGCTCCCACCGTATCACCGTGATAGCTTCCTTCAAAGGCTATAAATCTGTTTCTACCGGTTTCCCCCTTGTTCTTCCAGTACTGCCAGGCCATTTTCAAGGCAACCTCCACCGCTGTAGAACCATTATCTGAAAAGAATATTCGGTTTACTGAATCAGGTAAATGCGGTATTAAGCGTTTGGAAAGTTGTTCGGCCGGATCATGTGTAAAGCCGGCGAAGATGACATGTTCTAGCTTTTGTGCCTGATCATAAATAGCCTTTGCAATATCCGGCTGACTGTGTCCGTGAAGATTCACCCACCAGCTGGAGATAAGGTCCATGATCATTCGCCCGTCTTCGAGCTCCAGCCAAATCCCTTTTCCTGAACGGACCTTCAGGGGCTCTGCCGCGGTTTTCATTTGAGTAAATGGATGCCAGATGGATGATTTCATAGCTTAAAATGTTTGATCAAATATTTGTTGGAGTTTCTGGGGTGTTGGGCCTATTATCTTTTCAATTTCAGCAACTACCTGAGTACGACCGAATTTTTCAATAGCTTTTTTATTTTCAGCATTCTTCTCACCATTTAATACCACTCCAAATACACTAATATTCATGCTGTTCAGCTTTTCTAAAGTGAGAAGCGTATGGTTTATGGTACCGAGTCCACTCCGGGCCACCACAATGACAGGGATATTGAGATGACGGACCATATCAACCACGTAATGCTCATCATTTATGGGGACCATAATTCCTCCTGCCCCTTCTATAATAATGTGGTCTTGCTGAAATTCGGGAATGATGAAATCTTCCAGTTTTATGTCAATTCCATCAAGACGGGAAGAAAGGTGAGGTGATAAAGGTTTTGTGAGGCGGTAGCGTTCCGGCAGGAAATGAGATTCAGGCAGTCCCGTGTTTCGACGGACCCATTCGGTATCGGTCTCTTCATTCAGGCCGGACTGAATGGGTTTCCAATACGCTGCCTGAAGCCCTTTTGTTAATATCCCGGAAACCATCGTTTTCCCTAAGTCCGTGTCCGTGCCGGTAATGAAAAGCTTGCGTGGAAATTTGTTATTACGTGGTCCCATGATCATACCGTGATAATTCCGTAAACCAGATGGTGGCTGATCTTGCAGCCTTTCCCATTACTATGGAAACGGCTCAACTCCCTAAGCGCAAATGGAGAGCCTTCATTTGTGGATGCTCTTGCTGATGCTCCTATTTGCTTCACCTCATTGAAGAAATGCAGCAGGGAACCATAATCTTCTGTTTTGAACTCGCTTTCCCACAAGCATCGTAAATCTTTGTTTCTCGATACTTTTTTTATCAGATCATGATCAGGAAGCTCATTACCGCTATAGGGAATTCCCGATTGACGGCATGAATCTTTCCATTCCGGGAAGCTTTTGTCAGACAGATAGGAAAACACTATTGTTGAACCCGCTCGCAATGTTGAAAACCCGCGCTCCAGCCAGGCGGGCAGATCATTAAACCACTGCACGGTGAGCCCTGAAACAACAAGATCATACGGTTCAAAAGATTTAATGCTCTCGCCATCCAGGACCTGGAAATAGACCAAATCCAGATCATATCCTTTCTCAATAAGATTATCGCGGCATTTGCTCAGCATTCCGGGAGATATGTCACTGATTATCAAAGGGCATTCCGGGAACATTTTAATCAGTTTCCCGCTCACAAAACCTGTTCCACACCCAATTTCAAGTATTTTGGCCCCGGGTTCAATATAAAGCTCCCCAATATAACCGGATAATTGGTCGGCAGCGTATTTCTGTACACGGGCATGCTGATCGTACCGGTTGGCATTCACTGAGAAATTACGAATGATTTGCTGCCTGAAATCTTGCATGGGTTTTATACTATGTTCTATGCCGACTGGGTTAAAGTAGCCTTTATGTGATTCAAACACCATTCTTTGTGAGTTACCGGAATCATATGCCCACCTTCTTCAACTGTATGAATTTCACTTTGAGGCAGGCTGTATTGCAGCTGGTATGCCTTATTGTGGGGCACAATACCATCTTTCATTCCATGAAGGATAACAATCTTTCCGGCCAATCTCAGCATTTCGATGTCCATTTTATGGTGGTCCAGAAGTTCAAGGTCCTTATGTAAAAGATCGATATCGGCTTCTTGCCATGACTCTGCATCCATTTTGGCAGGTAAGTAGCTGTTGTGGTGAAATTGCTTTAATACAGGACCTGCATCAGATTTTACGTTTTTAAGCATGTGCCTGACGATCCGTTGAGAAAAGGTACGCTCAATGGGTGTATTGGGATGAAATTCCTGAAAACCGGAGACAATCACCAGTAATTTCAACTTCGGGAATATCTCTTCCGGTAATAAATGCAGTCCTAAAGAATGCGCCACGGCTGCTTCTGCTTGCTGTTCAGCAATCCTGACAGGTTTTCCAAAGTAACCCCGGTCTGAGGTAGTAAAGTGAATATCAGGATTTAGTTTAATCCAGTCATCCCACATGCCGCTGTCGTAACCCCATCCATGTTGTAGTAAAATAGGGTTCTTATCGGTCATTCCAGGTTTTAAAAGCATTTAGTAATTGATCAATTTGATTTTTGGTGTGCTTCGAGCTTATCGTAATGCGGATCCTTGAGCTGTTCTTTACCACGGTGGGTGGACGAATAGCAATGGCGAAAATCCCCTGCTCCTCTAAATGCGCGGATAGTGAAAGGGTGTCATCTTCATTCCCAATCAGAATGGGTATGATCTGTGTATCAGAAGCCATTGTGTGAAAGCCCATCTGATGTAATGATTTTCGCAAATAACCGGAATGCCGGACAAGCTTTTCGCGCTCATCATCCATGTTACAAATCAATTCAAGCGACTTATCGGCGGCACCAATTACACCGGGAGGTAATGCCGTGGTGTAGATAAAACCTGCACAGAAATTAATGAGATAATCACGCAATTCATTTGAACAGGCCGCAAAAGCGCCAAACGAGCCGAAAGATTTACCAAATGTGCCCATCACTAAATCGACCCCCTTTTTGCCCGCTGACAGCCCCATTCCCTGCTCACCAAGCACTCCTATTGCGTGAGCTTCATCAATCATCAGAAAAGCATTGTACGCGTTTGCCAGGCCAATGAGGGTGCCAACATCAGCACGATCTCCATCCATGCTGAAAACAGATTCGGTGACGATGAGAACCCGGTCATATTTGCCAACAGCCTTTTTTAGAAGGCCCTCAAGATGGCCGGTTTCGTTATGACGATATCTTTGAAGCTTACCTCTGCTCAAATAGGCACCCTGAAGCAGGCTGTTATGGTTCAGCTTATCGGATAATATCAGGGTATTCCGGTCGGCTAATGCGGGAATAATTGTCGTATTGGCTTGATAACCACTGTTGAAGATCAAGGCTGCTTCGGTTCCCATAGCATCAGCCAACTTCTTCTCAAGTTGAAGATGGTGTTCGTGTGTTCCGGTAATTAATCGGGAGGCCGTAGAACCGGTCCCGAATTCTTCAGTAAACGATATTGAAGCCTGTTGTACTTCCTGATTGGAAGCCAGCCCCAGGTAATCGTTCGAACTAAAGTTAATCAGTTTCCGGCCATTACGGTTAACGTAAACGCCATCCGGTCCCGAACCAACCAGCCGGCGAAACTGGTTGGTTTGCTTTCTTTCTTCAAGCGCTTTCCGGATAAAGGGGAATGATGATGACTTCAAGTACCTGGCAATTGGAATAATCTTAATTTACAAAGGTGCTGTCGGTGTCGAAGGTATTTGCCATAGCCTCGAATTGATAGACGAACCGCCGTTTGGAATGACGGGGGGCGAATTGGGCGAATTCCATGATGTACAGCCGGTTTTGCACGTCATCATAAATCGTGTAATTTAAAAAGGGGCCGCCCATCAGGTCATTCTCCATCCTCCAGGTCCCACGTGTTTCAAAAGCGTCACGTCCATTTAGTTGTGTTAAAGTCGTTTCAACCGGGCGCCGGTATTCGGTTTGAACATATGAGCTATCTCTGGAGCCACGAATATATTTTTCCTGCAGACTGTCTCTTTTAGCATTAATCCAATCAGCATCAACATGATCTATGTTTTCCACCCCCTCTTTCCACCAGACCCATATCCAGCGGTCATTCTCAACCATAGGCCTTCTGAGGCTGACAAAATCTGTAGTTTCAATATTCAAACTGTAATCATGCTGAACGCGTATGCTAAAGCCATGCTCGCTTATCAGGGAATCGGAAAGGTTAACCTGTTCCCCCCTGCGGTATATATCTCTTTTCCAGCGTTCAATTTCTACTTCATTAAGATTACCTACCAACAATTGCTCGGATGCCCTGATCTTCGAAGCCAGCTTTTCATCATCTGATGATGAAAGAATTAGTGTCCATTGATTTGAATACCAGCGGTTCTCTAATGGGAAGGCGAAATTCTGCTCTCTTCGAACCCTATCCTTAACGTCTTCGCTTAAGGTAGCACGAATATAAGAACCCACATTCGATTCCTCGTCAATAGGAGCGACGAAAATGGCATTTTTGTGTCTCTTGGCAAACTCAAGGTCGTTGTTCGTGCGAAGTGTCATGAATCGCAGATCATAACGCTCTTCAGGCCGGGGCAGGGTCATAATCTCACTCCCAAATGTCTCCCGTATGGCATCCGCTGTAGAGCTGTTCCATTGGGTTGAGTCCATCACAACCAAAACTTCGGAAAACGATCCTTGAGCAGGACGGCGAAAATCACTTTCGCAGGCTACGAGGCCTCCGAGAAATAATAAAAGAAGAGTAACAGTTAGTGTATTTTTCATATATTTTTTGGTCTGCTATAAGCGACCGGTACTACAGTTTCAATTTCGTCAATGAACTACGTCAATGTAAACGTTTATGTAAAGCTTTTATAACATAAAACCGCATAGGTTTATTATTAATCTTTATCAGCCATTTTTAAGGTGAAATGCAAAATCAAACAATTTCTGCTTCCAATTTTCCTGAGGATAATTTTCCCGGATGTTATCAATTAAAGCACTTCCTACAATAAAGCCATCACAACGATGCGATATTTTCATGGCGTCATCATGGTTTTTGATGCCAAAGCCTACCAGTACCGGATTTCTTGTGATGTTCTTGTTAACCCGGTCCATAAAACGGTCAACGGACCTTGAAACTTCTTCGCCGCTTCGGGCCCCGGTTACGCCCGTAACGGAAACGCAATAAACAAACCCTGACGCCTGCCGGTCTATCATTCGCATTCTCTCATTACTGGTATTCGGGGCGACCAGGTAAATCAAGTCAATATCATGTTTTTTACTACGATCAACAACCAAAGCTGATTCTTCGACCGGAACGTCCGGAAGGACTAAACCATCAACGCCGGCCTCCCCTGCTTCCGCAAAAAACCTGTCCAGGCCATAATGCAATACAGGGTTCAGGTACCCCATCAGCACAAGCGGGATATCAGATTTCTCACGAACCTTTCTGACCGTTTCAAAAACCGTATTCAGGTTGCAGCCGTTATCAATAGCAATATTGCTGGAATACTGTATAGTCGGCCCGTCTGCCAGGGGATCACTGAACGGCATTCCCAACTCAATAAGGTCGGCCCCGGCTTTTTCAAGCCCGAGTATCAAATCGACGGTTGATTCGATATCCGGATATCCTGTTGTAATGAACAGCGACATGATCTTTTTATCGGCCGGTTTGTTTTCAAAGAGTTCGGAAATGCGGGACTTTGCAGTAATCATCACGTTTTACTTTTTCTTATTAAGTTCTTCGGAGATTGTATTCATATCTTTATCGCCTCTTCCGGATAAGCAAACCACCACAATCTCATCTTTTGATGTTTCAGGCATAAGATCATCCAGGTAAGCCAGCGCGTGGGCCGTTTCAAGGGCCGGGATGATACCCTCAAGCTCCGATATTAGTTTCACCCCGTCCATTGCCCGGTAATCATCAATAGGGAAATAACTGACCCTTTTGGTGTCATGCCAATGGGCATGTTCCGGACCAATCCCAGGGTAGTCAAGTCCCGCGCTGATGGAGTGGGCCAGGGTAACCTGCCCATCTTCATTTTGAAGCAAATAGCTTAGAAAACCATGCAGGATTCCCGGCGTGCCACGGGTGAGAGTGGCAGCTGTTTTGCCGCTGTCAATCCCATAACCGGCTGCCTCTACGGCGATCAGCTTCACCAATCCATCGTTAATAAAAGGATAAAATATCCCCGCCGAATTCGAACCACCGCCAACACAGGCCAATATATAATCCGGAAGCCGTTTTTCTTTCGCCTCAATCTGAGCCTTTACTTCTTCGCCGATCACACTCTGGAAGTCCCTCACAAGCATTGGGTAAGGATGCGGGCCTACTGCGGAACCGATGACATAAAAGGTATCTTCCACATGGGCCACCCAATCACGGATAGCTTCATTGGTAGCATCTTTCAAAGTCATGGAGCCGCTTCGGACGGGTCTTATTTCCGCTCCTAAAAGCCTCATGCGATCAACATTTAAGCTTTGCCGTTCAATATCTTCCGCGCCCATATAAATAACGCATTCCAAACCGAACCTGGCACATGCCGTGGCCGTGGCCACTCCATGCTGACCAGCCCCGGTTTCCGCAATAATGCGGGTTTTCCCCATGGTCCGGGCCAGGAGGACCTGCCCGACCGCATTGTTGATCTTATGGGCACCGGTGTGGCAGAGGTCTTCACGCTTCAGGTAAATTCTGGCTTTCCCGTAATGCTCCGTGAGACGATTCGCATACGTGAGCGGCGTTTCCCGCCCTACATACTCTTTAAGCAGCTGATTAAGATCCTGCTTGAACCAAGGAGCGGATTTAGCCATTTCATAAGCTACTTCCAACTCTTCCAAAGCGGGAATAAGGATTTCAGGGACAAATTTGCCACCATACTTCCCGTAATAACCTCTGCTATCGGGAGCGTTATAAAGTTTTTTTGAAACGGCGTTCAGCATATGGAGGTTGGTGAATTGGTGAATTAGTAATTAGTGAATTGGTGAATTGGCAGGTATTTATTTTTTACTAATTTACAAAAGCGCAGCGTACAAATCACCACTTTACAAAAGCGAAGCGTACCTATTCACCAACTCTCATTAATAATTTCTATTTGCTCAAAAAACTCAGTCATCTTCTCAAAATCTTTAATACCGGGCCCACTCTCTACGCCACTGGAAACATCGACAGCAAATGGTTTTACAGTTTCAATGGCCTGAGCAACGTTTTGAGCATTGAGCCCGCCGGCAAGGATAACGGGGACCTGCTCTTTAAGTTTTTCAATCAAAGTCCAGTCAAATACTTTTCCTGAGCCCCCCTGTACATTTTCATCAAAAGAATCAAACAGGATATACGCTACATGGTTTAAATACGGATTAATCAGGTTTTCAAGGTCCGCTTCGGTCATATCCGGTTTCACGCGAAAGCTTTTAATTACGGGTTTGGTCACTCCCCGGCAGTATTCAACACTTTCATCACCATGAAGTTGAACAAGGTCCACTCCGGTTTCTTCAGCCAGTCGATTGACCTCCTCGATGGGCTGGTCCACAAAAACGCCTACACATTCCGGACCTTCGGTCCAGCCAATTATTTCAGCCGCCGCTTCAGCCGTAATAAAACGCGGGCTCCCCGGCCAAAATATAAAACCCAGGAAGTCAGCCAGAGCGCCGGATGCAAAACGTCCGTCCTCCAGCGTGGTTATGCCGCAAATTTTTACACGGGTACGACTGTCTTCAATGTACATCGGATCAATTACGAATTAGGAATTACGAGTTACGAATAGGGAAGAAACCGGGGTTTTGATCAAGTTTTTAAAATAACAATAAGAATACTGATGGGAAAGTGAAAGTATTATTATTGGGCCCATTACGAATTAGGAATTACCAATTACGAATAAAGGACCAATTGGGTTTTTTGGGATAATTTCTATCAAGATCAATTTTTATCACAATTTGCATAAAAAACAGTTAGATATAATATAAATTAATCTATCATGAGTAACTTTGCCTGCTCGTTGTTCGCGAAGGAAAAAACATTATTGATGCCACGTCTTATTGTCCTCCAAAATAACTCCATGATATCTCCATGGACCCTCCATAAAATACATGGAGCTACCATGGAGAAAACATGGAGCAACCATGAAGCTGAATAAGCTTTGCCCCGGTTTATAATAACCGTAATTTTAGCCTGTACAAGGGTGAAATTTGGTGTGAACGGGGTTAATAAAAAAACGAGTTGCTTACTTTAAGGCTTAACGGCTATGGCTACCTATAAGCCGAAAATTTTAGGATTGGAGTAAATATGTGTTATTTATACTTATTATATTGTTTTATAATTACTTAACTCATGATCAACGCCTCTTTTTGGGCCTCATTAATGCGTATGGCAATCAAGACAGATGTATCAACAACTAGATTTTTTATTAAGTTCTATTATATTTGTACAATTGTACAAGTATACTTCAAGCACAGGTAAAATCCAATATCACCCCAGAATTGCCTTTAAACCTTCTCCCGGAGCATCCTGCCTCATGAAATGCTCACCGATCAGGGCGGCGTGGATTTTATTCTCTTTTAGCAGTTGAAGGTCTTCCCTGGTGGTTAGCCCGCTTTCGGATACTTTGATGACGGGCCCCGGTGCCCTGTTCAGTAGTTCTATGCCACGGTGGACATCCACCTTGAAGGTATTCAAATCGCGGTTGTTGACACCATAAACCTTGATCTGGTTAAAATCGACTTTTTGGATATCCTCTTCGCTGTAGCATTCAACCAGCGCCGTGAGCCCTGCTTCTTCAGCGGCATGGTGCAGCTCGGAGAGCTGGCTGCCATTGGTGATCGTGGCAATCAGCAGGACCGCATCAGCGCCGAAGGCCCGTGCTTCCCGGACCTGGTAGAAATCAACAATAAAATCCTTCCTGAGAACAGGAAGTGTGGTTTCTCTCGATACGATCTTCAGATACTCAAGGTCACCTTGGAAGAACGGCTTGTCTGTTAGAACGGATATGGCCGAGGCCCCGGCTTCCTGGTACTGGGCAGCGTGCCTCTGAGGATTGAAGTCTTCCCTGATGATGCCTTTGGATGGCGATGCTTTTTTGATCTCGGCGATTACGGAAACTTCACCAGGCTTATCCAAAGCGGCAGCAAAGTCTCTTCGCGGGCGCTCATAGTCATCCAGGTCACCCAAGCCCTGATATGAGATCCTCTTCTTGCGCTTTGAGATATCCTCGCGGGCCTGTTCTACTATTTTGTCGAGTATAGTGATGGTAGATTTCTTATTAAGGGTTCGGGTTATTCCATTAGGCCGCAAAGGGCAACCAGTTTATAGCAAAGGTACACAAAGTAAGGCATATCACTCCGCGTCGTTCGTGCAGGCTATAAAGTCATTCAGGGCCTTCTTCGCTTTGCCCGCTTCCAGGCTTTCCCGGGCAGCCAGGTAGGATTCTTGCAAATCTTCGTAGATGCCGGAAGCGTGGATGGCAAATGTGGCATTCAGCGTTACGATTTCCGACTGGGCTTCGGTGGCTTTGTTATCGAAGATGGACTGGATGATTTCAGTATTAACTTTTGAATCGCCGCCTTCCAATGATCTCAGATCGGTTAGCGTCAAGCCGAGGGTCCTGGCATCAAACTTTGCAGGTCCGGTGAATACACTGTTCTTTAATTCGTAGACCTCAGTAGATGCCGTGGTAGAAAACTCATCCAACCCGTCGTTGGCATGAAGTCCATAGGCAAACTCGGTCCCCAATTTTGCAAGTATGCTGATAATGGTATGGGCGGCATCCCTGCTGTAAGCCCCGATTACCTGCCGCTTCACCCCTGCGGGATTAAGAAGCGGGCCTAATAAGTTAAAAAACGTGCGCATGGCAAGCTCCTTGCGGGCAGGCATGACGTGCTTCATGGCGGGATGAAAATAAGGGGCAAACATGAATGCCATTTGTATTTGCCTGAAGCAGTACTCAACGGCATCCTTGGACAGAGCTGGCTTAGCCCCCAGAGATTCAAGGACATCAGCACTGCCGCAATTGCTGGATACGCTTCTGTTCCCGTGCTTCAGGATAGGAACGCCAGCACCGGCTACCACAAACATGGCGGCTGTAGATATGTTGAAGGTTTTCGAATGGTCCCCGCCTGTTCCGCAGAGATCAACAGCATATTCATCGGAGGCATCAACGGTAACGGCTGCATTGCGCATCACCTTCACGAATGCTGTCAGTTCATCTATGGTCTCCCCTTTACACCGCATCCCGAATAAAAAAGCTGCCGTACGGGAATGGTTCACATTCCCCGATATAATCTCGCTCATCGCAAAGCCAGCTTCGTGCCCGGTCAGGTTTTCGTGGCTGACGATCTTCTCTAGAATTTCTGTAAAGCTCATAATCTAAGGATTGGTTATAGGTCAAAAGGATAAAAGAGTTGTCACTGATTACTGCTCATTGTTCACTGAAAATATCCAGTTTTTGATGATCTTCGGGCCTTCAGTGGTCAATATACTTTCGGGGTGGTACTGAATCCCCTCTACAGGGTGTTGTTTATGGCGAATACCCATAATAATACCATCTGGTGATTTGGAGGTCACCGTGAGCTGTTCTGTAATCCTTTCGGGATTTAGAACAAGGGAGTGGTAGCGTGTTGCAGTGAAATCTTGCGGTATGCCTTTATAAATCGAAAGGGAATCGTGGGATACCGTTGATGTTTTACCGTGCATTAGAACAGGGGCATAAGATACCTCACACCCGTATACGTGGCCGATGGCCTGATGACCAAGGCAAACTCCCAAAACAGGGGTACTCGTTCCAAGTTCACGAATTAACGATTCGGTTATACCGGCATTCTCAGGACGGCCCGGTCCCGGTGAGATAAGAATACCGGCTGGATTTAACTTTTTAACTTCATCAACAGTTAAAGCATCGTTACGCACAACGCGATAGTCAGCTTCATGCTCTGCTATAAGATGGACCAGGTTATAGGTGAAAGAGTCGTAGTTGTCAATTATGAGGATCATTTTATAAAGTATTTAAATACTGCCTGTTGTTCTAAGGATTCCCGCCATTTCTCTTACGGACTTCATGGTTTCCTCTGCCTTGCTTCGGGCTTTTTTGCCGCCTTCACGCAGGATTTCAATAACGTAATCCTCGTTCTTCTCCAGTAGTTTTCTTTTTTTTCTGGCTTCAAAAAAGTAATCTTCAATTAAGCCAAGCAGCCGCTTTTTCGCGTGTCCATAACCAAATCCGCCTTGTCTGTAATCTTTTTCTGTTTCTTCTACCCGTTCTTTGCTTCCAAATAGCTTGATAAGAGCGAACACATTACAGGCTTCGGGATCTTTGGGCTCTTCAAGTTCTTTGGAATCTGTTTGTATGGACATCACCTTTTTCTTAAGCGTCTTCCCTTCATCAAAAATATCAATGGCATTATTGTAGGACTTGCTCATTTTACGTCCGTCAATTCCCGGCACACTGGCTACTGATTCTACGATATATGCTTCCGGCAGTTTCAGGACCTCGCTGCCATAAGTGTGGTTGAACTTAGCGGCCAGATCGCGTGCCATTTCGATGTTCTGTTTTTGATCGGCCCCCACCGGGACCAAATCTGAGCCGTATATAAGGATATCGGCGGCCTGTAAAATAGGATACGTGAATAGTCCAATATTAGCCGGTAATCCCTGGGCGACTTTATCTTTGTAGGCGACCCCTTTTTCCATTAAACTTACCGGACAGAGGGTCCCGAGAATCCACGCAAGTTCGGTAACCTGGGGCACGTCGCTTTGGGCAAAGAAGGTACATTTGTCAGGGTCCATGCCTAAGGCCAGATAATCCAGTGTGACATCCAGTGTATACCTTTTCAACTTTTCGCCGTCGCTTAGTGAAGTAAGGGAGTGATAATTGGCAATGAAATATAAAGCCTCACCCTGGTCCTGCATTTCAAGGTGCTGCCTTATGGCACCAAAATAGTTTCCAAGATGTAAACGCCCGGAGGGCTGGATGCCTGAAAGTATAGTTTTATTCATTGGAGGATATGATTAACCACGAAGTGTACTAAGGGTATAAGTGAGCGCAATTATTTGAAATTTGGTTTGATGTCATGTTAAATTTTAAACCTCCAAAGCAACATCCAGGGCCTCGATAAGCGCTTTGGCTTTGTTTACGGTTTCTTCGTATTCATTTTCTGGTACGCTGTCGGCAACGATGCCCGCTCCGGCCTGGATATAAACAGACTCTTCGGTGGCAACCATCGTGCGGATGGCAATGCAGGTATCCATATTACCGGAAAAGTCTATATAGCCAACGGCACCTGCATAGGGTCCTCGTTTCGTGGTTTCCAGCTCATCGATGATCTCCATAGCCCGTACCTTCGGGGCCCCGCTTACTGTACCGGCAGGGAAGCAATGAATGAGCGCGTCAACCGGATGTTTATTAGAGCTTAGTTCACCGGAAACATCGGATACAATGTGCATCACGTGGGAATAGCGTTCGATAACCTGGTTACGGCGCATCTTTACCGTTTTAGGTTCGCAAATCCGCGATAGGTCATTTCGTCCCAGATCAACCAGCATGATGTGTTCGGCAACCTCTTTTGGATCATTTTTAAGGTCCTGTTCATAGGTCGCATCTTCTTCCTGGGTTTCTCCCCGGGGACGAGTGCCTGCAATAGGAAGCACCTGGGCCTCACCATCCTGAACACGGACCAGAACTTCCGGGGAAGAGCCTACCAAAGAGAAATCATGAAATTCCAGATAAAACAGGTAAGGTGATGGATTGACCATCCGAAGTGCCCGGTATAACATAAAGCGATCTCCCCGGAAGCTGCTTTTGAAGCGCTGGGAAAGCACAACCTGAAATATATCACCCTCGCGTATGTATTCTTTTGCCTTTAGAACTTTTTGACAGAAATCATCCTTCTTTGTATTGCTTTCAAGCTGGGTACTGGTAATGGAAAAAGGCAATACCGTATCAGCCTGTTTTTGCGTATTTCTCTCCATTGTGCTCAATGAACTTTGAGCTTTATCGAATAATGTTTCCAGATCATCATCACCATCGAGGAATACGGTTTTTATCAGGATAATGCGGTGCTTCACATGGTCGAAGGCATAAATCTCATCATAAAAAGCCCAAATGGCTTCAGGCAGGTTTAGATCATCTTCCGGAACATCGGGAAGGTGTTCGGTGAGGCGTACGGTGTCATAAGCAGAATACCCTACAGCGCCCCCTGTTAGTCTGGGTATATTGGGGAGACTGGGTTCCCGGTAATTACCGGTCAGTTTTTTGAGAACATTATAATAATTGCCGTCAATCCTTTCTTCTTTCCCCTCACGGTTAAGCATGATCTTTTGGTCCTTAAACTTCAGGACCTGATAGGGATTACATCCCAGAAAGGAGTATCGGGCTAAATGTTCCCCTCCCTCTACCGATTCAAAAAGAAAGGGATAACGGGTGCCCTCGCGCAGCTTCAAAAACAAGGACACCGGCGTAACGGTATCGGCCATGAGGGCCCGGTGGACCGGAATGGCCGTATAATCCTTTGCTAATCGTTCAAATTGTTTGAAATCCATAAGATCAAGACATAAAAAAACCCACATTCAGAGAACTGAAGCGGGTTAAACAGCGTAGAATATAAAGTAAATACAACACGCAACGTCAATCCGCTCAGCGAATCGACCACCACCAGGAATTCAGAAGTAAGGCGTGTTGTAATTTCATGATCGCAAAGTTACTTTGTGGACAGGTTAATGTCAATTAAAGTTGTCCTAAAAACTTAATGTTTGGAGCGAATTCTTTTGCCGCCTTCTAATGCGAATATCCTTGCACCTGAGAATAATTATAATTTTGTCTTCAATCCCAGAGAAGATGATCATTTTCTAATCCACCAGAGTTGCTGATATGCATGTATTGGCATTGCGACTTAAGATTTAACACCTATATGAAAAGATTAACCTTTGCTTCTGCTTTACTTCTGTCTCTTGTCTTGTCAGGACCACCTTTAATTGCCCAGCAATCATCAGGCTTTCAATTCCTGAATATTGGGCCCACAGCAAAATCTTTAGGGATTTCTGAAGCACATACAGCGGTCAGTTTAGGGGCTTCGTCAATTTATACCAATCCGGCATTATTGTCATTTGAAAAGGAATCAAGCAGTACCCTTTCCTATCTGGTATGGCAGCCAGCTGGCACGCAAACCAGTCATGCCGCTGTAAACCTTAAACGAGATGATGATGCCTTTGGCTTTGGTCTTATTTCATCAAAGGTGGATGATATTGAACAGCGTTCTGTTTCGGGCCCACCTTCTGGAAGTATAGCTGTTCAATACTTGTCCCTTGCCGGCGCCTATTCCAAGAACTTCGGCTATTTCTCAGTGGGAGCAACCGGAATGTATTTGTATGAGCAGCTTTATAATTTCGATGCCAGTGGGTTTGCATTATCAGCTGGTGCTGCAACCAACATTTTAGATGAACGTCTTCGTATTGGTGTCGCTTTGCTCAATTATGGCCAGATGCAGGACCTTCAACATGAAGCTACAGAGTTACCTGCATCATTTAAGGTAGGCGTGGATATTCAGGCTTTGCAGTTTTCAGCTAGTGGAAGTAATAAAATACCTTTTCTTTTTGTAATAAGCTCTGATTTTGTAAAACCATTGAATGAACCAGGTCTAAGTCAGGCCAGCGAAGGCAACAGTAATATATTTCGTCAGGATGAAGCTTATTTTAATCTGGCATTACAGGTTGAGATTTCTGAAATCATCATCTTGAGAAGCGGATACAAAACTAATCATCCTAACAGATCTGCGAGCTTCGGTGCCGGAGTTAGAGTTAGCAACCTAGATTTCGATTATGCTTTTGCACCCTTTGATACCGGGATGGGTACAAACCACGGTATTAGTGTGGCCTATTACTTCTGAAAAGTGTTTACAGAATTGTAAACATCTGATAGGAAAAAACTATCATTTCTTAATATTCCTTTGAATAGGACCTGATAATATACATCTGGAATCATTTTTTCGATGTTCCACAAAGTACTCAACCTATAGAAAATTATAGAAGTAAATTTAAAGTTAAAAGATATAAAACTGTTACCACCGCCTTTTTTTTGCTCATCAAACTGATAAATTATTAAAAACCTATAAATTCACTGCATTCAGGATTGTTCTTAAACTTCATAATTTTATGAAATTCTACTATAATTTGTGTTTCATAAGTACCCTTCTCCTCACTTTAGGGTGTATCCAGAACGAGAATAAGTATAACGGGGTCTGGCATTCACTTGAAGATGCTCAAAAAAAAGTTACCCACGACAACAACAAAAAATTATTGTTAAGCGTGTACACCGAAGATGACAATGAAAGCAAGCAGCTTCAGGAAGAAGTTTTACCTGATCCAGCAGTCACAAAAATGATGAACAAACATTTTTGCTCCGTGCAGATCAATGCAAATTCAAAAGATAGTGTTTTATTTAATGGAGTTAAAAAGACGGAAAAAGAGATCGCGGAAGATCTGGGGGTAACTTCCTACCCCACCATAGTTTTTTTAAACAGTGACGGTGAAAAAATTATCATCACCAACGGATTTATGGATGCAAAGTCCTTTACTAACCTTCTCTCCTATGTTGGCAGCGATGCCTACCTGACTACTGAATTCGACCTGTATCTAAATGAATAGTAGCTTCGAGCTTAATTGATATTTATTTTGTTGATGATTTCCATGTCCTCATCGTCATTGTCCTCTGTGACATTTTTCCAGAAACGAATTGAAGCCATCACCAAACCCTTGATTATAAATACACTAATGACAATCATTAATCCGTATTCCTGAAGCAGGATGATAAGCAAGGAGTAAATAACGAAAAGAAACATCCGTCCTGTGTTTTCTTTCATATAACCTTTGCTGAAACGAGGGACCTTATCAAATGGAACAGTGCTCACCATTAAAAAAGAGAGCAGGACAACCAAAGGAACAAGTATGCTGCTTACACCATATTTCCATTCCTCAAATAGCTGGGTGTTTTCAACAAAAGTAAGATAAAATGCTACGAACATGAGAGCCTGTGCAGGAATAGGCAATCCCTTAAAGAAGACAGGGTCCTCATCAACTTTAGCGTCTACATTAAAGCGGGCCAGGCGTACGGCTCCACAAAGTGGTATAAATGCACAAACGACGACTCCTAACAGCATCAGTTCATTAAGTCCAAATGTGTACAGCAGTATGGCAGGTGCCGCGCCAAAAGAAACCATATCGCTCAGGGAGTCTAATTCAATTCCAAATTCACTGTTGGCATTAGCGAGGCGGGCCATCAGGCCGTCAAGCATATCAAAAACACCGGCAAATACGATGAGCCAGGCTCCCAGAATGGGCTTACCTTCCAAAATTTGAATAATGGCTATGAACCCACAAAACAAATTCATCAGCGTAAAAAAACTGGGAACCACAAGCCGTGGTATAGGTCTGGGCTTAAGTTTTTTTCTTATGCGGCCATTCCTTAGCCTACGGTGCTTTTTCTTCTGAATTTTATATTTCATAATTCATCAACCACACAGGGAAATAAATACTACGTTTGTTCAGCTAATAAATTAATATTTATTTGTGATCTTTGTTCAATTCTCTTCTATTGTTCCAATCACCGTTTCACCCGCAACAACAATATCATCAATTTTGATGTTGAACTTAACATTAGCGGGTACCAGTATATCCATTCTGGAGCCAAACTTCATCATTCCGAATCGTTTGCCGGCTACAACCTCATCTCCCTCTTTAACATGAAATACAATTCTGCGTGCTATAAAACCAGCAATCTGTTTATAAAATATTTTTGTATTATTGTTGTGAAGCACACCAAACTCGGCACGTTCATTAAGTTCAGATGATTTTTCATGCCAGGCTACCAGGTACTTGCCCGGTATGTATTTTACGTACTCCAATAAACCGTTTACAGGATTTCTGTTTACATGCACATCAAGCGGGGACAGGAAAATGCTTACTTGTGTGGCAGGGCCTTTTATATACGTATTCTCCAGCACTTCTTCTACCAAGATCACTTTTCCGTCAGCAGGAGAAATAAGCTTATTTTTGCTCTCGGGTGTACTTCTTTCAGGGTCACGAAAGAAGTACAGGGTGAAGACAATCATTCCTATAGCAGCCAGGTAAAACAGCCAGGAAACGGTATTTCCTATCCATAAACCAATAAATACTACTATAAGGGCAATGAACAGGGTAAATACGATTACAAAAAAGCCGTCTTTGGCAAACATAGGGTAAGGTTTCAGGTATCAGCTTGCAGCGATTATTATGGGGGGATGTTTGTTATATTTTAGCGCTCGTTTAACCAACGTAGCGTAGAATATCATTGAACGTGACAAATATCATTAGACCAATCAAGAGAATAAATCCAATTTGCTGCAAGGCCATTTTGACACGCATGGATGGTTCACGACGGGTAATGCCTTCATAAATAAGAAACATGAGATGTCCGCCATCAAGCATGGGTATAGGAAGAATGTTCATGATAGCCAGTGTGATGCTCAAGAAGGCTGTGATGTTCCAGAAGCCCAGCATCCCGCCACGCTCAGTAGCTTCGGCTGTAACGGATGCAATAGCCACAGGGCCGCCCAGGTTCTCACGGAATGATATGGCTCCTGTCAGGAGCTGCTTGAAGCCATTAATGATACCCATAAAGGTATCATTACCCCGTTGTATGCCTTTGGGGACGGAAGCAAGTAAACTATAACGTTCCGTCTCTGAATCAAAGAATTCGAAGGCGTTAATAGGCCCTATCCCGATTAGATTATCTTCCGGGGTAATATTCATTTGTTTCCGTTCACCATCCCTTTCAATCTCAAAAAGCAGGGCCGATTCAGCAGACTGTATTTTTTCTACCATCTCAAGCCAGTAACCGACGGGGGCATTGTCAATGGCTACAATCTCATCATTAGCTTTCAGTCCGGCCTCCTCTGCCGGAGTTCCTTCTCCTACAAAACCAACATGGCTTGGCAGGGCATTCGTGAGTAAATCGGTAAACTCGGGCTCATCATTTAATTCATCCATGAAACCTGGCGGGGCATAAAGCTGTACTCGTTCACCATCGCGTAATACCGTAAAGCTGAGGTCGCTGCTTGTAATATCGCTCATAGAAAGTAAACGTGTATTCTCTATACTTTCAAGTTCTTCGTTATTTACAGCAACAATACGATCGCCGGTTTCAAAACCGACCCTATCAGCCAGTGAGTTGTCGGGAATATACAATTCAGGGATATTTTCTGCAGGAATCTGGTTCACACCATAAGTATAAACAACCCCGGTAAAAATGACGTAGGCAAGGATCATATTCATAATTACCCCGGCAGTAATTACAATAACCCGCTGCCAGACCGGTTTGCTCCGGTATTCCCAGGGTTTGGGTTCTTCATTCTCAAAGCTGGCATCCATGCTTTCATCCATCATGCCGGCAATTTTAACGTATCCCCCAAGAGGCGTACCTGATACGCAATAATCCGTTTCGCCGACTTTTTTACCAAATAACCGGGGCGGGAAACCAATGGAAAATTGTTCCACACGCATCCCGAATGCTTTGGCAGCAAGAAAGTGTCCTAATTCATGAACAAGGACAAGAATAAAGATGGCAGCGCCAAAAACCAAAAGTGTTGTTGCTAGACTAAAAAGCCAATCCATTATGTCTGTAAAGATTTAAAAGTAATATTTTTAGCGAAATCACGCGTTTCAGAATCAATATACTCCAGGGAAGAAATAGAAAGGGCCTCTCCGGATGTAATGTTCTCAAGACTTTTTTCAATAATTTTAGCAATCTGAATATACGTAATTTCATGATTCAGAAAACGATTAACGGCAACTTCATTAGCAGCGTTCAAAATCGCCGGCGAATGACCACCTTTTTTTAATGACTCAAGGGCAAGTTGCATACAGGGAAACCGCCCATAATCAACGGGTTCAAATGTCAGTTGTTGTGATTCGGTCCAATCCTGACGGGGAACATCAAGTTTCCATCTATCTGGCCAGGATAACGCGTACTGTATAGGAACTTTCATGTCAGGAAGGCCCAATTGCGCTTTGGTAGAACCATCCGTAAATGTGACCATCGAGTGGATTATGCTTTGTGGATGGACCACAGCTTCTATTCGATCAAGCGGGATATCAAAAAGCCAATGGGCCTCAATAATCTCGAGCCCTTTATTCATCATTGTTGCTGAATCGATCGTGATCTTTGGTCCCATATTCCAGTTTGGGTGATCAAGAGCGTCATCAACACTGATGGTTTTCATATCACGGATGTCCCAAGTCCTGAACGGCCCTCCGCTGGCTGTTATGATAAGCTTTTCAACTGATTGCCCCGACTCTCCCGCAAGACATTGCAAAATCGCACTGTGTTCTGAATCCACGGGAAGGAGCTTTTGCGATTTTCGGTTGATGAACTTCACGAGAAGTTCCCCTCCTACTACAAGTGATTCCTTATTGGCCAGTGCAACTTTTTTACCTGCTTGCAAAGCATGGTACGTCGGGAGAAAACCGGAGAAACCTACCAGGCTGTTAATAACCGTGTCCACTTCATCATGTTCAACAACCCGCACCAGAGCGTCAGGATCTTCAAGCAATACGGTCTCACTATGATTTAGGTGACTGAGAAGCTTTTTTTTAGATCTGCCGTTTGTCAAAATTGCAAACTTCGGTTTAAAGCTATTGATCTGTTGAGCAAGAAGCTCCCAATTCGTATTGGCGGTTAGGCCATAAATGCGGAACTTTTCAGGATGCTGCTCAACAATTTCGAGTGTTTGTGTCCCAATGGACCCAGTTGATCCGAGTATTAATAAATTTTGAGGATCCAAGAAATAATGTTTATGAAAAAGAAATTATTGCTCTAAAGATAGAGAAGTAACAAGTCAAAAGTGAAACTGAAACGAAATTCCTCTTATCAAATTTTTAAACTTGTTTATTGTACAATGAGAAAGCCGGACTTTCACGCTGGGAGGTGTATTTATGACAAAATAAATATATTGGTAGAAACTATGTATCATCCGAACTGCATAATGTGAAAGCAAAAAACTAATGCTGATTAAGTAGATATTAATCTCTTGTCTTCATGAAAGAATCCTCCTCATTTTTTAACCATACTCAAATATCTTTTCCTCGTCGGGCTTTATCTGGTATACTTGATTCTTAACGACTACATCTATTGGCTCATTAGACCAGCCACTGTAACAAGTGAGTTTTAACTGGGTTTGCGTTAGATGCAATCTGATCCAGTGTCCGCGGTAATAAAGCGGATATCCGATATGGGTAAGATCGCCGGGCAGTTGGGGATTAAACCACAAGGCACTTTTACGCATTTCCAGGCCGGTATAGCAGCGTTGTATGAGGTCAACGCTGCCGGCCATGGCACCGAGGTGAATACCTTCAGGCGTTGTTCCTCCCTGAATGTCCTTAAAATCACTAATTAAAGCCTTTTGAAAATTATGCCAGGACTTCTCGCGGTGACAGCGCGCCATCACCCAGGAATGCACAACCTTGCTTAAGGTTGAACCATGAGAAGTTCGCCGTTGATAATATTCAATATTAACGGGAATACACTTCGGATCAAACGGATAACCTGCGGTATTAAATAATTCAATCAACTCCTCGGCTGAGAACAGATAAAACAACATCAATACGTCGGCCTGTTTTGCAGCTTTGTATCGGTTTACCTCATCCCCCTCCTTTTCCATGATGCCATCAAGGCGCAGAATATCACCGTATTGCTGCTGATAACGTTCCCAATCCAGCTCCTCCAGATTTTCATACCCCTCGAACTGGGTGATGAGCCTGCCACCGGCTGAAAATGGAACATACATATTTCTGCTGATATCATCCCAATGTTCCAGGTCTGCTTT
The DNA here is from genome assembly GCA_040878115.1 of Balneolales bacterium. Taxonomy (GTDB): domain Bacteria; phylum Bacteroidota; class Rhodothermia; order Balneolales; family Natronogracilivirgulaceae; genus JBBDMU01. The sequence continues at coordinate 28,063 of JBBDMV010000126.1, forward strand.
GGATATGCCCAGTCGGGCTGTCAAATCTACCATGCTTCGCTCATCAAGTATATCAAGAACCTCGCGGGCATGTTTCAGTACCCATATCGCCATGACGTTGGTGTAGGCATTATTGTTGATGCCCGGTTCTTCGCTGCCGGGATACCGGGTATGATATTCATCGGGACCTATGACATTGTTAATCTCATATTTTCCTTTTTGGTCGCTCCATGTAGCTTTACTGGCCCAGAAAGACGCGATTTCAAGCATAACTTCGGCTCCATAGAATGTCATGAATTCATAATCTCCGGTTACCTGAAAGTATTGCCAAAAATTGTAACAGATGGCGGAATTTACATGATGCTGTATCTGAAAATTATCCCTGATCCAGTTTCCCGATAACGGGTTATAATGGATGCCGTGCGTTTCTTCCCTCCCGTTGCTCCCGCTTTGCCAGGGAAACAGGGCACCTTTGCATCCGTTAGCCAAGGCGTTATACCTGGCTTCGTATAACCTTCGGTATCGGTACATGAGCAAGGACTGGGTGAGCTCCGGCAGGCTCAGGTTCATGAATGGGAAAATGAAAAGCTCATCCCACAGAACATGTCCCCAATAAGCCTCTCCGGTCCAGCCCCTGGATGGGACACCCACATCCAGATCAATGGTATTGAATGACAGGGTTTGAAACAAGTGAAAAATATGCAGACGCAGCAGCACCTGTTCTTGGCTGTTTCCGCAATTGATCTGGCTATCACACCGAGACCATATCTCCTGCCATCTTTTATTTTGATCTTTGCATAGATCATCAAAAGGTTTTGCTCTTTCGATTGCTTTATGAGCTTCCGATATGGTATCTGCTATAGCGTGATCACGCGAGGTGTATAGGGAAACGATCTTCTCGATGGTCACCTCACGGTTTTCTTCAACGGGAAACGTTAGCTCTTGTCCGATATATTCATCGCCATCAATTACTTTGCGTTTGACGCAAAGTGAATTGTGTGATTGAATCACGGTTCGGGCTGCCTGGCACATTTGAATTCCTGATTGACTGGTTTCAACCTTTAAATATATTCCATCTTCATCAAACCGGCCGGTTTCGTGCAACCTGAGGTGCTTCCCGTTCAGCATCTGATATTTCTCTACACCGTTGTTTGTCACCGTGCCATCTAAAGCAGAATGAACGGTGATGTTGCCGTACCAGTTTAATGCTTCAAAGCGCCATTGTATAGCAGCCAAATGCTGATACTGCATATGCACCAGACGACGGCTTATGATCCGTGTTTCCCTGCCGCTTTTATCTCTTACCTGAATATGCCTTTCTATAATGCCGTTTTGTAAGTTCAGGGTTTGGCTATACTCAATGATATTGGAAGTTGTCAACTCAATCCAGTCACCGCCCTCATGCTTCCATTTCATTAACAGCCAGTTTGGCCAGTTTACCAAGTCTTCATGTTCTAAGATCTTATCACCAATGTCGGACCTAAGACGATTATAGCCCCCGGCAAGATAAGTGCCGGGGTAATGGGATGTACCGGCTGTAGATTCTTCAACGGCTCCCCTGGTGGCAAAATAACCGTTACCCTGGGTGAACAAGGCTTCACGGTGTCCTTCTTGTCCGGGATCGTATCCCTGGCAGGTTATTTTCCAAAGATCATCCATTACATCCTGTACATCCTGTGATTTCAATTTACAGATTTTCTACAAATATTTGATCGCCTTGTAGAAAAATACCATGCCACCTCACCCTTTTCATCAGAAGTAACCTAAGTGACGAAAAAAAGAATCTTTGTGATTAGCTTACGACAATCAAATCGGCATCCATCAGGCTCGGCACTACCTGATCTGCGCCTAATTTCAGCATGGCTTCTCTTTGTTCATCGCCGCCGATCCCGATTACCAGTTGAAAGCCTCCCTTCTTTCCGGCTTCAATCCCAGCCAGAGCATCTTCGACGATCATCGTTTCCTCTGGCTTCACCCCCAGCTCTCTGGCTGCTTCGAGGAATATATCCGGTTCCGGTTTACCCTTTAACCCCCGCTCTTTGGATATCACACCATCTACCCTGACGGGAAACAAATACAGCAGACCAGCCCTTTCCAACACTTCCTTGCAGTTTTTACTTGATGATATGATGGCCGTTTTCAAGCCTCTGTCTTTCAATTCAATGATTACATCTACATTTTCTATCAGAATATCCACTCCTGTTTCATCAAGAACTTTATAAAAAATTTCGTTTTTCCGGTTTCCAAGCCCGCAGATAGTTTCCATATTGGGTTCATCGGACGGATCTCCAAAAGGAAGCTTAATGTTTCTTGATATTAGAAATGATTCAACTCCCTGATAGCGCGGAACCCCGTCAATATAAATTGGATAATCCCCTTCTATGGAAAAAGGCTTAAAGGTTTCTAGTTTGTTGTGGTCCAGGAAGCTTTTGTATTCGTCGAATAAAGTTTTCCATGCTTTGGCATGTAACCTAGCCGTGTCAGTTATGACTCCATCCATATCAAAAATACCAGCTTTTAATGTTTTGTTCATTGGTCACAGGTGTTATTGTAAACAAAGCTCGTAATTATTTATAACAAAAATATATCATGCACTTCAGGTATGCATTATCCAGTTTTTTGCCTCTTCTTTCTCATCGGGATTAAAAATCTTAACGTAGGCCTTGGTAAACGGTTTAGACAATTGCGACATCCATTTAACCCATTTTCCTTCTCCCACTATGGCTATTTTTTCGAAACTATTGGAATGTTTAGCACCGAATTTTAAATCACGCCAAATAGCTCCACGCCCTCGATACTTTCAATCTCACAGTAAAGGTTTATTCGTCCGTGTTTTTCTATTTTTCTTTCCAGTTCAGGGAGAATAGTATAATCTTCTTTACAAATTTTACCGCTGACGTGTAGTTCAAATACAAAATCAGTTAATTCTTTTACTTCGAACATAATGTATTGGGTTTTTAGTCATGTTTTTCAAGTACGAGACGCTCATAGATCAAGCTAATGAGTTCATCCCTTAAATTGAGGATGGAATAGTAGTTTTTATAACGATCGTCTAACAAGTAGTTGATGGCATCAATCAAATCATCTACCGAAGCTTCAGGATCGCCGAGCTTGCTTGAGATTAGATTCAAATCATTTATATCCAACTCGATTACATCCTCATGATGCAAATCAATTAGAACGATGCAGATCTTTACCATTAATAAATAAAGCATTTTTTTATAGGCAACTCCTTTTTCATTGTTTTTTTTGATCTTAAGTATGCTCCTGAGAATGCTTATTTTGTTTTGCGAGGTAATATCTTTTTTATCAGATCTCTCACAGAGTTCAATTTCTTTTTCCAGTTCTTTTAAAATATTCATGTAAAAAATCTTAGAGTTGGAAATGAAGACTTTATAAGCCGGTAATTTTTTTCTAATTTTATATAGTGGATAGTTACATATAATTAGAATAAAATCTACAGCCCTGTAACGGTAAAAATTGATTGCTAACACATTTCTCTTGCTTAGATTTTATTCACAGTATTTGAATTGAAACAGAAGCTTTGATTAGCGAAAGACCTTGGGTGACAGTCTAATGATGTATAATAACAAATTGATATATTCGATGAGATGTTACTCTTCTGTAATAGAATTTCTCAATATAATAACCCGTTGGGAAATGAGTCGGGATTTTCACCATGAGTGCCATTAGTTATGGGTTGGTTTGGACCTGTATTCTTCACCAGAGAAGATTTGACAACTTTGCGTTGAATGCAATCATAGACATTTCTCTTACCCACTTCACCTGTATGATTGGCCGGGCAGCTTTCGCTTTATATAACAAACACAAAAAACACCGCTCTGAAAATACACAGGCGGCGTTTTTTGTATATACAATATGTCGTAGGTAAAGGCTAGCTTCCTACCTTAGCCCTGACCCTGTTTTCGTAATTCGTAATTGATAACCCGTAATTGATAAGGTTAGCCTTCTACCTTCGCCCTGACTTTATTGCCCTTTACCTGGTTATTCTTCATGGCACTGATTACAGTTGGAACGTATTTGCCAGGGATATCAACCAGTGAAAAATCTCTCTCAATTTCAATATTCCCGATAACATCACCAGGAATCCCGGCCTCACCAGCTATGGCACCAACTAAGTCGCCCGGGTGGATTTTGTTCTTCTTACCGACGTTGAAATGTACGGTAACCATGTCTTTATCATTGTAAGATTTTGAAGGACCAGCCGGCGGTGATGAGTCGTCATTACTACCGTCTCCTTCTAATTGCAACTTAAGCAATGCCCCCGCTACTTCTACCGGTGTGAAACGGTCATCAACTAAAGCTTCTATTTGTTCGATGTAAGGGCGCAAACCTCCCTGTTCCAGTGTTTCGCTCAGCTCGTTTACAAATCCGGCCATCCGTGATTCTCTTACTTGTGCCATGCTTGGCATTGACATGGGAGTAAGGTTTTGCTTTATCTGCCTTTCGATAAACTTCAGACCGCGATTTTTTCGTCCGGCGACAAAAGTGATGGCTGTGCCTGACCTACCTGCCCGACCCGTTCGGCCGATGCGATGAACATAATATTCAGGATCCTGAGGTATGTCGTAATTAAATACGACATCCACATTCTCTACATCAATACCCCGTGCGGCCACGTCGGTTGCTACCAGTATATCGATTTCACCCCGGCGGAAATGACCCATGACACGGTCCCGCTGCACCTGACTTAAATCACCATTGATGACATCGCAGGCATAGCCCCGGGCCTGGAGCTCCTGAGATATCTTCTCCGTCTGACGCTTCGTATTACAAAATACCAGGGCCAGTTTGTAGTTATTGACATCCATTAATCGTGAAATGGCTTCATCCCTTACCGAATCCCGTACTTCCACAACAAATTGCTTAATATCCGGAGCGGAAATGGCTTTTCGTTCAGTGGTAATGTTAACAGGATCTTTCATGTACCTTTTCATGATATCCCGAATGGCTTTGGGTACTGTAGCTGAGAACATCACCATCTGAACAGGCCCTTTTGTATATTGTATAATGGTTTCCATGTCTTCACGGAAACCCATATTCAGCATTTCATCGGCCTCATCAAATACAATCATTTTAACCTGTTCAATCTTCAGGGTCTTTCTTTTCAGGTGATCTATGGTACGTCCCGGTGTACCAACGACAACCTGTGCACCACGTTTCAACGCGGTGGTCTGACGGGATATGGGCTGTCCTCCGTAAACGGGGACAATATGGAGTCCTTTGATATGCTGACCCAGTTTCATGAGCTCACCAGTAACCTGAATAACAAGCTCGCGGGTAGGGCATTGAAGCAAAACCTGTACAGAAGTGTTGCGTGGATCAATGTTTTCAACAATGGGAATACCAAAAGCAGCTGTTTTACCGGTTCCGGTCTGGGCTTGCCCAACTACATCTTTTCCTTCCATAACCGGAGGAATACATTGTTGCTGGATGGGTGTAGGGGCTTCAAATCCCATTCCTGATAAAGCATTCAATACAGGTTTGCTAAGGTTTAAATCAGCAAAGGATAGTTCTTTCATAAAATCAAATGTTCTAATAATAAGTTTTGTTTTGTCTCCTTACATGTACTTCTTGATATAAGTATACACGATCGCCATCCAAAAAACGTGTGTTACTGGTACAGGCAGACCTAAAAGGATGACAAGAACCCGATAATGCAAACGAAAGGCTGGTAAAGAGGAATATATAATATACGGAATTAATTCGATAATGAGTAAACCATAATTATAGCAGAACCGGTTTCATGAATAAGATGAAAATGGTATGAATGTGAACTTTTTTAAAAGTGCGATCGGCCAACCTTTTTTATTGGTTATGAGAATATATACCGATAATATATTCTCCCCTTCGGAAAAGCTTGACTAAAACTATCAGAAAGAATGTTGGAGGCAGTGATGTATGAACCCTGGATTGGCAGAGAAATAATTCGGACCGACACCCTCGCTATCGAGACAATGCAGCGTTATGAAGCCCTGATGGACCGCGACCCTTTATCCGTCAAACATGATGATGCTCTCGAACCTTGCCTGCATTGGCTGTATTTCACGCCAATTGATCAGCAGTACACCATAGACCAGAATGGCTATGTTAAAAAAGGAGACTTCATCCCTCCCGTTCCCCTCCAGAGAAGAATGTGGGCAGGTGGGAAAATTACCTTTCATGAAGTTCTGATGCTGGGCGAGATGACCGAGAATACATCCACCATCAAATCCGTCGATGAAAAAGAAGGCAGCAGCGGCAAGCTATTTTTCGTCACGATAAATAACCAGCTTCAGCAGAATGACGATGTGGCTATAGATGATGATCAGCATATCGTTTTTATGGAAGGAACGCGTAAAAACCAACATCTTGTCCGCACGAAAAAGCTGGATATTAATCCTGATTGGGAACGAAAGTATCAAACCGACAGTGTCATTCTGTTCCGGTTTTCAGCCCTCACCTATAACGGACACCGCATTCATTATGACGAACCCTATGCCCGTGAAGTTGAAGGCTATCCAACCTTGCTGGTCCAGGGACCATTCTTACTGATTCTATTGGTGGAAACTTTCGCAAAGCATCATCCCGAACGAAGCATCACAGAAATTGTTTACAGAGCAGTAGGGCCTATGTACAAGGGGGAAAACATCACATTATCTGGTCAGGATACAGACTTACACAGCACATCATGTCGTGCATACGGGCCCGAAGGCAATATGGCCATGCAGGCCGATATAAAATGGTTCTTGTAAGCGTGCTTTGCCTGACCCTGATTTCTGTATCCCAGTTTCCCGCCTGGAGGGTGAATGATTTTAAATCACAACTCACCAGTGATGTAGTTATGTTTTCACAGCAGCGTGATCCTTATCTTCTGTATGAACAATGAGCATCATTTGTTTGATGATTTCTAATAAATTTATATTCTGTTGATCAATTATTTACCCTCCCGAATTTTAACAATGGCCCAAAAGAACACTAAGTCGACCCTGCTGGACCTTGAAACCTATAAACTGGCCCGTAAAATGGCCGATGAATATGGGCTTTCAATACTTGATGTCTTGGAAAAAGCTACTGAAAGACTTCATAAAAAAGTATTCTTTCAGGCCCTGAACAATGACTTCTTGAAACTGACCAGGGTTAACGAAGTCTGGAAGCAGGAAAATAAACGCCGGGAAATTCTGGGGATAAACTTGCGGAACGGAGAAAACCTTTGAGCGCACCATCCCGGGGACAAATATGGCAAGTGGCTTTTCAACATGCCGGTGGAATAGAAACCCTACCCTGCCTGATACTCTCAGATAACCAGATCAACCAAAATTCAGCTAATCTGACCGTCGTTCTGTCTACAATGGATAAGAAGCTAGATCTCCGCTCGCATATTCAAGCAAATGAGTCCGGTAAAGGAGAAGATATTTTCATCTGTTGTGAGCAGATACTAACCGTTTCAACCGATCGCTGTATAAAAGCAATTGATGAGGTCCCTGATAAAATTCTCGCGGAAGTAGATGAGACGGTAAAAATGGTACTTGGATTTTGAGATCTATTTCTATTATAGGCTTTAATTGGATATCCGGCCTAACCGCGTTCGGCTTCTTCAATAGCTTTCAATGCTATATTAATCGGTATATCACCGGAGAGTATTTCAAATACACGGTTACCGGTATTTGAAATCATCAGGCTTAAAACCATAACCTCAGCCACATCCTCCCTGGATATGCTACCCTCTCGGTTCTCAAGTTTTTCCGCAATGCGGATTTTACCGGTTCCTTTATCATAAGTAAGTCTTCCCGGGCGGACAATTGTGTAGGTCAGGTCACTTTGCTTCAGATGTGCGTCTGCTTTAGACTTGGCAATTAAGTAGTGCCGCATGGCTTCAGGGCCCGTTTCATATTCATCCACGCCGACAGCGCTAAGCATGATAAAGCGACCGGAGTTACCTTTTTCCGCTTCATCTATGAGCTTGATTGCTCCCTGGAGATCTACCAGGTCGGTCTTGTCCTTTCCGGTTCCTGATCCGGAGCCTGCTGCAAACATTACAGCTTCAACATCCTTTACGGCCATACTGACATCTCCCTCAAGATCAGCGACTATAATTTCATCAGCACCGAGCTTTCTAAGCTCCGGACCTTGCGATTCATCACGAACCATAGCCCGGGAGCTGTGATTATTCTCTTTAAGTTTTTTAATGATATGTCTGCCTGTTGCTCCGTTTGCACCCGCTATCAAAACTTTCATAACCCTTGCCTGTTAAATTAAATTATTTGGTCTTCTCCTCTTTTAAGTTGCCCATTTTATAAAAACCAGTTATACGTCTATTCAATTCCCTTTTGCAGAGAAATGTTATATTTACAGTCAGGATCCTTCATTTGAGTAATATCCAGTGGTTTTTCCGGTATAGCATCGGGTTATAATTATCCGATATATTTCTTTACGGTATTTCTGCCTAACGAGAGCTAGTTCCTTAAAAATGATATATTTACCCATTCCTACACAAGTTTTGAATAACCTTTGTTCCCTAAGGTCCTCAGCATGGCCAACCAACCACTCCTCTTTGAGCAGCCCTATTATCTTCTGGTCTTCATTCATAATTCTCTCTTGTTTACCCTTTGAATAATTTCCTGGTATCCTTTTGGAAGTAACCGTAATCCCATGAAATAAAGGGATAAATTTAGTAACTTGCCCTACAAATATTAGACATTTGCAAAGCAAATACCTATAAAACTTAAAATTATTAGTTCATCATGTCATATACAAAATTAACAAAGCCCACATCGGGTGCTGCAATTTCCAAAAAAGCGGATGGCAGTTTAAATGTTCCTGACAATCCTATTATCCCGTTTATTGAAGGGGACGGAACCGGCGTTGATATTACACCTCCGATGATTGAGGTCATCAACAGCGCGGTAGAAAAAGCTTATTCCGGCAAAAAAGAAATTAACTGGTTTGAGATCTATGCCGGTGAGAAAGCTGTTAATTATTATGGAGATAACACCTGGCTGCCAGAAGATACTCTTACAGCCATCAGGGAATATCTTGTAGCTATAAAAGGGCCTTTGACTACGCCTGTGGGGGGTGGAATTCGCAGCCTGAACGTAGCTCTTCGTCAAAAGCTTGACCTTTATGCTTGTGTTCGCCCGGTTCGATACTTCAAAGGGACGCCAAGTCCGGTGAAGCAGCCTGAGCTTACCGATATGGTCATTTACAGAGAAAATACGGAAGATATTTATGCCGGTATCGAATACCAGACAGGTACTCCCGAGGCTGACAAGTTCAAGAATTTCCTGATTAACGAGATGGGTACTCAAAATATTCGTTTCCCTGAATCTTCATCCTTCGGTGTCAAACCCGTTTCTGAAGAAGGCTCAAAGCGCCTTATTCGTGGTGCGATTGATTATGCCATCGATCAGGGCCGAAAAAACGTAACGCTGGTCCACAAGGGCAACATCATGAAATTTACGGAAGGCAGTTTCAAAAACTGGGGCTATGAACTGGCAAAAGAAGAGTATAATGCCAAAGAAATTGATGGCGGCCCATGGTGTGAGCTCCCAAACGGAATCATCATTAAAGATGTGATCGCCGATGCATTCCTGCAGCAAATCCTGACCCGCCCTGCCGATTATGATGTCGTTGCAACGCTAAATTTGAACGGTGATTACATTTCCGATGCTCTTGCAGCTTGTGTTGGCGGCATTGGAATTGCCCCCGGCGCGAATATTAACTATTCCAACGGCTATTCCGTTTTCGAAGCAACACACGGCACGGCTCCTAAATATGCTGGGCAGGACAAGGTGAATCCAGGATCATTAATCTTATCAGCAGTCATGATGCTTCGCTATATGGGCTGGAATGAAGCGGCCGACCTTGTTGAAAAAGGGCTTGAGGAATCAATCCGTAACAAAGAAGTAACCTACGATTTCGAACGCTTGATGGATAATGCAAAACTTCTTAAAGCTTCTGAATTTGGCAAAAGCATAATTTCCTACATGTAGGAGATTGTAGCAAAGTAGTTTTGAAAACCGCACGGTGTTTATAAGTCGTGCGGTTTTTTTTATCTGCACTCAGACAGACGTGTTCTGAGGAGTTTACGAATTGATCTCAATTTCCTCTTCTGTGCCATTGTCAGTTAAAACGGTGAGATTCAGGGAATTGCTTTCACTCAAGCTCTGTCCTATATCGTTGCTGAGATCTCCAAGGTTTTCGACATAATTTCCATTTACCTTTGTAATCACAAAGTCAATGCGTAAACCTTGCATCCAGGCTTCGCTATTTTCTTCAACGTTGGTGATTACCAACTCTAACTCATTGAAGTCACGAGAATGTGTCAGCTCGGTCACGGTAATGCCAAATTCAAAATATTGTTCCTCAAATAATCCCTCATTCTCTTCAAACCGAAGGTCTTCTTCGCTTCGTGCCCATTGATCAAGTTCACTCTCCAGCCCTTTAAGCTGTACATCAACTTCAATTTCTTCGCCTTCCCGCAATACTCTAAGATTTACAACGTCACCAGGGCTCATTAAGGCAATTTGCACCTGAAGCTCGTTGGGTTCATTAACATGAATACCATTTACCTCTAGAACAATATCATCGACCTCGATACCACCTAAATAGGCGCTTCCATCCTCTACAAGATTAACAATCTCAACGCCTCTGATGTTTTGCAAGCCAAGCCTATTAGCTCGCTCATGATCAATAGGCGAAATTTGCACTCCCAGGTACGGTCTGTTTACTTCACCGAGCTCAATCAAGTCCTTAGCTACTTTTATAGCCATATTGATGGGAATAGCAAATCCATACCCCTGGGAAGAGCCGTTTTCAGTGGCTATAGCCGTATTTATACCGATTAGTTCACCGCTATTATTGACAAGAGCACCACCACTGTTACCCCTATTGATTGCGGCGTCAGTTTGTATAAAACTTTCGATACGAAGCTCATCATTGATGATGTTCACGTCCCGATCAAGAGCACTTATGATCCCGGCAGTCACCGTCGATTTAAGCCTGAAAGGATTGCCTACTGCAATCACCCAATCGCCGACGCCGATATTATCGGAATTACCGACTATCGCAGCTGGAAGGTCCCTTTCATCAATTTTTAATACGGCCAGGTCGGTAGACGTATCACGACCTACAATTTTGGCCGGATATCTTCTCTTATCGCTAAGACCGACACTAACATCCCCTTCTGATTGTGCAACAACATGATTATTTGTAATAATATACCCATCTGTAGAAATCAGCACACCAGAGCCCATGCTTTGGGCCCGGCGTCTGGGAAGGAAACGATCCCAGAACTGCTCATCTTCAAATTCATGGTCTCCACTATCAGGAACTCCATCTGGGTTAACCGGTATTGTAGTTTCAATATAAACCACCGTTGGCGTTACATTATCTGCAACTTCTTTGAATAAAATTGAAGGAGATTGCGATGCCGCCGAATTAGGCTCGGAGCTGCGAGTGATTTCTGATATATGAACTTCAGAAGTAAGATTGTTCCCATTGTTCTGATAAATGATGATTAATGCACCAATCATGATACCAAGGCAAAAAATCAGGAAACCTGTAATTATGTTCTGATGTGCATTCATGCTCAAAGTATTTGGTGAAATATTTTATCTGATTTCCGGTCTCTCAAGCCATCAATGTGATGTTTTAGATAAACGTCTAAATGAACCACTAAGTTCTTTATTTCATAGGCCGGAAGATCATTGTTTAGTAGAAATCCCTTTTTAGGGCCCAAAGCCGTTCTGATATACGTTGTCTGACCCGTAGAGAGTTTATAATATAATCCTGCTCCGTGATCGGTACTGATATTTCCTTCATCAATATTCAGGTATGTAGTACCTGCTGCTTCGCTATTTAGCTCGTAACGTAAACCGATGCCCATTAATTCAGCAAGACGTATCTGAATATAAGGGAATAAACTACGCGGTGAACTCTTTGTTTCGTGAAGCCATACCAATAACTTTTCGGTAAACTCATACAACTCTTCGCTGATTTGGTTTTCCATAATAAGTTGTTCGACCATTTCCAGCGTAGCTGTTGAAGTCGCCATTTTTGCCAAATCTAAACGTATATCGTAAGTTTTTGCCCGATAAGAAGCTTTTGTGAGGTTCTGAACAGAACGGGACCCCTTAAAATAAAAAACAATATCCAGAATATTCCCTATTTCAAGCAACCCAGAAAAACTGCTTTTTGACTTCTTCGACCCTTTTACAATAACAGCTACTTTACCATGCGTCTGGGTAAACAAGGTAACAATCTTGCTGGACTCCCGATAATCTATGGCTCGCAATACAATAGCTGGCGAATGGATAATCATGGCGTGTTAATATGAAGCATGGTGTTCTCCAAAGTAACCATTTAATAGTATTAACCCATTGAAATCACAGCCATCATTCGGCCGCTTTGAACTTTATCGCGTCTATAGGAGTGCAGTGTATCGGCTTCCTTTACAGTGCAAAGTGGATTATTTTCTATATTTCCCTCCTGTAACCCGGCTTTTTGTAGTTCATAAATCACGAAGTTTTTGAGATCAATATGGGGTTTTGTGTATGACGTATAATCTACAAATTCCTGAGGGAACATTCTCGCCACTTCTTCACCGACTTCAAACTCTTTCAATGAGATACATGGACTAATAAAAGCTTCAATGCAATCTACATCAGCGCCGGACAGCACCATTTTAGCCACTGCATTTTGAAGAATACCCTGAACAGCTCCCCGCCAGCCCGCATGAACTGCGGCAATGACACCGTTTTCCCGGTCAGCCAATAGTACTGCAGCACAATCTGCTACCAGTATACCCAGAGCCAGGTTTTTCTGAGTTGTAACTAAACCATCGGTATTATCCTGAAAAGTAGAATCATCCACGGTGCGCACTTCATTACCATGAACCTGTTTCCCTAAAGCAAGGGGTTGATCTTCAAGACCTAGAAAGGCAAGCCAATCCTGGCGGTTAGATTCAATGACCGTATCGTCTTCGGTTCCCAACAAACCTAATGAAAAACCTAAAGTACTTCCTTTATCAGAAGAAGACTTTGTAGAGAAACCCGCTGTAATTCGGCTATCATTTCTCCATATGTCAGGTTTTATAGCTTTAATACTGTTATTCATTACCTTAATGCCTTATAAAAATCGTCGATAAAGGTTATCAGCTAAAGATTTTGTGAGGCCATTAGTTTCTTTTTTATGATACCATAAGGTAGCTGTTTACCCGTCCACAGTTCAAAAGCTTTTGCTCCCTGATGGATAAACATATCCAAACCCTGAATAACAATGGCATCCTGTTTCTCAGCCTGTTTTAAAAACGTTGTATGTAAGGGTTTGTAAACGATATCGTAACATATTTTTTTCTTAAGTATATGTTCGTATTCCTGAGGAACGGGTGTACTTGTAATGTCAGGTTCCATTCCCAATGGCGTTGTATTCACAAATAATTCTGCATCAGTACTTATTTGAAGTAGGTCTGCATATGAATAAAACGAAAGATTTCCTGGTACCGCCTCTAATTCGGTGATAGCCTTTTCAGGATTTCTGGATATAATCGCTATTTCAGGCATTCCTAGTTTGGCCAATCCAAAAACAATAGCTTTTGATGCCCCACCACTACCAAAAACGATAGCTTTTTTCCCGGACAACCTGCTTCGATATGGTTCTAAAGCCTTTGTAAAGCCATAAGCATCGGTGTTATGACCTTCCAGTTTTCCGTTTTTTCGGATTATCGTGTTAACAGCGCCAATAGTATGAGCCGTTTCATCTTCATGGTCCAGAAACTGACGAACTTTACCCTTATATGGAATAGTTACATTCGCCCCTATAAAATGAGGGTGATCAAATAAATTGGGCAATTCACGGAAATCATCCTGGTCTACATTCAGTGCATAATAACGAAAATCCAGATGATGGTAATCGGCAGCGGTATTATGGACCAGAGGTGATAAGCTGTGGCTAATCGGTGTGCCAATCACCAGGCAAAAAGGTGATTGAAGATTCATCAATGTGGGGAGCTTTACAAGCATTGCATGAATCAATTCATGGGTATTTAATAGCCTAAACAAAAAAAGGGACTAAAAGTCCCTTTTTTTGTTTCAGATTAAGATTATGCCGTAATTTTTTCTTTCTGATCGGGAGTAGAAGATGAAGATTCTTCATCTTTAACGACAAAATTACCGCTCTCTGCAAGCTTTTTGAATTTCTGAAGGTCTGAGCTAAGCTGATCGGAAAGTTCTTCCATAAACTTGCTTAACCCTTCAGAGGGAGCGCCGAAAAAGGTCCTATAGTCGAGGCTAAAATCAACTCGGGTCCGTATTCCATTTTCAAGCGGTGTAAAACGAATGGTACCGGTTTGATTGAGGTTACCATTAATGGTAATCCATGCAAAACGGGTATTGCGAAGATCATCAATGATGTTGGTCGTCCAACGATATTCTTCACCATCAATTTCAGTCACATACTCAAAAGTTTGAGAGTTAACTTTGTTTACTTCTTTGATACTTTCAATGTAACGAGGAAAATCAAGTGGTGAGCTCATCAATTCGTACACTTTAGCAAGAGGTAAATCGATTTCTATGTTTTGATGCGCCATATTTAAATTTGTCTGCTTCGTAAAGTTGATATATTTTTCAAAAAAATGGAGATGCCTTAACCTAACCGTATCAATTCAAGCGTCGGATCACCCACAATAAATACAAGATAAACATTTTTGGGCTCGTTAACAATTACTAATTGCTTATTAGTGCCACATTAAAAAATAAAAATACTATTATAATACAGTTAACGGCTCGCTATATCAGATCATATCTGATATAAGCAACTTTCTTTGTTTCTATATTCTAATGTACACCGGATAACATATGGTAAATGTATAGTGTTCATATAGGGTAATGATCACCAATACCAGTTTATATGGAAAAAATTAACATACCCGAATATGAGATCACCGTACTGGATGATATTACCTGGGGCATATACGGGCTCAGAGTTCTTATAGTCAATCTATACATCATCCATAAACCTGATGATACCTGGGTCCTGGTCGATACCGGGCTCCCCTATTCTGCCAAACGAATTAAAAAATGGGCCGAACAGAAAATGGGCAAGGGCTCGAGGCCAGAATCGATCATCCTTACCCATGGACATTTCGATCATGTGGGAGCAGTGGAAGAACTTATTGAAGAATGGGATGTACCGGTGTATGCACATCCACTGGAAATACACTTTCTTACCGGTCAGGCTAAATATCCTCCACCCGACCCGACTGTTGGTGGCGGACTCATGTCATTGTTATCAGCATTATACCCGCACGGACCGATAGATTTGGGTGATTCAATCCAGGAATTACCTTTAGACGGCACAATCCCAGACCTGCCTACATGGAATTGGATCGGTACACCGGGTCACTCTAAAGGTCATATTTCCCTTTTCCGTAAAGATGGAAGAACACTTATAGCCGGTGATGCAATCAGTACTGTGAAACCCGAATCCTTTGTTAATGTCGCCACCCAAAAACCTGAACTGCACGGCCCTCCTGCTTATTTCACTCCCGATTGGGATATGGCCCAACGCTCCGTTGAATGGCTGGCCAACCTAAAACCAATAGTGATTGCACCAGGACACGGCCCGCCCATGGTTGGTGCTGATGTTTCTAATACACTGGATGAATTCGCAAATAAATTTGAAGAAGTAGCCAAACCCGGAAAAGGACGTTATGTTGAATAATTGATCATTATTCAACAGCCAACTCAGGCAAAAAAACAAATCTTTTTGCCTGAAAATTCGATTGCCTATCGACAATGGAGCCATATATATGTTAAACGCCCACCAACATGATCTCAAACGCATCATCTCAGGCCAATTTGTAAAGAATTGGAATCGCCGCAACATTGTTCGCATTGAAATTGGTTAGCACGTATGAGCGAAACGATCGTTTAAATAGGAGCGATGGAAGGATATTCCTGAGGTGGTCCCAACGGCAATGATTAATGATATTGTACTCTGAATCCTGGGTATGATTGGGAAGGAGTACCGTCGAGTTATCAAGTCCGCTCTCTTGCTGAAACCACCCTGCGGTGTACTCCCATACCGCCAGGTTTTGGTCCGTGTCATCCGCAAAAAAATAGTTGAACAAAAACACGCCGTCCCGTTTGTGGTCCACCGAACCAATCCGCTTCACATTGCTGGCCGTGATAACACGCAAGTAGTGCGCCGCTTCGCGCACGCGTTCTTCGATCTTAAAGAAGATATCGCTTTGTCGCAGTCTTTCGGCGTCCTCCACTGTATTCGTTTCGATCAGAATGACCACATCAAACTTGGCAACATGGACTTTTCCAGGGCGCCGCTTTAAAAACTCGCCCCGGCCAGGGGGGATCAGGATGGCTCGGAACGTAACAGCGCTCTTGACATCGCTCCGTCGCTCCAATTCGGAGCATTGCCGCTTACACTCCTTTAGGAGATCTCGTTTTGTGCTGCTCGCAGGCAGGAAAGGAAGCCGACTGTCTACTTCTGCCATGAGATGCACGTACCCGGAGCTGACGGGCTCCACAAGCCTCACTTTTTCAAACGACGAATTCATATGTATACCCTCCAGCTTAGTTTCCACAGGTGTGTAGCCCGAACTTTGTGATGTTATTACATGCTTAGGGCGCCTAACGGCCCGACCCCGCATCGTTGCGTTAATTTAAAACTTTAAGCTTTATTAACAAATCGGGAAACCCTCCACCTGCCGTGGCCGCTTCCGCGTTAATGCACCTTGTTAGCGAAACCTTTTACTTGTTATAGGCTGATCGATTTTTTTTAAACTATTCAAGGGCCCATTTTTGAGCTGTACCATAATCAGATACAAGATTCATTCAAGAGTTACTGGGACACAAACATATATCAACAACACAAATTTACACGCACGTGTCTTCTCGGACTTTGAAAGACGTGCAAAGCCCAATCGAAAACTTAAGTATGTAGAGTATTAGTCTGTTGTGGTATTAAGAGTGTGGTAAGCCCTATAACGATCTATGGTTTGTGTGCCCGGCGAACCACTTTCAAGTAAGATAGAAACCAGGTCCGGTCAGCACGAAACCATTGTTATGCAACCTGCAAATTTGCTACAGGCGTTTTTCCCAATAAGTTGGTTTGCGCTTCAGGTGCATAATAGCAAAAACCATGATCCATTCATCCCTGTAAATTTTGTACACAATCGCATAAGGAAATCGTTTCAGAAAAATACGTTTTGTCTGATGCAGATAGGGATGACCAGCTTGGGGGAATTTTATTAGTTGCTGAACAGCATCTTCAAATTCTTGAATAAAATCGTGAGAAAGCACATGATCAAATTGTTTGTAATAATCAACAATATCGTAAAACTCAGCCTCTGCCGCATCATTAATTTCAAAGGCTATTTCGCTCATCAGTCAAGAAGTGCCTGAGCATTTCTTTTAACTTCACTCCAGGGCTTTGCAGAACTCTCACCTTGCTCATATCGGTCAATACGTTTCTTTAGTTCTTCAGTCCAGGCTTGTTCTGATTCAAATTCTTCCTCTGCGCGAAGACTATCGATCAGCATATGTGCAAGTTCTGCTCGTTCTTGACTCGAAAGTTCAAGCGCCTGCTTTCTTATTTTTTCGTTGATCATAGTTGTTTCCTTGTGTTAAATACAACAGTAGTATGGTAATAAACTCGGAAAAAAGAAAATAATTTTATCAGAGGGTTAGGTTGCATAACCCCCATTATTATAACAACTATTCCCAATAAACCCTAACCCTTTTTAAATTTATACACTGCATTCCAACCATTTACAGCCAATAACCCACCATCTTAGCCCAATAATACGCCTAATAATCACTTCACATAAATTTTTTATTGGGCTTACCGTAAGGCTTACATTCTGGGATATCTGTATATAAACCACAATAAATAAGATGTGCATATGGCAAAGTATAAGCTCTTGCAAGAGATAGGCAAGAGATCAGGCACCTGAGGTACAGCTACCGCACGAAGCAATCCTATACATCATGGATTGTTCGCATGGCCCATTTTAACAAACTGAAGCATCCAAGGAGATCACACCAGACGAAATCGTGACTTATCTGAACTATCTGGCCTTGGCCGTCGGCTTTATGCACGGTGTAATTTTTGCTAAGCTACTACCACCTATCACCTCCCCTCTACATACTGGAATCCATACTCATTGTAAGTCATTATAAAACAATTTTAAAAGCCTAAGTATACCTTATTTTGCCAAAACCTCCATTTTCCAATCCCCAGGAGCTGTCCACTGCTCCATTCATCAGCAAATAACACCGCCCTTCTGTAAGCCTGCTTCCCGCCCTTTTACGGCCTGAAATTGCGCTGGTTATTGCCTGGGTTTAAGCTTGCCTAGCTCCATGGTTACTCCATGTTTTCTCCATGGTAGCTCCATAAATTACATGGAGGAAATATGGAGCTACTATGGAGTAATTTTGGAGATTAATAAAGAGTGATCATAGCAGGGGTTTTATCAATGTGTCAGGGTTTTGCGCAATCTGTTATAAATCAAATTACTGCATTCACTATATGATTGTTATTTCTTTAAATAGATATAACAATGAGGTATATGGCAAGGATCGCCCTTGAATCCGGCCTGTCGGACTGGCCCTGGGAAGGAAGTGGATGGGTAATGAGGCCGTGTAAGTCCTGGCACGGGGCTGGGTGGGGTAGTAAACCGGCCGGATATGGTCAGTAGCCCGATTTTCGGCAATGCAGCAGCATATGAACCGGGAAAGAACTATGAATGGTGTTCAATGGTTGGAGGTGATCGTTCAACCTCATCCGGGGTTATGGTTGGATGGTTAATCTGTCCCCGCACTGCGTACGGGGCTATTGATAATTTAAGCCTTTCAGGCTTGGGTGCTTTCATATGCAGGTTTAAGCGCCTATGATTTGATCATCGGCCCAATATGGTCCCAAACTTCTTTTTCTATTTCTTCAATCGAGGCCAATGCGTCTATCGTTCTGAAGCGGGAGGCTTGGTTTGCCAGTTCATCAAAGCCTCTTATTACCCGCTGGTAAAATTCAATGCCGGACTGCTCCATACGGTCCTTGATAAAGTGGGTGCGTCTTTTTTCCGATTGGTCGAGGTCAATCTTCAGGTAAAATGTGATGTCAGGGACCAGCCCATGGGATGCTATTTTGTTGAGTTCGTGGAGCTCGCTTACAGGCATGCTTTTTCTTCCGTACCCCTGGTAAGCAATGGTGGAATCATAAAAACGGTCCAGTATGATAATTTCATCCTTTTCGAGTTTAGGCTTTACGACTTCGGAAATTAGTTGTGAGCGGGCAGATGAGAACAGCAGAGCCTCTGTTATCGGGTCGATTTCATTGTCCTGGTCTAAAAGGAGTTCGCGTATTTTTTCGGACAGGTTCGTTCCACCGGGTTCACGGAATACGGAAACGTTGAGTTTCTCCCTGATGAGCTTATCACGCAACCGTTCTATTTGTGTGGATTTGCCGCTGCCATCTATGCCTTCGAAAGTAATTAACAAGTCGTAATGGGGTTTAGTAATGGATTGCGGGAATTCGGCAGGGTTACGACAAAGGCCATGTCGCTGAATGTGCCGGGCCCATAGCTATGAGCATGAATAAAGTTACTTATTTTAAAGTTATATAATCTGCCTGTATTTAGCCATGCTTAGGTATTCTTTTTGTAGATTTTGCTTTCCGTAACGATCCTGTCCAGTTTTACATCGTGAGGCTCGACCGGGAGCTTCTCTACCAGGCAGCAGTGGGGCATCAAACCTATTTTAATAGCGTTCACTCCTGCAAGGAATTGATCATAGAACCCTTTTCCGTAGCCTAGCCGGTTACATTCGGGATCTCCGCCTACCATGGGCACGATAACCAGGTCGAGTTGGCCGGGCTGTACCAGGCGTCCATCCCTGGGTTCAGGGATGCCCCAGGAATTGGGGATCAACTGATCTCGGCTTTCAAGCGCTACATGCTCAAGCCGGTTTGTACCCGCAACAACGCGGGGCACCACCAGGTTTTTACCTTGTGCTAACAGATCATCAATCAATAGAGTAGTAGAAATCTCGTTATCCAGGGAGAGATAGCAGTGGATTGTTTTTGCGAGACGATATTCTTCCAGGCCTAATACTTTTTTAATGATTTTCTTACTAATTGCCGATATTTCAGAATTGGAAAGCTTTAAGCGCTTTTGTAGAAGAAGTTTTCTTAGATCGGCTTTCATTCGGTAACCGGGTTCAGGCTTATAAGGAAATCAGTTTGTGCCGGTCGAATTGGGGATGGTCAAGATTTGTAAGTATATCATCCCAGATACCGGTGCCGTATTTATTCATAAAGTAAAGAATGGAAACTTCACGCTCTTGAAGCACTCCGTTGGGGAAAAGATGGTGCTGTATTTTGCGAATCCGATTTAACTGTATCTCTTCTTTTTGCTTGATCGACCGTTTCAGCTTTTGCTGAAGTTTGTCAATGGACTTCAGGTAGCTGACGGTTTCCTTACCCGCGCTTCCTTTTAGACTGACGTCATATTCAGCAATGTATTCGGTGTATTCTTCCGAGATGCTGTTTATTTCTTCTTTCCAATCTGCAAATAGCTCATCCACCTCGCCATGACCAAGTTTTTCGATATAGGCTTTTTCCAGGTCTTCAATCCTGCGGCCATACTCGTGAAACTCAAAAGGCAATTGATGAAGGATCCTATTGATCGACGATTCCACCAGCGTGGCACTCATTCTTGGGACTATGGCCGGCATTTTCATGCCAAAAATGGGGTAGACCGAACGCATTTGCCCATAATAAGCTATTTCTGCCGGTCCGCCAATATAAGCGATATTGGGCAGCAGATAATCCTGCAAGATCGGCCTTAAAAATACATTCGGTGAAAATTGTTGAGGCTGGTTCTTTGCTATTTCAACGAGCTCTTCGCTGCTCCATTGGTAGCCGGAGTCTGATTTCCAGCTTCCATTGGTGTTATTGAGCCGGATTCGGCCTTGTTGCTCATCATGCAAGAACAAGGTCGTTCCCTGGATTTGGGCCTGGCGATGGAACTTTTGTTCCAAAAGCGACGACTGTTGATTCAGAGCATCATGGATTATACCCGCTTTTTCAATGGCGGTTTGTATGGGTCTTTTCAGGCTCTGTTTGAAAGGACCATAATCACTCCCGGCCATGATCAATCCGTGTTTTGAAAACAGAGCAGACAATAAGCGTGCAAATCCATCTTTTAACCGCCCATCCCGATACGCATCATCAAGTAGTTCCCATAAATCAGCACTAAAATCCGTTTCAGGAAGGCTTGCTTTTACCTCATCCCGAAACTCCCGGAATGAATCACTAACATCTATGCGGCCTACGCTTTTACGGTTTTCTCTATCCGGTAGTTTAATGCTCTTTATGGTATCCCCTTGTGGGATCTTAATAGCTGAGGCTTCCTCATAATCATGGTCTTCATCAGCCAGCCAAAATACAGGGATAACCTTTTTGCCTGTAGCTTTACTTAAAAATTGAGCCTGTAAAATAGTGGTTATGGTTTTATAGACGGTAAAAAGAGGGCCTCCATAAACGGTCATTTGCTGACCTGTAGCCACGGTAAGGGTATCAGGATCGCGAAGAGATTCAAGGTTCTCCAATGCTGCGGAATGCAAACCGAACGGCTCATTGAAACTGATCAGGTTATTTACGAGCTGGTCACGGTTACCATGAAAAGTTTTACCTTTAACCAGTTCCTTTAACTGATCTTCACTAAAAGGATTGACTTCATAAAATTCATGAAGCTTTTCAAAATGGGTGGTAAAGTCGCGGTAAAGGGTACTGAATGATAGATCACTAAAATTAATATCCTGAATTTCCAAATAATTATTCCTTCATTTTCCTAATTTCATCACGGATTCTCGCCGCGTTTTCATAATCTTCTTCAGCAACAGCCTTGGTAAGGCTTTTTTCCAGACGCCGGAGCTGGGCATCACTGGCCGATTCCGGCCGTGCTGATTTTTCTTCCTCCTCTTCCTTCATTACAGAAGGTTCATCAATATCTTCAGGCTTGGGTTCGGAGATAATGCCGGCTTCATCCAGGATCATTTTTGACACATAAATAGGCGCGTTAAAGCGGATAGCTAAAGCAATAGCATCACTTGGGCGAGCATCCTGATCGATGCTCTGGCCATCATTGTCGTAACTTACCTTAGCGTAAAATGTACCTTCTTTAAGTTCATGAATAGTAATTTGTTTTACGAAGGTATTAAAACTTTGAATTACATTACGCAACAAATCGTGTGTCATAGGCCGGGGCGGCTTGATATGTTCAAGTTCGAGAGCAATAGCCTGTGCTTCAAATGTACCGATAATAATTGGCAGGCGTCGATTGCCTTCGGTCTCATTGAGAATAAGTGCGTAAGCACCTCCACTGCTGGGGCTCGTTGAAAGTCCCAGAATGTCCATGTGAATATTATCCAAGATGTAAATTTTTAAAATTCTTGATTTCTATGCCCGTAATTTAAGCATTTTAAAGAGGTTGTTAAAGTCTAAACTTACTCAGTTTATCTCTTTTTGTTTTCTCGCAATACCAATCTTTAACCAACAACACTCCCCCTTCATTGTATATGGATCAGAAAAAAATCCTATAACTCCATTCTTAATAATAAAGTTTCCCTTACTTTTGATGAATTTGATTTAAATTAATAATAGGTAATATACTGGTAATAATCATGGGCTAACAGATTGAAGTCAAATACTGCCTTTTTCCCGTTGACATTAGCCTTAATGAGAAGTAATTTTGCGGTGATAAAAGTTATTTAGATTTCCTATGTAGATCAGGGCCATTACAAAAAGAACTGACCTGATTATTATTTAATTTATCACCTTATTACTTCATGATTGAATCATACATTCCCATTTTAGTGCTTATTGTAGTGGCCATCGGCCTGGGGTTACTCCTGATGGGCCTATCGAGGGTTTTGGGGCCTTACAGACCAAACGCCCAAAAGCTCGGCCCCTATGAAAGCGGGATGGATGTCCGCGGTCAGGCAAGGGAGCGATATTCTGTAAGTTTTTATATTATAGCGATGGAGTTTATCGTTTTTGATTTGGAAGTTGTATTTATTTATCCCTGGGCGGTTAAGTTTCGGGAGCTTGGGGCCACGTCCTTTTGGGCCATGATGATCTTCATCACCATATTATTACTGGGCCTTGTGTACACGCTGAAAAAAGGGACGCTTGACTGGGAATTAAAAGCTAAAGTTAAATAAAAGGAATATGGGTTTAGAGAGTGCTATGGGTGAAGGCTATTTCACCACAACTGTTGATTCACTTGCAAAATGGAGCAGGTCAAATGCTGTTTGGCCAATGCCAATGGGCCTGGCCTGCTGCGCTATCGAGATGATGGCTTTCGCCGGCCCCCGGTATGATGCCGCCCGGTTCGGTTCTGAAGTGATGCGTTTTTCACCCCGGCAGAGCGATGTGATGATCGTAGCCGGTTGGTGCTCCTATAAGATGTCCCACGCAATTCGCCGGATATGGGACCAAATGCCCGACCCGAAATGGTGCATTGCCATGGGGGCCTGTGCATCCACAGGCGGGATGCACCGATGTTATGGAGTGGTACAGGGGGTAGATAATTTCCTTCCTGTTGATGTCTACATTTCAGGTTGCCCTCCCCGCCCTGATTCATTGCTCAACGCATTGATGAAGATCCAAGAAAAAATTAGAAATGAACAATCTGTTTTACTGGACACAAACGAATGAGCGAAAAAACTGCTAAAGAGCAATTCCTCGATGATATAAAAAAATATTTAGGGGACGACCTTCTTGAGATCCAAGACGGCTATGAGTTTCCCAACATCCTGATCAGGAAAGATCGCTTGCATGAAACATGCCAATGGCTGAAGCATGAACAGCATTTTATTTATCTGGTGGATGTATTTGGGACCGACCGTTTCACCTCGGAAGGCAGGTTTGAGGTTATCTACAATGTAGTATGCCTCCGCACCAGAGTGAGGATATTCCTTAAAGTCCGCGTTGAGGAGGAGAATCCCAGTTTGCCTACGTTATCTGATATTTGGAGATCGGCTAATTGGAATGAGCGCGAAACCTACGATATGTTTGGCATTACTTTTGAAGGTCACCCGGACCTGCGCCGCATGTACATGCCGGAAGATTATCAGTATTACCCACTGCGCAAGGAATTTCCGCTCATCGGGGTTCCCGGTTCCATCGAATTACCAAGTACAACACCTGATAAAGCATAAGCATGGATCTAGATAAAACACAGTCCGAGTACAATGCCACGTTCTTTAAAGAGCATCAAAAAGCTTTGTACAAGAGTCTCGAGGACAAGCATACTACGGTAGAAATTGACAAGGATGATCCGCTTGAAACTCAGATGATCCTCAACATGGGCCCTCAGCACCCTGCCACTCACGGTGTCCTGCGTATTGTGATGGAACTAAACGGTGAGAAGATCGTTCGCTCAAAGCTGGATATAGGTTATTTGCACAGGGGCGTTGAAAAAATTGCTGAGAATAAGACCTATCAGGAATTCATGCCCTATACCGATCGTATGGATTATCTCGCCCCTTACAGTAATAATGTAGCGTTTTGTCTGGCCGTCGAGAAAATTGCTCACATTGAAGTTCCTGAAAGAGCTCAATATATCCGCATGATCTGCTCGGAACTTGCCCGGATCTCCTCTCACCTACTATGGCTGGGAACTATGCTAATGGATGCGGGGGCCGTCTCCTTTTTTATCTGGACCTTCCGGGAACGGGAAAGATTGTATGATATATTTGATGAGGTAGCCGGGCATCGATTCACCGTCTCCCACTCCAGGATAGGCGGTGTGGCCAATGATTTCACTGAAGATGCCCTTAACAGCATCAATGAATTTGTAGGTGCTTTCCCAAAAGAATTAAAAGATTGGAACAAATTTCTTAACAGAAACAGGATCTTCATCGACAGAAATAAGGATGTGGGGGTTGTCGATCATGAAAAAGCTATTGACCTTGGACTGACAGGGCCAACCCTCAGGGCTACCGGAATTGCTTACGACATTCGGAAGTTTGATCCCTACATGCTCTATAACCAAATTGATTTTGAAGTACCGACTCGTCTCGAAGGCGATAACCTGGCACGCTATTTCTGCCGTATGGAAGAAATGGCAGAATCGATTAAAATAATTAAACAATGCCTGGGCAAAATAAAGAAAGGCCCGATACGAACCGATAATGCCAAGAAGGCCTACCCTTCAAAGGATGAAGTATATTACTCTATGGAAGGACTCATTCATGACTTTATGATGACCGATACGGGAGTTTGCCCACCCGATGGAGCTGAAAGCTATCACTCCGTTGAGGGCCCTAAAGGTGAACTGGGTTATTATATACAGAGTGATGGGACCGGCCATCCCTGGCGCGTCAAGGTAAACTCACCCTCGTTCAGCAACCTTCAGGGACTTGAACAAATATTAGACGGCGAGATGGTTGCCGACACTGTTGTTATAATTGGGGGTGTTGACCCTGTGATGGGAGAATCAGATAAATAATGAAAAATATAGTTTTCGATAAAGACGATCTTTTAGAGATCGAAAAAATAAAAGCCAAGTACCCTGATACCAAATCCGCAGTGATGCCGGTGCTTTGGTATGCACAGGATAAATTCGGCGATACCAATACGGAAATTCAAAAGCTCGTAGCCGATACGTTGGACCTCCCTCCATCTCACGTCTACGGTGTTGTTACCTTTTACACTCAATATTACGATCAGCCAAAAGGCAAGTTCGTATTGGATGTTTGCACCTGTTTGAGTTGCCATCTTTGCGGCGGTTACGATATGCTGCATTATGCCGAAGAGAAACTGGGTATAAAAGCGGGCGAAACGACTGAAGATGGCCTGTTTTCAATCCAATCGGTTGAATGCCTCGGGGCCTGCGGCTACGCACCGATGATGCAGATCACCAACGATAAGGTCGTGAACCATCTTACCAAAGAAAAGATGGACCAGGTAATTGAAACACTTAAAAGTGGTAATGATATCGAGCTTGAGCCCATCACTATTCCGCAACACCAAAATGTGTCCAAATAACTATGAGTAAAGACTGGAAGTCATATAAACCTTTACTGTTACCGGATATTAAAGATCTGAGCAGCATCGATGTTTACGAAAAAAACGGTGGATATGAAGCGCTTAAGACCATTCTGAAACATAAAAAAAAGGAATGGACACCTGAGAACGTCACCAATGAAGTAAAAAGTGCTGGTCTTCGCGGACGTGGCGGTGCCGGTTTTAGTGCTGGGATGAAATGGTCATTTATGCCAAAACCAGATGGCGGCCCACGCTATTTGGCGGCGAACGGTGACGAGTCAGAGCCGGGAACTTTTAAGGACCGACAAATATTTGAAGACAATCCGCATCTCTTTATTGAGGGAGCTATCATTGCGGCCTATGCTATGAGCATTGATGTAGTTTACGTCTACATCCGGGGAGAATATCGCCCATATCTGAAGATGCTCCAAAAAGCTATTGATGACGCCTACGAGAAAGGCTACATTGGTAAGAATATTCTTGGAAGCGGAATCGATGTTGAAATGTACACCCATATGGGTGCAGGTGCCTATATTTGCGGAGAAGAATCTTCGCTAATGGAGTCTTTGGAAGGTAAACGCGGATACCCTCGTGTTAAACCCCCCTTCCCCGCACAGAAGGGCTTATGGGGCAGGCCTACAACGATTAATAATATTGAAACGCTTGCCAATGTTCCGCTTATTATGAAAAATGGGGCAGAATGGTACAAGCAAATAGGAGCTGAAGGCCATGCCGGGCCCGTACTTTATGGCATTTCCGGCCACGTTAACCGGCCGGGAGTTTATGAATATCCATCAGGGATGCTCATCACAGATCTTATCAATGAAGTTGCCGGTGGAATTCGCGGGGGCAAAAAGTTAAAAGCAGTAATTCCCGGTGGGTCATCCACTCCCCCATTGACCGCTGAAGCGGTAGAAGGAATAGCCATGGATGCCGATTCTCTTCGCGAGGTTGGAACCATGATGGGTACAGCAGGGTTGGTAGTGATGGATGAAGACACGGACATAGTAGATGTCGTTTGGAGAATCTCTCACTTTTATCATCACGAATCGTGCGGGCAGTGTACCCCCTGCCGGGACGGCACAGGATGGCTTCAGAAAACTCTGGGGAAGATTAACCGGGGCGATGGGGAAATGCGCGACCTTGACCTGCTTCTCAATATTTGTAACCAGATGGAAGGGCGGACTATCTGTGCCCTTGCTGATGCTGCAGCTTGGCCCGTACGCTACAGCATAGACCGATTCCGCGCAGACTTCGAAGCAAAATGTAAAAAAACAGTATATGCCTTAGCATAAAAAATTAACCATTAAGAGCACAACGTACACAAAGAAAAATTACTTCGTGCTCCTTTGCGTACTTTGTGGTTAAAAATATTCGTAATTCCTAATTCGTAATTCCTTTAAGATGCCTGAGATTTTCATTGATGATGTGCGCTATGAATACGAAGAACCACAAAAGGTACTTCAGTTCATGCTGGATAATGGGTTGGATCTCCCCTTCTTCTGTTATCACCCCTCACTTTCTATTCCGGCAAATTGCCGGCAATGCCTCGTTCAGGCCGGAACGCCCGTCAGGGACCGCGAAACCGGAGAATTTGAGCTTGATGAAGAAGGAAACAAGCAAATTCGCTTTTTCCCGAAACTAATGACATCCTGCAGTTTGGACCTTGCAGACGGCATGGTGGTCAAAAGCCATAAAACATCAGAACTTGTAAAACGTGCCCAGGCTGATAACCTGGAATTTATTCTGATCAATCACCCTCTGGATTGCCCAATTTGCGATCAGGCCGGAGAATGTCCTCTTCAAATCCAAACCTACAAGTACGGTCCGGAAGGCAGCAGATTTGAACACAAAAAAGTACACAAACCAAAAATGTACCAGCTTGGCCCAAGGGTTGTCCTTGATGCCGAGCGCTGCATCAACTGTACCCGCTGCGTGAGGTTTACCGAAGAGATCAGCAAGACCAACCAACTCTCCATCATTTCCCGTGGCGATAAAAACTACCCAATGACCTTTCCCGGGGAGACCTTCGATGACCCCTATTCACTGAATACCGTAGATATATGCCCTGTAGGCGCTCTTACTTCTTCTGATTTCCGCTTTAGGGCCAGGGTATGGGAAATGAACCAGACACCGAATATCGACGTCACCAACGGTAAAGGCTGCAACGTAGATATCTGGACACGCGATAATGTTGTCATGCGAATTACCCCCCGGTATAATGAAGAAGTCAACGACTATTGGATGCCTGATGCCGGACGTCTGGGTTACAGCTTCATCAACGAAAACCGTGTTTCAAAACCACATATTCGCCTTGATGGTAAAGAACAAGCCAAAACTTCCTGGAATAATGCTTTACTCACATTTGCAGAGAAAGTTCAGGAGTTTGATTCCAGTGAGTTCTTACTTATAGGCAGTGCATTTGCCCCGGTTGAAGACAATTACGTATTTGCGAAATTCTTCAATGATATCGGACAGTCTGATGTGCACTTTGCCCCTCACATCATCCCGGGTTCCGGTGACGATCTCCTGTTATCAGATGACCAGGCCCCAAATACAAATGGTTGCCGGTATTTGGATTTCACAGAAACAGGTCAGGAACAACTTACTGATGCATTGAAAAACAGTAAGTATAAAGTCGTGGTCATTTTAAGTGATGACCTGCTAGGTCGCTCCTATATCGACGAAAAACTTTTGGATGATAAGTTTGTTATCACCTTTGCAACTAATCATTCAGCCACGACAATGGCATCTGACTTGATTATACCCATTACATGTTCTGCAGAACACGCCGCCAGTTATGTGAATGTTGATGGCCGAATTCAGCGCACCACTCCGGCCAAGGAAACCCTTTACACCAGTCGTCGTCTGAACCTCGAAATGTCTCTGGCACGTCTTGATCATTATGGCACCAAGTTTGATAACTGGGTGAAAGATGAAAACCGTGTAGACTGCATACCTGCATGGGAATTCCTGGTTCGCGTTGCCGGAGAAATGGGGCGAGATATGAGTTACACCTCATCCCGTGAAATTCTTGCTGAGGTTTCTGATACCAACCCCACATTTGAAGGTGTCACCTATCAACAAATGGATGATGAAGGCGGTATACTGCTTAAAAGCACCGCTAAAGTTACCCAGTAGATAACATTACTTTTTGAGCAAAAGATACATTAGATCATAAAACTATATGTCCCCTGAACTTACTACATCACTTATTGTTATGGGCGTGGCTGTTTTCGCTGTGCTTAACTCGGCTGCTGTTGCTGTGTTGGCTGAGCGAAAGATCGCCGCATTTATCCAAAACCGTTATGGACCGAACCGTGTGGGTCCATGGGGTGTTTTGCAACCGCTGGCTGATGTAGCGAAGCTGCTTTTTAAAGAAGATGTTACCCCTTCGCAGGGTAATCCTGTTCTTCACATGCTGGCCCCCACTATTCCATTGATCACGGCTATACTTATTATAGTTGCTATTCCTTTTGGCGATGGTTTGGTTGGAGCTAATATAAACGTAGGTGTTCTTTACATTTTAGCCATTACATCCCTGGGTGTTTATGGAGTTACTCTTGCCGGTTGGGCTTCCAACAGCAAATACTCCCTTTTGGGCGGCTTAAGATCGGCAGCCCAAATGCTTAGCTACGAATTACCCATGGGTATTGCTCTTGCATCGGTTGTACTGTTTGCAGGATCACTTAATATGATGGATATCGTCAATGCCCAGGCCGGTTGGTGGAATGTATTCGTTAACCCGATTGCCTGTATTATTTTCGTTATTTGCGCCTTTGCCGAGGCCAACCGTGCACCTTTCGACCTGGTAGAGGCCGAACAGGAGTTGGTAGGTGGATTTCATACCGAGTACAGTTCAATGAAATTCGGGACGTTCTTCCTGGCTGAATATATGCACCTCGTAATCGGCAGCATGCTCATTACAACCTTTTTCTTTGGTGGTTTTCATCTCCCCTTTGCCGCTTACTGGCTGCCCGAAATGGGAACTACATTAAAAGCCATTCTGGACATCTCAGTGTTCGTCCTTAAAACCACTATTTGGGCATTTATCTTTATTTGGGTTCGCTGGACCCTCCCAAGGTTTCGTTTTGATCAACTCATGAGGCTGGGCTGGAGCAGATTACTTCCTCTCGGTATCGTAAACTTCATGATCATTGCCATCATTATCTTTGTGACGAACTCTTAAGAGCTTACCAAATAGTATTTCCAGGAGGGTCAACTTGTATTGCACATGGCCTTGAGCAGTTTTATATAGATTTATCATCCTGCAGCTGTTTTTGGTCAACATTATATCCCTTATGATTTATCCTAAAAAGATTATTGATAAAGCAATCCATTTTTTAAAGTTCGAACAAGAGATTTACGGAACCTTTTCTGTTGAGGGCTTACAACATAACGATACCCAATTAGAACATAACCAGCCTGAGGTTTTGGATACTACCGATATTATTAAACAACTTAAAAAATTCAATACCCTGAATGAATTAGAGGCTTTTTGTAAAACCTCTGACCTTCTTAAAACTGATCTTGAAGAGGCAAATCTTGTAATGGGTGCGGGAAATCCCAAGGCTGATTTGATGTTGATTGGTGAAGCGCCCGGGAAGCAGGAGGACCTACAGGGTGAGCCATTTGTCGGCAGGTCCGGCCAGTTGCTCAACAAAATCCTTAAAGCCATTAATTTTGAGCGGGAAGATATCTACATTGCCAATATCCTTAAATATCGTCCGCCTGATAACCGTGACCCTCTTCCTGATGAACGATTAAAAAGTCTTCCTTTTTTGCTTAAACAGATTGAAATCATCAATCCTAAGCTCATTCTGTGCCTGGGCAGGATTTCTGCTCAAACTCTGCTTGACAACAAGGAAAGCATGAAAAACATGAGAGGCAAGTTTCATCCTTTCATGGGCAAGTATGAGCTTATGGTCACCTACCATCCTGCTGCACTGCTTCGTAATCCCAATTTTAAGAAAGATGCCTGGGCAGATGTTCAGCTGCTCCGTAAACGGTATGATGAATTAGGGTGCAAACCTTAATTCATAAGATCTGAGAAGATTTAAATATTTAAAAATAAGCTTTTACTATTACCAGTAATTTTTATTAATTCTGAATTATTGTGCTAATTCTTTAAGCTGTTTTAGTATCTTAGACACCCCGCATTTTCTCCCACTACTCAGGTATATATATGGCCAAAGATACAAACGGTTATTCGAATGATAACAATAAGAAAGACCAGAATGAGATGTTGGAGAGCCAGGGACGTATTCCTCCCCAGGCCCTTGAGATTGAAGAATCCGTTCTGGGCGGCATGCTGATAGAACAGGAAGCGGCATCGGTTGCCCTTGAGCTTCTCAAGCCAGATGATTTCTATAAACCATCCCACCGCCATATATTCGAAGTCATTTCCAGCCTCTATGAAGGGGAAAACGCTCTGGACCTTCTTACCGTTGAAAATGAGCTTAGGGATAGAAATCTCCTCGATACTATAGGTGGGCGAGGTTACCTGACAGAGCTTACCCGTTCGGTAAGTTCATCGGCCAATATTGAGTATCACGCACAGATCATTTCCGAAAAGGCGATAAAGCGTAATCTCATTCTCACCTGTACTGAGGTCATTAAAGATTCTTATGACGGGACCAGTGATCCTTTTGACCTGCTGGACAAAGCAGAACAAAGGATCTTCGATCTGGCTAATTCAAAAAGCCTGCAAACCACCAATCCACTTAATGAGGTCGTCAAAAAAACACTTGCTTATCTGGAAGAAGTACGTGACCGCCCGGGAAGCATTACCGGTGTCCCGACCGGCCTTGATGTAGATAAAATTACTGCAGGCTGGCAAAATGGCGACCTGGTCATTATTGCTGCCCGGCCTTCAATGGGGAAAACTGCTTTTATCCTGAGTGTAGCGCGAAATACGGCCGTTTATCCGGATAAGAACCTGAGGGTTCCCGTGGCTATATTTAGCCTTGAAATGTCTGCGCAGGCATTGGTGCAACGCCTGCTCACCATGGAAGGCCGCATCAATGCCCAGGATGCCCGGACCGGTCGCCTGAACGACGAACAATTCAAAAGCCTCATTCAAGCCGCTGGAAGATTACATTCAGCCGAAATATTTATTGATGACTCCCCCGTGCTCAGCATTATGGAGTTGCGCTCAAAATGTCGCCGCTTGAAGAACGAGCATAACATCGGCCTTGTCGTCATTGATTACCTTCAGCTTCTCAGCGGACTCTCGGGAAACAAGAACTCCAGCCGTGAACAGGAAATTGCTGCTATTTCGAGGGGTCTTAAGGCCTTAGCCAAAGAACTGGATATTCCGGTTATCGCACTTTCTCAGTTGAGCCGTGCCGTTGAACAGCGTGGTGGTGATAAGCGTCCTCAATTGAGTGACTTGCGTGAATCAGGCTCGATTGAACAGGATGCTGACCTTGTGTGTTTCCTATACAGGCCCGAATACTATCAAATTACCACGGATGAACAAGGGAATTCAACCGCAGGCGTAGGCGAGCTCATTGTCGGTAAACAGAGGAACGGGCCTGTGGGTACGGTTCGCCTTGCCTTTATTCAAGAGTATGCCCGGTTCGAAAACCTGACATCCGCTCAATCAGACTTTGATGACGGCGGTGATATCGATCCCTTTTTAGACGATAACCCGCCCGGTCAGGCACCAAAAGGCCCTGGTAAAACAGGTTACTTCCCCGAAGAAAACTCCCCTTTTTAATGGAGCAAGGTGATTATGATTGGGCCTTTACGTCTGTCATAAGAAGAGTAGCTTCAAAACAGGGGGCTTTTTGTATATGCAGCTTTGCCTTTCTCCTTAGATCATACATATAAGAGACCATGAAGGCATGTAATAAGCTGCTTTTTATTTCCTTAATTGAAGAGAATACGGCATTCATGCTTTCCCCTATTTAGCCCCGCTATTTATCTTCATAATTTCGCATATCAGCCCACATTGTTAATAGAATTTGATTAAATTCGAATCACCTGTAAGGTAATCCTGCAAATTCTTATTTAAGGAAATTTGGTAATTTTTCAGCTATGATTATTTATTCCTGGCGCTACTATCTCCTGCTGACCGTCTTATCTGTTTTCTGCTTCTTCCAAAACACCTCTGCTCTCCAGGCGCCTTACAGCCACGTAAAAACTGCGGATGTCGATAACATCTTTTCTTCCTTCGGCCCGAATACACCCGGCTGTGCTGTGGGCGTAATCAGTGATGGTGATCTTATATTCGCTAAAGGCTACGGGGCTGCCAATCTTGATCATGGCATCCCAATCCGTCCGCAATCCCGTTTTATGGTCGCCTCCATTTCAAAGCAATTCTCTGCAGCAGCCCTGCTGATGCTGGAGCAAGAAGGTGATCTTGACCTGGATGAAGATCTAAGAAAATACATCCCGGGGTTGCCGGTGTACGATCATGCAATAACAGCCCGGCAGGTCATGCACCACACGTCCGGACTGCGCGATATGTTTAGCTTGCTTGCCCTGGGTGATATCGGGCTTGATAATACGACCACCGTCGATCAGGCAACCGCTATGATCAGCAGACAGCAAGGGTTGAACTTTCGTCCCGGCAGTCGGTATCTCTACAGTAACAGTGGTTATTTCCTGATCTCGGTCCTGGTTGAGAATATTAGCGGCATGAGCCTGCGTGAATACACGGACAAACACTTCTTTAAACCTATTGGGATGACCTCCACTCACTTTCATGATGACACAGGCATGATCGTACCTGATCGCGTGATAAGCTACAGGCCCACCAATAACGGGCCCGGCCAATTTTACCGGACCAATGCGGACAAGGTGGGTGCACGTGGCCTTTTTACCACAATTGAGGATATGGCCCTTTGGGATTATAACTTTATTGATAATAAAACAAACCTTGAAAATTTCACAAAGCGAATGACCGAACTGGGTGTTACCATATACGGTAGCACGTTCAATTATGCTTCGGGTTTGCGCATCAACCGTTACAAGTCACTGAAAACGGTCGGTCATGACGGTAACTACATGGGTTTCAGGTCCAGCTATAAAAGGTTCCTCAAGCAGAGATTAAGTGTTGTAACCCTCTGTAATATGAGTAATATCAATCCGGCTGATTATGCACGACAAGTTGCTGATCTTTATCTCCAAAAGGTGTTTAATGATCAATTCAATATTTATGCAGGAAACTATCGTAATGGACCTTCCGGGACCAGACAGGTGATTGTACTTGAAAATGGTAACCTTTACTTAAAGGAAGGTATTAACGATAAAAAACGTTTAACCTGGCAAGGCGATGACCAATTCAGGACCGGCCAATGGAATGTCCGGTTTCGACGGAACGATCAAAACGAAATAAACCACCTGCTCATTAAAACTCCGGGAACAGGAGATATTACATTCAAAAAGGTTGAATAAACATGAAGGTGTCTAAATTACTAACCGGAATAATAATAAGCTTTCTGCTTTCAGGGTGTGGGACCGCTGAAGTAACCTCCGCCCCTGCATCGGGAACAGAACCAGAAAAGGAACCTCCGGTTGAGGAGCGAACCAAAATTGACCGTTTCCAGATTGAGGAGCGAACCCAAATAGACCGTATATTTGAAAGTTACGACAGCAATAATGCGCCGGGTTGCGCCACTGCCGTGTACCAGAACGGGGATACTTTATTTAGCAAAGGTTATGGCATAGCCAATCTTGATTACGGTATTCCAATAAGCGACTCAACTGCCTTTTATATGACATCACTGTCCAAACAGATGACGGCGGCGGCTGCAGGGCTTCTGGTCGTCCGCGGTGAGCTGGATCCCAATCTGGAGGTAAGCGAATATATAGACGATTGGCCTGACTGGGCAGCCGGGGTGAAAGTCGAACATCTTTTCAGCCATACATCCGGTCTGCCTGATGTTTACGATTTAATGTCTATTCACGGCATCTCCATCAGCAATGTCATGGACCTTGATGATTACATGACGGTCGTTAAAATGGGTGAAAGCCTGGTGTTCGGTCCTGGGTCAAAATATGCTTATAATAACAGTGACTATACGGCACTTGCCTATTTAATTGAAAAGATCAGCGGGGAAAAGTTTTCGCAATATGTTGACCAAGAGCTTTTCGGGCCCCTGGGCATGCACTCCACCCACTTTCATGATGATCGTCACCACGTGGTCCCGAATCGTGCCATGAGCTATGAAAAGAGTGCTAATGGCTTTCGCCAAACGTACCTTGGCAATTTTCAAGGCGTAGGTCCGGGTGGCCTCTATTCTACTATAAATGACTGGCACCGTTGGGAATCATTTTGGAACGGTAACCTTGAATGGAATGGTGGCATTTCAGCTGATGAGGCCATTGAACTAAAACGGATGATGACCACTCCTTATGTAGCCGGGGGTGACCCGCTTGATTACGGGATGGGCCTGCAAATCAACACCAGAAAAGGAACGTTGGAGAATGGCCACAGTGGCTCTTTTATGGGCTTTCAAACCGACTACCGGCGTTATCCGCAATACGGGATCGCAATGGTAACCCTTTGCAATAGGGCTGACGGAAATCCACAGCAGCTCAATAACCAAATGGCTGATATTTTGCTAAAAGAGCATTTCGAAGCCTATCTCTCCCCATACAAAGGCACTTACCGCAGCGAAGAGCTCTCTGCAGAGTTTAAGGTAACGATAGAAGGCGGCAAGCTGAAACTCAACAGACGGCTATCCCCCAAAGGCTTTATGACGGAGACGGGTAAAGACAAATGGAGTGCCGAATCTTTGGATATGGTTTTTAAGCGAAATGGTTCCGGAGAAGTTTCCAGTGTTTTACTATCTACCAGCCGGGCCCTGGACGTAGAGTTCCATCGCAAAAATGAATAGCCCATATCTTCTTATGCCCGTTGTAGGGCCTATCGAAAGAAAAATCAACAGGCTTTGCTCCTTTTATAAAAAGTAACCCATGTTTTTTAAAATTATGAATATAACCCGACTGTCATCTTTTATTACTATACCGGTATTTTTTTCATTACTTATAATAACCGGGTGCGGTGGACCAAAGCCTGTACCCGATGTTACCTACACCATTCCTGACCAGCCTGAAATTTCCACCGGCTACACCGAAAAGCCGGGATGGGCGACATCTGAATTCGCTGTAGCGGCCGCCAACCCCCTGGCTACCGATGCCGGTTATCAAATCCTGAAATCCGGGGGATCAGCCCTTGATGCGGCCATTGCTGTCCAGCTCGTGCTTGCGCTTGCAGAGCCTCAATCGAGCGGCATCGGCGGCGGCGCTTTCCTCCTCCACTGGGATGGTACCGAAGTCATTGCCTACAACGGACGAGAGGTCGCCCCTTCCGGCGCAGATGAAAACCTTTTTATGGATGATGACGGAGAACCACTCTCATTCTCTGAGTCTGTCAACAGCGGCCTGTCTGTTGGAGTGCCCGGAACACTGGCTATGCTGAAAGCCGCACATCAAAAGCACGGGACCCTCCCCTGGGCTGATCTGTTCAAGCCCGCCATCACCCTGGCTGAAGAAGGATTTTCTTTGGGCCCGAGACTTCATAACCAACTTAAAGATGACCGCACCCTCCGCAACGACGATATTGCCCGTGCCTTTTATTACGATGAAGACGGAGATCCTCATCCGGTCGGATATCCTCTTCGCAATCCCGCGCTGGCTGAAATACTAAAACGTGTATCGGAAGAGGGGACCTCCGCCTTTTATGAAGGTGAAATACCGGAAAGCATAGTCAGTAGAGTTCAAGACCACCCCCGCCCGGGCCTGATGACCGTAGAAGATATAAATAATTATCCCTCCCAGGATTTTCAAACAGAACCTATGTGCACCGACTGGCGCAGCTGGAGCATCTGCGGGTTCCCGACCCCATCTTCAGGGCATATCGCCATTATGCAGATGCTCGGCATCATGGAAGAACTTGAACCACCCACTGTAGCTTTGGCAGACAGCACTCCTTCAGCCCAATGGCTGCATCAGTACCTGGAGGCGGCCAAGCTGGCCTTTGCCGACCGGGGCCTGTATGTGGCTGATCCTGATTTCGTAGACCCGCCTGCCGGTAGCTGGAACAGCCTTCTGAATACAGACTATCTTGCACAACGTGCCGGACTCATTAGTGATGCAAGCATGGGTGAGGCCGGTCCCGGTGTTCCCGGGGGATTGAGCTCCATCTATGGCCTCCACCCCGATCAACCCGAAATGGGGACCAGCCATATCAGCATTATGGATAGTGATGGCAACGCAGTAGCCATGACAACCACCATCGAGCAAGGCTTCGGCAGCAGGATCATGTCTGACGGAGGAACAGGCTTGCCAGGGGGATTTCATTTGAACAACGAGCTGACGGATTTTTCAAGGACCCCTGTTGATGACGAAGGCCGGCCTATTGCGAACCGCGTAGAAGCAGGAAAACGCCCGCGGTCCAGCATGAGCCCTACATTAGTCTTTGACAGGGAAACCGGGGAATTAGTATCCAGCTTAGGGTCGCCCGGCGGGGCCGCCATCATTCACTATACAGCCAAAGCACTCATCGGTATGCTGGACTGGGAGCTAAATGCTCAGGAAGCGATCAACCTGCCTAATTTCGCCAACTATAACGGACCTTCGCTCCTTGAAGCCGGTCGTTTTAGTGCTGAGGTTATAGAAGCTCTGGAGGCCATGGAGCATGAGATTATCGAACAAGACCTGACAAGCGGCCTCCAAGCCATCCAGAAAACCGATAACGGATTCTTCGGAGGGGCCGACCCACGGCGGGAAGGCATCGTAATGGGAGATTAAAGCGGATAGAATGAACACGCATTCTTTCACTCCACCAGGTCTTCGACTGCGGTTGGGGGAATAGATTATATGTTCAACCCCACATGCCTAACCCAACCTACATTCAGACTGACGCAGGTAATTATTTATGTGGCAAGGGAATAACCCAACAACATCACATTGAGCGCAGTAAAGTGTAGCGAAACGAAGTAGAAATGGTTTCCAAAAGTTGTCAAATCTGACTAGCCAGTGACTCGAATAATAATAAGACCCTTCAAGCAACCAGAGAAGATTTGACAACTTTGCGTTGAGTGCAATCAGACAGGTCTTCGACTACGGTTGGTTGTTAACGACCGCCCGAACAACGCCGTATCAACACCGTATCAAGGCCGTATCAAAGCCATATATATACGGTGTTGATACGGCCTTGATACGTTTCTAATACGACGTTCATTAAGAGATGATTTAACCCAGCATCTTTAGCTAGATAAAGCTTTTGAAGGAAAAACAGCTGTAGAGACGCAAGATTTTGCGTCTCTA
>JBBDMV010000127.1:0-14054 GCA_040878115.1 Balneolales bacterium
TGACTTTTGATACAGCCCCCTATGGATATTAAAGCCTTTCAGGCTTAGGCTGAAAGATCATTTCGTTCTGGAATTGATTTACAATGAAGGGAAACCCTGACAGGGGTTTCAATATGCATAGCCCGGTACGTAGTGCCGGGTTCAAGACACACAGGCCGTAAAGAACCCCGGAGGGGGTTCAATGGATTAGAGATTAGGTACTTCAGGCTTTTTTGCTATTTATCATTGCGCTGATAGCTGGCGCATTATTGCGTCTTCTTTACTTCGCGTTCCTGAAGATAGGTTTAAGCTCAAAAATATTAATCGAACTCAGATATGTACGTTCAAAGATCATAGCATCCATATTCCCAAGAGGCCATTCTTACACCAGCGTGACTGAGTGCAAATTCGCCAAGCGCAGACGCTTGGCGGAGCGGGTGACCGCCAGTTTTGCGGCTGTGAGAGTTCTGGGACTGAGGGATTAGAGTGGCCGGGTTAAATGGATTAGGATAATTGGATGAGCGTTCATTGGCCTCACGTTTATGAGAATATCACACACTAAAAAAAGGCTGCAAGTTATTAACCTGGCAGCCCTTTTTATTTCTGTACCTATGGGTGCTGCTTCTTCTATCTCGCCGAAGCCGCGTTGATGGCCCTTCCAAAATATAAGCTATTGGCAAAAAGCTTGTTCGTGCCAAACCAAAAGGCCCTGAAATTCGGGTTATCGGTCATCATAATGACTCGTCCAGAACCAAGGGCAGCTACCTGTATGGAAGGAACATCGCTTAACATTTCCAGATTACGGTCAGATACATATCCGCTCAGCAAAGGATCGGAAGTATACCGAACCGGACTTGCCCATGGGTTGTCATGTGTTTCCAGCATAAGTGTGCTATTACGGAAGACAGGCAACTGCTCGCGTTCATAACCATATGCAAGGGGATGTGTGAGGTCCAGCTTTGCCTGAAAAATGGATCCCCCAATACGCTGAGCACCTCTGGCAGGGTTGAGGTCTATATAAGCTTTCATTTCCTCTGATCCAAACTCGCCTTCGGGGCGTTTCTTAAACTCAGCCGAAGCAAAGCCATTGTTCGCGGCCCATCGGGCAGCTCCTTTGATGGTGACCAACGTGCCACCCTGGCGTACCCACGTTTTTAGTTTATCCCTGGCAGAATCTGTTATGCCAGAATAATTGCCGTTAACCAGAACAATCGTGTTGTAACGGTCCAGGCTGACTGAATTGAAGATATGCATTTCAACCAGGCTCAGGTTCATTTCATATCGCTGGTCCAGAAGGTGCCATAGCTCGCCTGCTTCACTGGCATTAACGCCCCTGCCTACTACAACCATGGCATCAGGACTTTCTATGGTAGAGAACGAGCCGCTGCCCAGATCGACTCCTTCAGTACTAAGGCCGGTTGCCAAAGAAAAAACTTCAATGGCATCCTTATCGGCAATTTCCTGCATGATAGCATGAACTTTCTCTGCTGAAGCTTCATCTTGTATACCTAAATTCACCATGATGGTGCCATAATCAAAATCCTTCAGGCCGATGCCGGTTTGGGCGCTGAAAGTTTTGGTTGCCACTTTGGCCCGGACGCCGGCATCCAGCAGGCGGTTTAGCGCTCTGGGTGCATAATACCCATGCCATTCGAATACGTAGCTGTAGGTATCCTCATCGTCATGCAGCTCGCCGGTAGGAAAACCGGGGTCAGTAATGGCTGCCCCAGACATGTTGTTCCGAAAACGTCTTCCGGAGAGTTCCGCGTAGGGAAGGTTGAAGGCGAGCGGCAGGGTCCAGGTTGACACATCGTAGAATAAGCTGTCCTGAAACTCTGTGCGTTTCTCAAAGAGGCCCGTAAGGAAACGGTACTGGGGTTGTTCCGTTGGGATGATATAACTCCATTCCGGGTCAAACGTTTGACCTCCGGCGTCAATTGAACGGTCCAACTGGTGCACTTTTATGTTGTGGCTAAGCAGAATATCCAACATGTGCCAGGTTTTGGCTGGATCTTTTTCGCTTCCGAAAACATAGGCATCCACAGACGCGTTACCGGCTTCCTCCATGGCGCTGACATAGAACTCACGCATGTGTTCGTTCAGCTCGGTCCTTAAATCCACCGATCCTTGCAATGTGGAGAGCGAGGTTGTGAATTGGTTACGGATGGTGACCGGAAAGGCCAGATTGCCGTGCTGACTTTCCTGCAAATGGCCCCGTGAACTGGCCTGCTCGAACAGGATACCGATAGTGCCTTGAAGGTCAGGGTAAGTTGAGCCCTTACCCAGGTAGAAGTCGTCAAACCCTTCTTTGGTATAGTACAATTGGCCGAACTCATCCAGATGCTCAGCATGGTACTCAGCCAACTGCCCCGTTAAATCGAAGGTACTCTCAGGGGTGAGCGGGTTGTTGCGGGGAGGTACGCCGGGTTGGAAGAAAAACGTAGCGTTTGTGCCCATCTCATGGTGATCGGTAAGCACGTTGGGCTTCCATTCCTGGTACTTATCTATCCTGCCACGGCTTGCGGGATGCTGGCCGGGCATCCAGTCACGGTTCAGGTCGAACCAGTAATGGTTGGTGCGCGATCCCGGCCACATCTCGCGATGCTCGCGGTTATTAGGATCACCATCCATAATTTTACTCTTGTGTGAATTGGCCCAGCTGGCAAAACGGTCCAGCCCATCGGGGTTATATGAAGGGTCAAGCAAGATAACGGAGTTGTTGAGAAGTTCTTCGATTTCGGGCCCTTGCGCGGCGGCGAGGTGATAGGCCGCGATCAATGAAGCATTGGAACCACTGGGTTCATTGCCATGAATGCTGTAACCCATCCACGTGATTACAGGCATTTCGGAGATATCCAAATCCTGTGACTCCGCGGGATTCGATAGCTTCAGGTGATCCTCCTGGATCTGATCAATATTGCCGAGGTTATCGGGGTTGGAGATGGTCAACAAAATCATTGGCCGGTGTTCGTAAGTGCGGGCGTATTCCTCGATTTGGATCCTATCAGAGGCATCGGCCAGGGCGTACATATACTCTACAAGCAAACCGTGGCGAACGTGCCATTCACCGGGTTCAAAGCCCAACACAGACTCAGGGGTAGGAATAGATTCGTCGTAAGTGACATTATCCGGTAAATAATAATCAAGATTTACATCCTGTGCCTGTACCGATAAGGTAACCAGAACCAGTGCAATTAGGGAAAGTAATGCTTTTTTCATCTTATAAAATTTATGTCATGATTAATATCGGGGCATTATCATAAGACAAAAATAAGCACGTATCTTAAGAACTTCTTAAAAAGATAAGCACCTTATAAGGTTAATATGATATAGCCAGGCTAATATACCCATTTCTGCCTTCAGCGCAAGCTACGCCTTGCTGCCTATACCTTGTATTTCCCCTTGATATTCCTATCCATATCTCTTTTCAAGTCCTTTTCGGCGATAGAGGCACGTTTATCGTATTGTTTTTTTCCCCGCCCCAGTGCAAGCTGGATTTTAGCATTGCCACGAGCGAAATACAGCTTTAGGGGAACCAGCGTTACCCCTTTTTGGTTGATGGCCCGGTCTATTTTCCGGATCTCATCCCTTTTAAGCAACAGTTTTCGGTCTCTTCTTGGTTCGTGGTTATTATATGAACCCTGGTTGAATTCTTTGATATATAGATCTTTTATCCATATCTCACCCTCGTGAATATAGGCGAAGGTATCGGTAAAACTTGCATTACCCATTCGGATAGATTTCACCTCCGTACCTTTCAATACAATACCGACTTCAAAGCTTTCTTCGATATTGTAGTCGAACCTCGCCTTTCTGTTCTTTATAGAAACAGGTTTTTTTTCTTTTGCGCCTTTATCTTTTTTGCGGGCCACTAAGAAGCAACTCCTTCCGGAATGTC
The DNA here is from genome assembly GCA_040878115.1 of Balneolales bacterium. Classification (GTDB taxonomy): domain Bacteria; phylum Bacteroidota; class Rhodothermia; order Balneolales; family Natronogracilivirgulaceae; genus JBBDMU01. The sequence goes on from JBBDMV010000127.1 coordinate 3,878, forward strand.
ACGTCCTAAGCTTCTGTAAATGGATTCGATTTGCTCAGATTCTGCCCTTGCCCGGGTATTTCCGGGATCCAGTTCGAGTACTCTTCGGAAATGCCTGAGGGCAGAGGGCATGCGCTCCTTCATCCCTAAGTCAGATTCGTGGGTAAGGTAGAGGGCGTAATTCATGTGTGTAGCGATGAGGAGTTGCTGAACGACATCACTGTCCTGGTCCTTATCGGCCAAAATATCCAGAGCTTCTTCGAATTCATTCTGCATATTTAAATTCTGGATTTGATCGGTAAGAGACTCCGATCCTTGCCCTGAACAACCGCTTAATAAAACAAATAAAAATGATATTATGGAAAAATGTAAATAATGCATGGTACTATATTTATTATGAATGAAGGATGAGGGTCTTTCTGAGATTACAGCATGTAAAATGGGTTCGGACTGATGCATAAAATAAAGATCAATATACTCAACCACCCAAGAACTTTTCTACCCGGACTTAATGGTTGCTCATTCAATACCGGAGGGTGTTCAATACCTACCAAAAATAATACAAAAAGCGACCAGATAGCCCAGAGCATGAACCTGGCTGTTCCATCAGGTCCAAATACGCCGTATATCAGTACAGCGGATAAAACAAGGGATACGACACTCCCCACCAAAGTCCAAAATAAATTACCGCGGAAGGCCCTCTTGAGCATCCAAAAAAGTGTAAATGCCCAAACCCCCCATGATATTGTGGCATAAGGATTGTCAAAAGCTTCCAGGACCATATGTAATAATGGGACCAAACCAGCGCCTGCCAGGGTAACGAGGGTGAGGAAAAATATACTAGCAAAAACAAGATGGTTTTTATATCCGATGAGGGCGTATAAAACATGACCTCCATCTAATTGGCCTACCGGCATCAAGTTCAAAGCGGTGAAGAACAGGCCGAGCCATCCGGCAAATAAAAACGGGTAATGGTACATTTCCCACATGGGAGGTACATTATCATAAAATGAAGCTATGAAATCATACAGCAAAGTATTACCCACCATAAGAACATCAGATTTATGGCTTTCGGCAAGGGGTTCGTCCGGGAACGCGTCGTACTGATCAATGTACTCATTTAGTTGTTCATGGCCTTCGAAATTATACAGGTATTCCGGGCCGGGTAATGTCGAAAACCCTATGAGCAAAATGGCCAACGATACTACGAACCCGGCCACTGGTCCCGCAATTCCAATATCAAAAAGCTTTTTGCTGTCCTCTATTCGCTCTTTAATACGGATCACCGCACCCATTGTACCTATTGGCGATATATAGGGCAATGGGATGAAATAAGGAAGTGATGTACTGACTTTATGATATACCGAGGCAAAGTAATGACCAAATTCATGAACTCCCAGAAACCCCAAAAGCAAAGCGGCAAAGATCACCCCCTCCCACAATACCAGGTCCGACAGGCTCTCCATACCGGTTGTATGGCCCACAAACATGATGCCCACAGTCCAGGCTATGGAACCGAAAGTCAGGGCGAAGAGCAGAATGTGTTTAATATATACTTTGAAGAAACTGTGTTTCCGCTTTGGTTCGGGTTCGATTTCTTGATGGTTGAGGATGTCGTGCGAATTATCTTCTTTCAATGATTTTTCATTTGTCGCTGCAATCAAGCAGCGTAGTTTTTAAATTTTAAAAAGGAAAACAGCAAATTTCTTATCAATCCCGTGAAATGGGCATAGTCATGCATCTTGCACCGCCTCTTCCACGGCATAGTTCGGCACCGTCAAACGTAACGGCTATTTTATCACCAGTTCCCGGGTCAAAGGCTTTATCACGATATTTTTCGATAAAATCATATTGGTCCATAATCGTATAGCCATTCTTGCTAAGAGCATCAAAGGTATGTGAATTCCTTCCATAACCAACTATAATACCCGGTGCGAGTGCAAAAACGTTTGCCCCGTCAGTCCATTGTTCACGATGTTGGTTCGTCAGGTCTTCCCCGCCACATTTTATAAAGTTAAATTCACGGTTGAGAAGAGTTTCCAGTGCTGTTTGAACATCATACATAACCTTGGTGATAATCTCACCTTCCCTTTTGGATAACACCACCACATTATTTTTCTTTCCCATGATCGCCGGTGGATAAACGATGCATTCGTCAGGACCACAGAAAGTAAAAATGGTATCAAGGTGCATTGATGAGCGCTGCTTGATGATATCAACGATCATCACGTTTTTTATGCCACGGTCAAGAAGAGCATCTGCCACGCCCATAATCCCACTGAAAGATGTACGCTCACTCATTCCTATTATTACCAGATCAGGAGAGGCGATTAGAATATCACCCCCCTCTACACTATCTTCAAGACCAATGTAAATAGCATCTTCTTTCACCGAAGCAAAAAGCGGATGGAATTTTACGAGCGTCTCCAGCATAAGCGATTCACGAAGTCTGGCTTTTTTTGCTGTACGTGATATGATGATACCATTGGGAATAACAGCTGCCAGGTCCCGTGTGAATAGAAGATTAGGTGAAGGGTGCAGAATAAAGCCGGGGATGGCAGAAGTTGTCCCCGTAATTACAAATTCAAGAAGAGCGGGCGAACCTAAATTATTCAGCTCACCTTCTATTGTGTGCAAATTCAGCTCCGGATGATGGTCAACAAGTTGTCTCACAAGAAAGGTCCTGGCATCCGGGTTCTCCAGGCAGGCGGGAAGCAAATCAGTAATCTCGAGCACACCATTACGGTCAGGCATGGCCGTTCTAAAAATTTCCAGCATACCGAGATGTTCTTTTCGTGCATCGGCTTCATAGATAATGTCATCAAACAACAGCTCATCTTTAGTCGCCGGATTTACAAGCGAGACTTCTTTTCCCGGAGTATGAACAATTACTGCATTTAGCCTGTTCGTTTCAGTAGTAATATTTATATTCATAGTAAGACGGTAATTAATTTGAAGAATGAGATAATGTGACAAAACCGATTAACAGATTCTTCGTAATTTATTACTAGAAAAAGTAAAAATAAGCATTCTGAACGACATGAGCTCAGACAAGAAATATAGGGAAGATATAGTGACAAATCGCAGCGAACTTGAAGCATTGGTTTTTTTATACGAGGACACTGACACTTTTGTCCGAAAGAAAGTTGAGGAACGTTTATTGGAGCTCGGAGAAATAAGCGTTCCTTTACTGGATGAGGTTCAAAGTAAATCTAAGGATGAACAAATTAAAGAGAGGTTTCAGGAACTTATTCATTCCATAACCTTTGGCAGCCTTGAGCATGAGTTTGTCAATTATCTGGAAAATGGGGTTGAAACGCTGACCGATCTTGAAAATGGAGTTCTTCTTTTGGCACGTTTTGATAACCCAACCTTAAGGACCGATCTATACAAGCGTAAGCTGGACCGGCTGGCATCAGAAATCGAAACAGAAGTTCAATACGCTGCAAGCCCTCGCGATCAGATGAAAATACTCCTTAAGCTTATTTTCAAGAAAAAGAAATTTACAGGGCCCACCGATGAGTTCTTTGACCCGTCTAATTCATTTATCAACAAGGTTATTGATCGCAAAAAAGGCATTCCTATTAGTCTTTCGCTCATTGTTCTTTTTGTAGCTAACCGTTTGGACCTTCCCTTTCAGGGCGTTAATATGCCCATGCATTTTTTGCTCAAATTTGATATGGAAGGAGAGAAAATTTATATCGATCCATTCAACGAAGGAAATGTTATTAGTGTAGATCAATGCCTGTTCTTCTTAAAGAAGAGCGGAATAAAGCCTACAGCATCTCATTTTGATTCAGCCAGCAATGTGGAAATGCTTTCCCGGACTATCCGCAACCTGATTAATGGTTTTGAAAAAGCAAAAGACGAAAAGAGGGCCAATAAACTACAGCGACTGCTGGGATTTGTTGATTCTATGGTAAAGCAGTAGGCCCTGATTACCAAATATCACTGCTTTTAAACAGAGTACCCTCTTATTGAAAAGTAATAAACTATTATTCTATACACTCCATAGTTATTTCCTCTTCAAAAAATGCGATGGGCAAGTTGCTTTTCTCCATCTTGACGATGTGGTACGGATTGGTAAGTGCCTGTCCGGTTAAACAACCTTTGCCCGGGCTGCTCAGCTCAACATTTATGCCCATCTGACCATCTACAGCACCTGCTTTGTTTATCTCAATTTTGTAGCCTGTAGTTGGTTTTGTACCCATAACGGAGGCAATTATGATCTCATTCTCAAAATCAATGTCAGGGATGCCGGGTTCCGTACTTCTATTGCTGTGCAGGTCCGACCAAAACTCACCGAACTCGCCGGCGTCAGTGATAACCAGGTTTTCTGCATCAAGGTCATCATTCATTGAAATGTCTTTTTTGACCGTTGACAGGTTTACAGTATCAACATCTTCGGAAAATCCCTCCCTCAAGTTGGCATCAAGTACTGAAGATTCACACCCTGTGAGAACCAGCAATAGGACAAAAGTGCCCAATGCTTTTAATTGAAGCATAGTTACAGCCTTTTTTTTATATTATTTTCTTATTACAGGTTAATTATCTTTAATAAAGGCTAAACCTATAACTAAAAATATTGTTATACCACGAAGAGAAAATAATTAAAAAAAGTCCACAATTGGGGGGATATTACCTACAGCTCACAAATATCCAATTTAAAAAACCTGCCGCTGTAGATTATTTTATCAGGTGCATTTGCTGAACGCGAACGATGTTCCCTGCTTGAAGCCGGGAAAGATAAATTCCACTAGCTGCATTTGAAGCATTCCACGTACATGAATGGGTTCCGGAACTTATCTGCCGATCCACAAGAGTGGTAACATGCCTTCCGGTTACATCAAAAATCTCCAGCTTCACATGTTGACTTTCAGGCACTGAAAACTCGATTGCGGTGATAGGGTTAAACGGGTTGGGATAATTTGAAAACAGTTCCACTCTGTCAGATAAACTTTCCGGGCCTTCCACTTCCGCACGTTTTGCAGCTTTTCCTACTACCTTTTCACCATCCCGGTTTAGGGCGAAAAATGAGATGCGATCGCCGTTTTGATTTCCATCCGGATCAAGGAAACCTGTTAAAAAAACGGTAATCGCCTGACCTCCAATTTCTGATAAATCAAGCTGCATTTCATTGAGGACCTCCTGGCTTACCGGATTGGAAATATTCACATCATAATTCAGCGCTGCAACCTCCAGGGGCACGCCGACCTGATGGTATACCTCAAAGCCCTGCGTCGATTCTTGCGCCATTTCAACAAAAAGGGCATTCGCATCGGTAACACCGTGCATCCATTGAAGGTGTACGTCCCGGGCAGATCCCGCCTCTGCGGCAATATCAGATATAAGCATAAATTCAAGCCTGGTATTAATGTACGGATTCCCGGAGAACTCGCCTGGGTCATGCAAACCGGATACAACCAACTGGTTGTATTCTCCCGGACCAACAGTAATAACGGAATCAAGCACTACATCACCATTCTCGCCAGACTTGACTAGTGATACCTCCGTATCTTCAAATGGCGGGAGATCAATCATACCGGTCGCTGACCGGTATGTGAATTCATTATCTATTTCCTCATCGTTTATGTAAAGGACCAGCTCCTCCATTCCCGGGTCCGCCGAGTTGTGAACTATCTGCAACTTACCATCTTCCGGCTCCACTACCCGCAGATTTGCGGGTATCTTAATTTCTTCATTTTCCGGATCATTGCTCTCTATGGTGATGTACACACTATAGCTATCTGCTGTAAGATCACTTGCATCAAAAGTCACATCTACCGGCTGTTGTTCCCCCGGCCCTATGGAAGCATTTAAGACACTGAGGCTGAACCATGAGATATCTTCGCTCTTATCTTCCTCCTCTACACTAAGAGAAACATTAAGCTCACCATCTCCTGTATTGCTAATAATAAACCTTTCTTCGGAAGACTGCCCGATATACAGTGTGTCTGTAAGCAATTCAATAGCCATTTCAATTTCAGGCACATCTTCTTTATTTTCCGAACTTTCAGAGGTAACAAAACGTAAAATTCGTGAGGGGAGTGTCCAAAGGGTATCCAATTCTCTCAATTTAATGCTCCACTCTGCCGCTATTTCCTCCTTGGGAGGCGGTAACCTAAGATCTTCCGCTAACTCTGCATCTTCCGTATTAAGCCGAAGCGCAGGCGGGCTCTTATCCATGCCGGCTTGGGCACTTCCATGGAATGCATACGAAGAATTTGATACTAATATAAAAATGATAAATAGTAAGGATATTCTCATATGATAGGTTTTAAATAATAAAGTTTTATACGCAATCAAACTAACTGACTCTCTCTAAGACATAATAATCGCACTTATAAAAACTTAATAATTACAGATAAATGCAACCTTTGTTCTAAATATTAAATAAATACGCTCCAATCAATTAGCATATGCAGTATACATATACTTGATTGAATATTAAATATATTAGGATATATTCTATAAAAGCCTAAATAACTTAAATATTTATTTTTGCCAGGAGAGGTACGGCGCAGACTTTTTTATTTTTGAAATAACATTTGAATGCCATCAATGCCAGCCTTTAATCATAAACAAGATCCTAAAGAGGCTTGATCAACTCTTAGTATACCTCGTATCAGTACTATATCGGGACTTTGACAGGATGTTGGGAGGTAGGATCGGCTTTTCCCGTTTTTAATTTACTGGTCAAGCTTAGGTTGTTAAGCAAATTATCCCCCGATGCTTTATTTTAATTATTTAATATTTTTTAATAAAATGACTAAATAATATAATCTTCATAAAAGGCCATTGTAATTACAAAAATTGTAATTAATTATTAATAATAAATAATCTATAGAACCAGATGAACACGATCTTAAATGAATTTGCTGTATGCATGGTTTAAGCAAACACTCAATCCCTTACTACCAATTGAAGGCGCCACTATTCTGCGGCGTCTCGCCGCTATACCTTTTCATTGAGTTCCATCCAACCATGAAAGGTTTTCAGCAAGAGGATTGCTACGGTTCGCGCTGCTATACACATAAGTTTCCGCCAAATTAACTCCTGATATTACCGAATTTGATGTACCTTAAACCTGAAGCCTTGCAGTGTTCTTTAAAATTTAGTTGTGGCGAGACGCCGCAGTATAGTGTGATACGAGCGAGACGCCCGTACCGGCGGGGATCTCTTTCAAATAACCTTATGGTACGCAGGCTAGCTGTCATATCATAATGATCCGGATGCTGGGAACATATTGAACCGAAAATAGCAGGATGAGCACAATCTTAAATGAATTAGCTTAATACCCTTCTTAAGGATATCTTCCTACCCAACATTTAAAAAACTGCAACACCTATAAAACATCATGGTAATTCTTCAATTCATGGCAGGCCTTGTGCTCCTGATGCTGGGGGCGGAAGCGTTAGTCAGGGGCGCGTCGCGCATTGCGGCCGCTTTGCGTATAGCCCCATTGGTGATCGGGCTGACGGTAGTGGCCTATGGCACGGGAGCGCCGGAAATAGCCGTAAGCGTCAAGGCGGTCATTTCGGGCCAGGCGGATATTTCTGTTGGTAACATAATCGGCAGCAATATTATAAATATTTTGCTGATATTGGGATTGGCAGCCGTGATTATGCCTATGACTGTATCCCACAAGCTTATACAGCTGGATGTCCCCTTGTTGATTATCACCTCGGTTGTGGTTCTGTTTATGGGTTTGGATGGTATCTTTAGTCAGGCCGATGGTCTTATACTCTTTGCAGTATTGATTGTTTATACGGTGTTTCTGATCTTTAACAGCCGTGTGAAAGAAGGAAACGACGTAAGTGAATACGCCGGGGAGAGCAGCCCCTCCGGTAAGAAAACCGCGATTACCTGGATATTGGATATTGGACTTATCGTCGGGGGGATCTTTATTCTCGTTACCGGAGCGGATTGGCTGGTTGACGGGGCGGTTCTTTTTGCCGTGTACCTGGGCATCAGCGAATTGGTGATCGGGTTAACCATAGTCTCAGTTGGCACATCTTTGCCCGAGCTGGTCACCTCTGTAGTCGCCAGTTTGCGGGGTGAACGGAATATGGCTATTGGGAACATTGTCGGGAGTTGCCTGTTTAACCTACTGGGTGTACTTGGCCTGGCCAGCATATTTGCTCCCGGAGGACTTTCGGTTGCCGATGCTGTTATCAGATTTGATATTCCTGTTATGATTGCCACGGCTGTGGCCTGCCTGCCTATTTTCTTTACCGGGGGCGTGATATCCCGATGGGAGGCTGCCGTATTCCTGGGGTATTACGGAGCCTATACCCTGTATCTTATCCTGGCCGAAGCCCACCACGAGGCTTTACCCGGGTTCAGCGGCACCATGCTCTATTTCGTGCTGCCTTTAACGACTGTCACGTTGTTCATTTTAACCCTTCAGGAATATCGTAAAAGGAAGGCCTGGGGATGAATAACTGAGCGAGTGCTTTCAGAGCAACCTGTTTTTAATAAAACAAGTGCTTTAGTATAAATATTTGATCTCGAATGTGTATATTAATTAAGACTTCTTAATGAAATATTCCATGTTTCTCTGTTGCTTCCAGAACTACGGTTTAAAAGCCGGCATGCCCAACTCTACGGTATATAATATGCTTCAGGACCGGCATCGTTTCTTCTGGATCGCTACTCAAACCGGAATGGTACGATATGACGGAGTTGAATTTACTCAGTTCCTGCCGCCGGAAGACGATGGAAATATAAAGCCGAACCCAATAGGGCTGAATAAAGGCCGCCGAACTATACCTCTCGTTCGGCTCCGAATGAGTCAGGATGACAAGGCGTGGCAGAAAAGAGAATATTGCTTGTATTGATAATATGGTACTATACCTTTCATTTGCAATCTTAATTGGGCTGCTCATCCTGTTGACAGCGGGCCTTCTTTTTGCATGGAGGAAAAATCAAAAAAGCAATCGGAAAGTTGGGGAATTGAAACGAACGATTCACCAAAACGCTGCGAGTATTTCCAGCAAAGAGGATGAGTTGGCACATGCTCAGCGTCAATTAGCGGGAAAGGAGCAGGAGTTGCAAAAAATGGTGACGATTAAATCCCACTTGTTCATGAACATTTCTCATGAACTGCGAACACCGCTGACCCTGATAAAAAGCCCGGTTGCACATCTGTTGAAAAAGGCTGATCTGGATACTGAGAGCCGTTCACATTTGGCACGGATTTACCGCAACACGCTGAGAATGGGCCAATTGGTTGACCAGATCGTAGATTTGAACCGTATGGATTCAAGTACGCTTACCCTGGGGTTGAGAGAAGTCAATGTAAACAAATTCCTGCGACTGATATGTTTGTCTTTTTCCGGTTTTATAGAGTCAAAAAAAATAGCTTTTCACACCGAAATATCTGACAGCCCTGTTTATCTTGTTCTTGACCCCGACAAAATTGAAAAAGTGCTCTATAACCTGTTAACCAATGCTGTAAAGTTTACCGATGCCGGTGGCTGCATTACCGTTCGCATGTACAGAGAAAACGAACATATAAAAATTTTGGTGAAAGATTCCGGCATTGGTATGAATAAAGATCAATATGAAAGAATATTTGAGCGGTATCATAGCATTGGCAATGAAGAGCAGGCCTACCGGGAAGGTTTAGGCATCGGTTTAACATTAAGCTATGAATACATGAAGCTGCATCATGCTTCCATAGAAGTAGAAAGCCGGCCCGGTGCCGGCACGATGTTTACGCTGACTTTCAGGGAGGGGCGATCCCATTTTGGTGATGTAAATATTTTGGAGGAGCCTTACCAGACGGAAGATGTTTTTATGCCGGAACCTAAACCCGGTACCGTAGAGCCACACTCGAATGTGAATCACCAGGGTCATGTATTGCTGGTAGAAGACAACATCGAATTGGCCACATACATTCATGGTACACTGCAAAATAAAGGTTATCGAGTATCCCTGGCCTCTAATGGAGATGAAGGCCTGAACAAGGTTAAACAGGAAGAACCGGATATTATTCTTTCGGATGTGATGATGCCGGTGATGGATGGCTATACCATGTTAACGCGTTTGCGAGAGCAGGAAAAAACGCGAAGCATTCCGGTCATTTTTTTGACAGCTTTGTCGAATTCACAAGACATCATCAAAAGTCTGCGGATAGGCGTTAATGATTACCTGGTTAAGCCTTTCGATACGGATGAACTGGAAGTTCGGATAC
>JBBDMV010000128.1:0-2515 GCA_040878115.1 Balneolales bacterium
TTTTACGCACATCGCTATCTAATATTTGAATATTTAAATGAAGCTCACAGATTTTAAGTATAATTTCGACAAAATGATCGTCCCGGAATATCCGGCCGAACCCCGAGACTCCGCAAAGTTAATGGTCTTAAATCGTAAAGAAAAGACTATTGCTCACGAAAAGTTTTCAGACATACACAAGTACTTTAACAAAGGCGACTGTATGGTCTATAATAATACGAAAGTTTTTCCAGCGAGGCTAAAAGGCAAAAAAGAAAAAACCGATGCAAAAATTGAAGTTTTCCTACTTCGAGAGCTTCAGGCTGAAAACAAGCTTTGGGATGTACTTGTAGAACCTGCCAGAAAAATACGTATTGGGAATAAACTTTATTTTGGGGATGATGTTGTTGCCGAAGTTGTTGATAATACAACATCACGAGGCCGAACCATCAGGTTCCTTTTCGACAAGCCCAACGAGGAGCTCTACAATATTCTGGATAAGATCGGCGAAATGCCGCTGCCTCCTTATATGAAGAGAAAACCAGAGGAAGAGGATAAGGAACGATATCAAACGGTGTATGCATCAGAGAGAGGTGCCGTTGCATCACCTGCGGCGGGTATGCACTTCACGCCGGAGCTTTTGAATAAACTTGAGGAAAAAGGTGTTGATCTCGTACCGGTAACTCTTCACATTGGTTGGGGTACGTTCAGGCCGGTTGAAGTTGAAGATCTGACCAAACATAGAACGGACTCTGAGAATTATTTTATTTCTCAGGAAGGTACCGATATTATAAATGCTGCTTTATCCGATAAAAAACGGAAAGTGATCAACTGCGGCAGCACGGCAACCAGAGTAGTAGAGACAAGCATCACGGCTAGCAGCAAGGTGAAACCGGCTTTTGGCTGGACGGATAAGTTTATTTATCCTCCCTATGATTTTAAAATTACAGAAGGCCTGATTACCAATTTCCACAGGCCGGAGTCTACAACCCTCATGCTGGCTGCCGCTTTTGCCGATTACGATTTTTTGATGCAGGCTTATGAAGAGGCCGTTAAAAAGAAATATCGCTTTTTCGCTTTCGGTGATGCTATGCTGATTATATAAAAATTAAAACCCGGTGTTAAAAGTATGGCCCGGGGCAAGACAAGGTTTTTATGTTTACCCTTTCTGTAATCATTCCGGCTGCGGGTTCTGGAAGCAGGATGAGAAGTGATGTTCCGAAACCGTTCATCAAACTTCATCAAAAAACCATTTTGGAATATACGGTTGAGGCTTTCAAAAAAGTGGAGCAGGTCCAGAGAATCATTATACCCACTTCAGGGCCTGAACTTGAAAGTGCAAGAGCCTTATTTAGGGATGGTAGTTCAGTTAATGATTCAAAACCCGAGATACTTTGTATTGAGGGAGGGTCAGAGCGACAGCATTCCATTTCAAACGCCATGCAATTTGTGGGTGATGTCGATTTGGTTGCGATTCACGATGCTGTCCGGCCTTTTATAATGGTGAAAGACATTCTTGAATGCTGTGAAGCCGCGCAAAACACAGGGGCGGCTATTCTGGCCGTAAAAGCCCGTGATACGGTCAAAATGGCAGATGGGTCCGGGAATATTACCGAGACGCTGGAAAGAGATAAAGTTTGGCTGGCCCAAACGCCGCAAGTATTTAAAAAAAATATATTATTGCAGGCCTACAGGGAAGCGGTTAAATTAAAAAAAGTATTTACAGACGACGCTTCTTTGGTAGAACAGGCGGGTTTTCCTGTAAAGGTTATACCCGGCGATGACCGTAATTTTAAAATAACCTACCCAGACGATATTTACAGGGCCAAAACCATTATAGAAGACCTATGGCAAAAATGAGAATTGGATATGGCTATGATGTGCATCGCCTCGTCAAAAACCGCAAGCTTATCCTCGGTGGTGTGGAAGTGCCGCATCACTCTGGTCTGAAAGGGCACTCGGATGCCGATGTGCTTATCCATGCTATAATTGATGCTTTGCTTGGTGCTGCAGCATTGGGGGATATCGGAAAACATTTTCCCGATACAGACCCCCGGTTTGAAAATATTGACAGCCGGAAACTGTTGGTGGAAACACGTCGTTTGGTAGCAGCTAAGAAAATGGTTGTCAATAATATAGATGCAACGATAGTAGCCCAGGGGCCCAGGTTGATGGCCTTCATCCCTAATATGATAAACAACATTGCGGCCGATTTGAATATAGCCCCGTACGATATAAATATCAAAGCTACTACGGGTGAGAAGATAGGGGCTATGGGTCGCTCTGAGGGTATAAGCGCTACAGCCGTTACACTGCTCCAATCTTGATCGGTGATTTGCTGATTGTAAAGTTGAAATGCTATTTGAGCGCTACCTCTAAAAGTATAAGCCAGACGAAACATTATCTTGAACTTTAATGCTAAGAATATTATAAATAAACCTTGACAACAAAATTCTTATACCTTAATTTAAAGGTCTTTCAGAATTTGCTGGTGTAGCTCAGTTGGTAGAGCAACGGTCTTGTAAACCGTCGGTCG
>JBBDMV010000129.1:0-2507 GCA_040878115.1 Balneolales bacterium
TTCTCCCCACGCTTTGTGTGCAGCGAGGTTTCTTGCTTATCTGTTTCGGTCTTTGAATGAGAAAATCTGGCAACGGCTTCTATCAGAGCATCCAGTTCACGCTGGACCAGTGTCTCCGTTTCTGATGCTAATACGAACTCCTGTGGACTGAACCCTAGGGTGTCATTTATTTTTTTGTTCACAAAGATAAGCTGGGTATGATCGTTTTTATCGATTCGAAATATCATTGCCAGGTTGGGCAGGTAGTCTAACACTTCCCGCCAGAAAGAATTTGTTGTATTCAAAATGGAATTAGTTGTCACCGAAATTTCGTTTGCGTAACGATATTAAATTGTTCTGTGCTATACAAATATATTTAACCACAAAGTACATAAAGTTTACAAGTCCACAATGAAAATTAACCGCAAAGAGCACAACGTACACAAAGAGTGCTAAGTTAAATTATGCTCCTTGTGGCCTTTGTGCGCTTTGTGGTTTAACCAAATATACAATGGACACCTGGCGACCGTTATGTAATTGTAACAAAGATTCCTCTAAGAATATGAGATATGAATACAAAAGAAGAGCTTCAAAAAAGGGCCCGAATAGTAAATGCCGCTTTGGACCTTTATGTAAACGAGTCCGACAAATTTACGCTCAAGAACATCGCAAAAAAAGCCCGTGTGAAAGAAGCCGAGATTTATAGCTACTTCCCCAACAAAACAGCTATTCTGAAGGATTTCTATTCAGGCATTGTACCTCAGTACAAAGAGATGATCAGGGAGATTGAAGGTTTTGATCAATACGATCTCAGCGAAAAGTTATCCAATTTTGTTTATAGTTCGCTGGATATGATGCAGGAGCGACGTGATTTTGTGGAGAAAACATTTGATGATCTTATTGTAGGTTCGTATCAAAAACCAGAATTCCAATATCAGGTTGAAAGGCTGGTTGAAGATTTCGTGAAAGAAGATCCCCGTATCGCCGGCAGTAATCAATATCTTCTCAATTCATTTAGTTATAATTTTTTGAGCAAAGAGTACTTAAAACTGGTCAGGTTTTGGATCGGGGATGAAAGTGCCGGTTCAGAAAAAACCATGGCCCTGACCGACAAGCTCACCGCCTTTCTCAATGAAATCCTTTATACCTCGGTACTGGATAAAGGATTTGACTTGGGGCATTTTTTGGTAACAAATCGTATCATCCGTCCGAATATCCCTTTTTGGGAAAACTGCGTCGAGCAGTTTGTAAACCGGGGGACGTATAAATGAGCGATTTTCCATCATCCCGCTATCAGCGCGGCAAGATTATGGCCGGCGCAGGATTTAAAGTCGGCAGGAATTACGCGAAATATCATCTTCAAAAAAAGTTTGGCAAGCATGATGACCAATCTTTAAACCGGCTTCATGAAAAAAATGCACGGCATATTTATGGTGAGTTTATTAAGCTTCGCGGTTCCGCCTTAAAACTGGCACAGGCACTTAGCCTGGACCACAGCGTTTTGCCTGATGAGTTCGCCGAGGTGATGTCGCAGGCCCAATATAGTGTACCGCCTATCAATAAGGCGCTGGTGCGGTCAACCATTAAAAAAGAATTGGGGAAATATCCGGAAGAGCTTTTCAAGCATTTTGACACTGAAGCTATTGCCGCGGCGTCTATTGGTCAGGTTCATCGTGCTACTCTCAAAGATGGCCGTGATGTTGCCGTTAAGATCCAATATCCTAACGTACGGGAGACGATAGCATCAGATCTTGGGCTTGCAAAAACACTATTTCGCCGGATCCGTTATTCCGATAACCTGGCTTCTTATTTCAAAGAGGTGAAAGAAAAGCTTCTTGAAGAAACCGATTATGATATTGAAGGGCGGTCTATCGAGGAATATCACAAGAATTATAATTACGGGAATTTTGTAACTCCCGAATGGATTAAGGAACTTTCATCACAGAAGGTACTGACCATGACCTTTCTGGAAGGAGCACATATGAAGGATTTCATTGAGGGTAATCCTACTCAGGAAGAACGGGACCATTTTGGCCAGCTTTTGTGGGATTTTTTCCATTCGCAGATCAATTCACATCATACCGTACATGCCGATACTCATCCGGGCAATTTCTTCTATACGCCGGACAAAAAGCTAGGTATCATTGACTTTGGATGCGTAAAGAAATGCCCTCAGGATTTCTTTGATGCCTTCATAAATTTGGTACCGGCACACCTTGAGCATAATATCGAGCAAATTACAAAGCTTTATGAAGATCTGGAGATGATAAAACCCAACCCTGTTGATCTGGAATATGAAGAGCAGTTTTTTGAATTTTGCCGCTCCTTCGGCGAGCTGGTGGTGGCCCCGTACAGGGAAAAACGATTTGATTTTGGCGATCCGGTATTTGAGAATAAACTAAAAGAGCTTGCAAAAATAGCCGCCGAACAACCTGAGCCGCGTGGCTCGAAGCATTTTGTATACATCGCCAGGGTGAACCTTGGTTTGTTTTATATGCTGATTAAGCTGAAATCAAATATTCGCACGG
>JBBDMV010000130.1:0-39370 GCA_040878115.1 Balneolales bacterium
CATCCTCCAAAGCTCTTCGAAAGTCATTAACTCCTTTTGGCACATTTGACTGACCGCCATCTTCAACAGCTTGTAAGCCTTTTGCCATGGCTTCATCGTCTATATCACAGATATAGGTTACTTCTACATCCGGCAAATTTACGAAACCTCTAACATGGGCCCTCCCCCTATTATTGGTTCCCACGATAGCCACATTAATTTTTCGATTGGGAGAAGCACCTTTTGCTACATTGGCCGTGCTACCCAAAACACCGGCCGCTGCACTAGCAGCCGTTGTCATTTTAATGAATTTACGGCGGTTCATTGAATCTGTCATATCTAGCTTTATTTTTTGTCTATGATCTATTTATAACTAATTTTTAACAATATAGTGCTCTGTCATTATATATTCTAGTTAAATCTAATAGATAGGATTTTGCAAGAAATCACCTTCATGTGATATTAAATGTTCTAGGGAATCAAGTAATCTATTTGGATTTATCGGCGTGGTGGAGGTAGACTAATACTCTCGGACTGAAGGAGTTTAAAGAAGTTGATTAGTTATTATGAATTTACTATGAAGGTTATTGAACATTCGAAGAGATGCCATTATGTTTAAGGAAATACTCAAAAAACAGGTAGATTTGCTCATTTGATTCCGGGTTCAGTGAATGCTCGGGACGGTTCGTCATCGCTACCCGGTTTTCATAACCCAGCAAATTGTTCACTTCTATAGAGTGGTTTAACGGTACCCATCGTTCAATGGGGTCCTCAGAGCCACCTGAAACAAGGAACGGTCGTGGTGCCATAAGCGCATGCAATTCATGAAGGTCATAACCTCCGTCAACAAGCTCTGGATACAAACCTTGCGCCGGATTTTCTTCATCGGGAACTCCCCGTTCGCGCCAGGGTTGCGGATGATAGCCTAAATACCACGGTTCCCAATAGTTCACGCTAGGTCGTGACTCTTCGAATACAATGCCGGGGTCTGACCAGACCGCACATGCAAATTTATCATATAAGCTGGATGCGAACATCGCCCATTTGCCGCCGAAAGAATGCCCTACAATACCGATACGGTCTGCATCAACTTCCGGCATATCGGCAAGCAGATTATAAGAATTGGCGGCCGCGTAGCCCAGCATAGAAAGGGGTTCAATTTCCGCATTTTCTATATCAGGATAATATAAGGAATATGTTCTTGCCTCTGTGGCTTGGGTAGTACCGATCGATAGGGTCACAAACCCTCTTTTTGTCAGCTGGTAAGCAAAGTCGAGATTCTCTCTGTCTAGTCCAACAGCCGTTTCCGGTTCATAGAATACGCTGATGACCGCAGGTCTTTTTTCTTCTCCATCAGGTATTAACAGGTACCCTTCCGTTTTTTCATTCGGGGTCCAGTAAAACCGGATACGGTGCTGTGTAAAATTCTCCCGGTGTGTAGTTTCAAGAATTTCCATTTCATGGTCATCAATGAAAGGCGGCCATGCGCCCATCATCTCATGCCAGCGGCCCCGTATCTCTTCCCGCCTTTCCTGCCAATCCAGTGGTGTGTTTACAGATCGTCCGTCATAAAACTTTAATGGCGTCCGGTATTCACCATATCGGCCTTCAAATTCTTCGGGCGGTGAAAAGAAAGGTTCAATTTTCTCCCAAATAGAAGATGCTTCAGCTCCTGGTCCTTCAGTAGGTGTAAAATGTTTACCGATTGAGGCCGTATAAGTAAACAGAATTATTAAAATTAATCTATAATAAGTCATTTTCTAAAATGCAATGTTAATGGCGGCTCTAAGAAAAAAGAGGCTGTAATTAAATTTTTACATCTTAATGTTAGATTTAATTACAGCCCATATGCATATTATATTTTAAAATGAGGGGTAATGTGGGTTTTGTTCCAATGCTTTATTATTGTCATAAGCTGTTGATGGAATTGGAAAGAGAATAGGCTGGGTATGCAACCAAGGTTTATTATCAACATCAAGAGATTCAAAATCGGGATGATTCTCTTCTAAATACTCCAAAAACCTCCCTCTACGATTTAGAGCACTAAAACCTCCAGTTGGTTCCCATAGAAACTCAAAACGATATTCATGGAAAATGGCATCTAGTACCTCTTCTTGAGAGAGGTTTAATGATTTATCGTCCAGCCCAGCTCGATCTCTAATTAAATTCACCTGCCTCATCGCATTCGGTTGATCGCCTGTTTCATTTAAAGCTTCTGCATAAGCAAGCAGGATTTCCGGCAAGCGCACAATCGGAGTATTGTTGCCACCTCTAAAATCCTGAATACCAAACCAATATTTTGTAATAATGTAACCTGACATTGTCATAGCCTCAGATGGTTCTTCTGGTAAGCTGTAATCAACATCCTGGTGTTTCTCTCCAGCTCCAATTATTGTCTCATGATAGCGTTGATCAATAATATTATCATCCTCATCCGTTTCATGGTCATCGACCCAATGTGTAGCGGGAACATAGTTGCTCCAAGCACTACTTCCAACAAATTCACCCGGTCCTCCGCGAGGTGATGTTCGGGTCGTTATAATATTCGATCGACCGGGTTCTGTACCACTAAATTGGGTTGAAAACAGTATTTCAATATTATTTTCATTTTCTTCACGAAAAACGTCACGATAATTAGAAATCAAATCGTGTTTTTTGGTATCTAGTATCATTTCACTGTAAGTGATAACGTCATCGTACTCATGTAAATGAAGGTAGGACTTAACAAGAAAGCCCCACGCTGCTGTTTTTGTGGCACGTCCAACATCCTCACCTTCCCGGTTAAGCGGTAACACCTCGGAAGCCTCACTAAAATCTTTTATAATTTGCTCCCAGGTTTTCTCGCGAGATGCACGGGGGATATCAAAATCTGCAGAAGCATCCAGCTCTTCCAGTACTAATGGAACACCACCAAAATGCCAGGCTAAATTATAATAAAACATTCCTCTTAAATATTTTGCTTGTGCAATAATGTCTTCTTGTGTATCAGACTTTATATCTTCCATAGCTGATACTTGTTCAATCACTGAGTTTGCACGAGCAACACCCTCATATGAACGTTGATATAAGTTTCTCAAAGCGGTATTACTAGCAGGGAAACGTAAAGTATGTAATTCAATGCGAGACTGACTTCGATCCATTTCATACATATCGCCGGTAATCCCCCATTCGATCTCTGCTGTGTTGGCCCAATTCCCCCAGACTTCCGGTAAGGAAAGACGATTATAAACACCATGCAAAGCAGCCTGTGCATCATCTTCTGTTTGATAAAAATTAACCTCTGTTAAAGTATCTTCCGGACCTAACGACAAGAATTCATCAGAACAAAATGATAATGTAATCATCAGTGTTAGTCCGATAAAAATATGTTTTATGTAATTTTTCATAATATTATTTAAATTTTTTTTAGTATCAGAGCAGTATTAAAGTTCACCGCTAGAATCTTAGATTTAATCCTAACATGAATGTTCTTGCCATAGGGTATATACCATCATCTATTCCTGATGAAAGTGGATTGGAACTAGTAATCTCGGGATCAAACCCGGAATATCCTGTGAATGTAAATAAGTTTTGAGCACTTACGTACACCCTCATGTTTGAAAGCAGGTTAGTATGCTCAACAATACTTGTAGGAATCGTATAACCCAATGTCACATTGCGAATGCGCATGTAATCACCATCTTCAACATAGAAGCTTGACATGGTGGCATAATTACCATTAGCATCATCTTCTATTAGCCTGGGAACTGTATTCCCGCCATTTTCAGGTGTCCATCGGTCCATTGCTCTTTTATTAGCATTCACAATCCCTGACCCCCCAAAATACCTTACCGGATAAGTTGACTCTATCATTTTGTTCATAATCTGAACTCCTGATACGCCCGCTAGTACGAGGTTGAAATCAATATTTCTGTAGTTCATATTTAGATTGGCACCATAGGTAAAGTCAGGCCACGGGCTGCCAAGTTTCACGGCGTCATCATCAGTTAATACACCATCACTATCAATATCTCTCCATTGAAAATCGCCAGGCTGAGCATTTGATTGGAAATCTTGATCAATTTCATCTACTGTTTGATAAATTCCTTCAACTTCATATCCTTTGAAATAGCCAATTTCCTCACCTACCTCCGTGTATGTTATAGGCATTCCACTTCCATACATTGTACGTCCTCCTATTATTGGCTGGCCTTGGCCCAGGGAAAGTACTTCGTTATGTAAGGTTGAAAGATTTGCACCTATATCCCATCTTAAATTTGTACTTTGTTCTCTTAACCCTAGCTCAAACTCCCATCCTCTGTTTAAGATCTCTCCGCCGTTAACATTTGGTGCAGCCGAAAAACCAGCTTCATAAGATATAGGTAGAGCAACTAACATATCGCTTGTTACTTTTTCATAATATTCAATTGTGGAGTATAACCTACCTTCAAAAAAACCAGCATCTATAGCAAAATTGATTTGTTCACTCGTTTCCCATTTCAAGTCCGGATTTCCTGGCCTACTCATATGGGCTCCAATAGCTAAATTCTGATTTTCACCAAGTATGTAATTGTTAGCATTAGTACCAAGTGTATACATGCTCATGTATCCAAATGAACCAATGTTATCATTTCCCAGGCGCCCCCAGCTTCCTCTTAATCTAAGTTCGTTCATGTATGGAACACCCTCAAAGAAGGCTTCCTGATTGATATTCCATGCAGCAGACACAGAAGGAAAATTTCCCCATTTGTTTTTTGGACCAAAATTAGAAGAACCATCGCGACGAATACTTGCAGATAAGATATATTTATCATCGAATGCATAATTAATACGTCCAAGGTATGATGCCAATCTGTATTCACTCATGCTTCCTGATGCTTCGCGCTCACTTGAGTTACTACCGTTAATAACATTTATCTGCTCATTGAGATAATCGATACCTCTTGCAGAAATAAAATCACTTTTGTTTCTCTGAGCTGTTTGACCGACAACAGCAGAAATTCTATGCACATCATCGATCTCTGTCGTATATGTCAATGTATTCTCAAGTAAAGCATTATTTCCCCTACTATAGTTTTCATTTAAAGATGCTCGCAGGTTTCGGAAGTGGCCTCTGTTAGCAGTGGGGTCCCATTGTGATGTGCGGTTATTGTCAAATTCAACCCCAAGACTGGTACGGAATAATAAATTTTCTATAATTTCAAATTCACCAAATCCATTTATATTTGTTCTTGCGTTTGAGAGTTGATGCCCCTGATCTCTTGCACGTAAAATAGGATTATCCCCTTGTGAAGTTGCATAAGGAACATTATCACCAATAACATCATCAAGCTCTAAATGTGGAAACATTTGCTGGGACAAGTTAATTATTCCACGGTTATGAAGTTGATTTCGAACACCTCTCCCTTCAGTTTGTGCGAAGGCAAACGTGGCACCAAATTTAAACCTATCATTAGGGGTTAAATCAATTGTTGCTCGACCTGTATATCTTTGATGTCCTGTTTCGATCATAGTTCCAGTTTGGTCTAAAGCACCAAAAGATAATCTTGCTTGTACGTTTTCGGTACCCCCCGAAATAGAAAAATCGAGATTCGAAACTGGAGCGTTTCTAAATATCGCACTCATCCAATCCGTGCCTTCACCTAGTGCTTGAGGATTTGAAAAATCGGAATGAGGTTCCATACCTGAATTAACCCAAAGCTCATTTGCCAATGTAGCTAATTCTTCTGCATTTAGAACTTCCGGTTTCTTCCATACTTGGGAATAGCCAGTGTAACTATTTACAGTAAAACTAGTCTGCCCCGCTTCCCCACTTTTGGTTGTAATTAAAATAACTCCATTAGCAGCACGTGCACCATAAATGGAAGCAGCTGCGGCATCTTTTAAAACTTCAATATTCAATATATCACTAGGATTAATAACTGATAATCCACTAATGTTTTCAGAACTTCCTGGAATCCCCATATTCCCGGAGGTTATTGGAAACCCATCAACTACATATAAAGGTTCATTTCCACCTGTAGTTCCAACCCCTCTTATTCTAACGGAACTTCCCGCACCAGGCCCCCCACTTGTACCGGTTATGTTAACTCCGGCAACTCTACCTTGTAAAGCCCCCGCAAGATCATGTGAACTAACTTTTTCTATCGTCTCCGAATCAACTGAGGAGATTGAACCGGTCAAATCACTTCTTTGAACAGCCCCATATCCAACAACCACCATTTCATCAAGTCTTGCAAAATCAGACTCCATGGCAACATCAATAACATTCCGGTCCCCAACTGCGATTTCTTCTGTAAGATAGCCGACATACGAAAAAATCAAGACGCTTTCGGGCCCTTCCACTTCAATGCTGTACCGGCCTTCCAGGTCAGTCGTTGTACCCACATTAGTACCCTCGATCTGAATATTTACCCCCGGTAAAACATCCTCGACTTCAGCATCGGTTATAGTCCCCTCCACGGTTCGTGATTGCGCTAATCCGGCTGTAAAAAGGCCAAAAATAAGGCATATGGTCATTAGTAATTTTTGCTTCATCATAGTAATTGGGTTAATCTTTTTCATGATTAAAATAATTTAACAAGGTGACCTACAATATTGAAAAAAACCAGGAATATCAAAATTTCCTATAACAATAGTTTAAGTCATTTACATATTTTTAAGTGGATAATAAACCGACAAGCTTTGAACAACGCCGTATCAAGACCGTATCAAAGCCGTATCAACACCGTATATTTACGGCTTTGATATGGAGTTGTTATGAAGCTGGTTCGCTCTTGTTCAGGCCCAGACTTTAATGTGTTATGGTTAAATTTAAGAAGGGCATTTATGGGCAGTTTCCTGATCTATAAAGAAATCGAGCAGCTTTGTTCAGGCAAACGGTTTTGGGAAAAAACGACGCACACCTACCTTGATATAGCGTTTGCTCAAAGAAGCTTTCTCTTGCAGATATGGACCGATCTTAGTTTTTAAGGGCCATCTAAACCCTTTTCCCTCTTCTTAACCACCATTCGCTCTGTGAATTTGCAGTTGAATGGGCCAGTTCATTGTTTTCTTTAATCCCATTATTCAACAACGCAGCGCTGATGGCGGCGATTTCGTTTACGGATTCATCTTCAGTAAGCTCTAATTGTGATGGGGCAAAATGTTCACCGACAAAATGTGTATTGTATTTGGATGCTGTAAAGGCCGGGTGGCCCATCACAAATTGACAAAACGGGATTGTGGTTTTTAAACCTGCAATCTGATATTCCTGTAAAGCCCGATTCATACGTCCGATGGCTTGATCTCTATTTTCCCCGTGGGCCATTAATTTGGAAATAAGCGGATCGTAATAAATGCTGACTTCCTGGCCTTCACGCACCCCCGCATCGACCCGTATACCAGGGCCCGATGGTATGATATGTGTATTTAGTCTACCTGTGCTCGGCAGAAAATTTTCAGCCGGGTCTTCAGCCGAAACCCTGCACTCAATAGCGTGTCCTTTTATATAAATATCCTCTTGGGCCATACTCAAAGGTTTGTTTTCAGCGACTTTAATCTGGAGGGCTACAAGGTCCAGGCCCGTTATCATTTCTGTAACCGGGTGCTCCACTTGTAGCCGCGTATTAACCTCCAGAAAGTAAAAGTTATGATGCTTGTCAACGAGGAATTCCACGGTTCCGGCATTGGTATAGTTGCAGGCTTTAGCTACGGTAAGAGCAGCAGTGGCCATTTCTGTGCGTAATTCCGGCGTCAAAAAAGAACAGGGTGCTTCTTCGATAACTTTTTGGTGCCTTCTCTGGATAGAGCATTCCCGGTCGAACAAATGCAACATGTTGCCGCCATGGTCTGCAATGATCTGGAACTCCACGTGGCGTGGGGATTCCAAATATTTTTCAATGTAGACACGGCCATCGCCGAAAGCGTTCTTAGCCTCGGACCGTGCCGCTGTTATGTTTTTCTTCAGATCGGCCATTTCATGTACAATGCGCATCCCTTTACCGCCACCACCCGCAGCCGCTTTGATGAGCACAGGGTAGCCGATCTGCTTAGCCACTTTTTCGGCTTCTTCCATCCTTTCCAGGACATTAACTGTGCCAGGCGGAGAAGCTACCCCGGCGGCGTCCATCCTCTGCCGGGCCCGGGTTTTATCTCCCATTATTTCTATGACTTCGGGAGAAGGGCCTATGAAAATGATGTTCTCTTTTTGGCACAACCGTGCAAATACTGCGTTTTCACTTAAAAAACCATAACCTGGATGAATGGCGTCGGCACCGGTTTCCTTTGCAGCATCAATAATTTTCTCCATCACCAAATAGCTCTCGGATGATGGGGCATTCCCGATTAGGACGGATTCATCAGCCAAAAGAACATGCATTGAGGTTTCATCCGGTCCTGAATAAACGGCTACGGTTTGAATACCCAGATCATGGCAGGTTCGCATAACCCTGACAGCGATCTCCCCCCGGTTAGCGATAAGAACTTTTTTTATGTCTGGCATATATTGAGTTGTTGTATGATCATTTACAGGAATATAGCAATCATCCGTGATCAAATGGTCAGATTTCCCTCTACCCTCTTTTTACCTTTATAAGGTACCAGAGCAACCTATAATTTCCACCAAATTTTCGGAAGTATTTTAAGCTTTTGACTTGTTGTAAGGTAGGCGCGACGGTCAAAAACCTGATAATTATTCTCTTCTATCCTGTCTAAAATTCGGCAATAATTAAAGCGGGCAAGCGAGATCGTAAGGCGGCTGTCACGGGCCAGCAAAGGTATTCCCTTATCGGCCTTAAGATAATACTTGCGCGTGCGGTCAATTTGAAATTTCATCATCTCAATAAAACGGCCATCAACCTTATTTTCTTTAAGTTCGTCTTCTGAAATGTCATATTTATGCAGATCTTCAGAGGGCAGGTAAATTCGGTCATTTTTCAAATCTTCACCGACATCGCGCAATATATTGGTCAACTGCATAGCAATGCCAAGATCAACAGCATGTTTGAGCGCATCTTTAGAACTATAGCCGAAGACTTCACTGGTCATTAAACCCACTACAGAAGCCACTTTGTACGCGTAATCGTAAAGTTCATCAAAGGTATCATAACGTTTTTTTGTCAGGTCCATACAAACACCATCTATAAGCTTGAGGGGTAGCTGCATAGGGATGTTGCAGGATTTCAAAACATCAGAAAGGCTTACAAATATGGGATTGTCGGATTTCTGCCCGTCATAGGCCTGTATCAGCTTTTCTTTGCAGTTTAAGATGAATGGCCCTATTTCATTCGGGTGTATTTGCTGGTTATTTATCAGGTCTTCGGCTTCATCCACAATGTTATCGAGATAACGGCAAAGAGCATAAATTGCAAAAATGCTTCGCTGTTTCTCACGTGGCAAAAATCGAGTGGCAAGATAAAAGGTTTTTGCAAATTGGCGGGTAATTTGACGACAACGCGCATAAGCATCCTGAAGCTGGGGATTTTTTACCTCCTCAATAACATTTCGGTGCATGGGGGTCCATTCATATACCAAACGAGTTATCTGATACGGATAATAAAGCAAGTTATAGTTCATAATAACTATATTGGTTTAGGTAAATGAACTAACCTGAATATATTTACTCAATGAATAGTTCCTGCTCAATTAATTACTCCTTAAATATATTATGAATATCATGTAAATTATTTATATAATCTGCTTACTGTCAGAGTTTGTAATTTTTCAGTATCTTGTTCTTTAATTTAATTACCCCTACTTACTATGCCTAAAAAATCTACCATTTATGATGTCGCCAGGCAGGCGAATGTAGCCATTTCAACGGTATCCCGGGTTTTAAATGACTCTCCTTATGTTTCCCTGGAAACCAAAGGACGGGTTAAAGACGCTATTGAAGAACTGCATTTTCGCCCGCAGGTAAGCGCTCGTAACCTGGCAAGGCGCACTCCCCAGATCATTGCCGTTGCCGCCCCTACTTTCACCACTCCATTCTTCAATGAAGTGCTAAAGGGCGTAAAAGATGAAATTAAGGATTCTGATCTGGATTTTATCATCTATAATACCGGTTCTGAAGACCCTGAAACCAATTTCAAAAACTTCCTGGACCGGGGAATCCCCGATGCACTGATCTTATTCTCCATCGAGGTTGATGATGAGATCCATCAGCGCCTGAAAGATTTACCTATCCCGGTAGTCCTGGTAGGCTCAAACCATCCGGAGTACAATGCTTTTTGGTGGAATAACCATAAAGGAGGAAGTATGGCCGCCGAGCATCTCGTTAAACAAGGTTATGAAAGCATTGGAATGATCCGCAAACACAGTCGCTCTTCTATTGCCGACGACCGTGAAAAAGGATTTCGCGAAATGCTGACCAAACTGGGCAAGCCCTTGCAAGAAAAATATTTGGTTTCAGGCATCACGAAAAAACATAAAGGCTATAGCGAGGAAGCGGGCTATGAGTCCATCCGGATCTTAAAAGAGCGTGGTGATATGCCCGATGCTATATTCTGCTCCAATGATGCGCAAGCGATCGGGGCCCTTCATGCCCTTGACGAACTTGGCCTGAATGTGCCGGGCGATGTAGCTATTATGGGCTATGACAATATAAAAATTTCACATTTCCTTGGGTTAACCACGATTAATCAAAAAATGTACGATATCGGCATAAAGGCAACCCATAAAATGGAAGAGCTCATTAAAAAGCCGAAGCAACCCATTGAGCAGCATATTATTGAGCCTGAGCTCATTGCGAGAAAAACCACCAAAAAATAATATCCCCGACCCTTGAATACTATTCATGAAGCTTTAAGCCACTGCGTTGTTAAAACTACCGTACCGGACCTGCCCGAACCTTATCGTGGAAAAGTGCGTGATGTATATTCACTACCCCATAATAAGCTAGCCTTCATTGCATCAGATCGTGTTTCTGCTTTTGATCATGTGCTCAGGCAAGCCATTCCGTACAAAGGGCAGATACTAAATATTATTGCTGCGTATTTCTTTGATAATGTACGTGATATTATTGAAACTCATTTACTGGATGTCCCTCATCCTAATGTAACCATTGCACGAAAGTGCAATATGCTGCCTGTTGAAGTAGTTCTTCGCCGTTACCTTACCGGCCATGCCTGGCGAACCTACCGGTCAGGCAAAAGAGAACTTTGTGGGGTGACGCTGCCGGATGGTATGGTTGAGAACCAGCGTTTTGATAAGCCTATCCTCACCCCGGCAACTAAGGCTGACGAAGGCCATGATGAAGATATTTCTGAAAAAGAGATTCTGGCAAAGGGGATTATTGATGGTCCCACCTGGAATAAAGTACGTAATACTGCTTTCCAATTGTTCGAGCGCGGGACCCAAATGGCTATTGATCGTGGCTTGCTGCTTGTTGATACGAAATACGAATTTGGGATATATGATGGCAGGTTAATTTTGGCCGATGAAGTTCACACCCCTGATTCATCCCGTTACTTTTATGCAGATGGTTTTGAAGAACGGTTGGGAAAAGGCCAAAAGCAAAAGCAATTATCCAAAGAGTTCATCAGAGAATGGCTGATGGAACATAACTTCCAGGGCCTTAATGGGCAGACCCTGCCGGAGCTGCCGGACCCTTTCCGCATACAGGTTTATGAACGGTATTCAGAGTTGTATGAACTGATTATTGGCAAACCTTTTGAACCCAGGCCCACCCTTAATTTTAACGCGGAGCTAAGTCAAATCTTAAACGTTGATCAGAAGTAAACCGTTTGTTGTTTGAAGCACCTCAATCAGGGCATATCAAAATTATTTCCTGTTTTCCGCAATGCAGCACTCTCGTATTTTAGAATACTATACTATCCCGCATTTATTTTTTATTGCCAGTCCCGTTTGTCCCAAATGATTTATCACCTACGGATAATTCATGATTTAGAGCCGGTTGTTATGGCGAATATTATTCTATAAATCCGAACAAAAAAGTCCCGTAGGGACGTGATGTTTGTAGAAACCAGGGTTACCACCATATTATCCGTCCCGTTAGGGACGAAATGTTAGGTGAGAGAAGCTATATCACCGTACGTATTAGCCATAATAGGTTATTTTAATAAGGGCATGTGATATTATTATCCATTAACGTATCGTGTAATGAACAAGGGTTCAATAAAATACTAATATCCTTCCCTTTATCCATCCACCTAACATTATGTCCCTACGGGACGGATATTTGTGTGGGATGTGTTTTTTCTACAAACATGAAGTCCCTATGGGGACTTACCCCCGAGGGTCCGAATAGGCAATAATAAAATATTTAAACCTGTTGATCTCTGTTTCTCAAAGTAATGATCTAAACTACCGTTCCGTAATGCTTATTTAATTCATTAATACCTTTTGGTTCTCCTATAATAGTCAGCCTGTCCCCTTCTTGCAATACGGTGTTCCCCCTTGGTACAATGGTCTTGTGGTTACGGCGGACCATAGCAATAAGGCTACCTTCAGGAATATTTAGATCACGGATGTATAAACCTATTAAAGTCTCAGCTTTAGAATTTTTACGCAAGATTATAGAAAGAAACCGCTCATCCCTGAGCAATACTTCCTTCAATTCCTGTTCATTTTCGGCTCGCATCCAACTATCAAGGAAAGTTGGATCTTCAACCCTGCCTGCAATTTGCGAAAGGAACCGAAGATGCTGGGCCGGATTATTATCCGGACTTACCAAAACAAATATAACATACACCTTCTGTTTCACTTCGTGGTTTGCATACCAGTCATCCCATACCTTAGGGTGCATTCCTTTTCTGGAGCGAATTAAAACCATTTCCGGATGTTGAATGCCATGAATACGTAAGTGAGGAATTGCCACACCGTTTGAAACGGGTGATGCTCCCATTCGGGAACTTTCAAGAAATGCTTTTTGCAGTTCCTCAGGTGTCGTTGGCAATTTCTCTTCAATATCTCCGGAAGATTTAGGCAACCGCTTTGAGATAAGCCTGGTTGCTTCATTTAAAACTGACTCTGGATCACCATTCTCCTTCAAATCAATGATAAATGCCCGGGCAACAACTTCATCGAAAGGATCTTCATCGCGAAGCCCCTTTTCCCTTAAAATGCCCAGCATTTCATGATCGAGCCCCTGGTACCTGCGACGCCCCAGCCGCTCAAATATATGATAAATGGCGCCATCACGTATCACCTTATCTTTCGCATAATAATAAAACCAGATTAAGCTCGCCAAAACCATGCCGGCTGTAAACAAGATTGAGATTAATCCAATTTCAGCAATTAGCCAAAAACTAAAGATCATGCCGGCTATTTGCATCCAGGGATATAAAGGTGAGCGATAGCCGGGATCATACGATTCGATCTGGCTTTCCCGCATGACTATTACCGCAAGGTTCAAAAAACCAAATATTAACAGCATAAATGCACTGGCCAATTTGGCGATGGCCTCAACATCAAGGACCAGAATAAAGAAGATCATAATTCCCGAAATGATCACGACCGATACCACCGGGGTATTGAATCGACCAAGTGTTGCAAACCGATGCCAGATCAAATGATCGCGGGCCATAGCAAAAGGGTAACGAGCGGCAGAAAGTATCCCTGCATTGCCCGTTGATGCAAATGCGGCTATCGCGGCTACAACGATAAGCACTAAACCAACGGGCTCCGGAAGCCAGTCAAAAAAAACGTTTGCCGCGGTAGCCACTGGTGTCAGGTCTTCACTTAGCTCATTGGGATCAAGTAGGGCCACCATTATATAAACGCCAATAACATATATTATAGTAGCTGTAATTAACGAAAGTATCATTCCCAGAGGAATATTACGTTCCGGTTTCTTGACCTCTTCAGCGACACTGGCAACTTGTGTTAACCCCGCATAAGAAACAAAAACAAAGCCTATTGTAGAAACCAATCCTTCTAAACCAAAAGGCATGAATGGTGTCATTTGGGTCCGGTTTACTTCTGTTAGGCCCAGTGAAAAAACTTCTCCCAAACCCTGTACAACAAAAAACACAAGAATTATGACTAATAACATAACAAGTATCCCTTGTAAACGGCTTGTTTTCTTGGCCCCGATAATATTCATTACCATAAAAACAAGGGTCAGGATTACGGCCACTATTTTTATATTAACATCAATAAAAATAGCCAGGTATGCTCCCATCCCAATAAGAGCAAAGGCGCTTTTAAAGATGAGGGCAAAACAGGTGCCCAGGCCGCCAACGGTACCAGCCATAGGGCCGAGGCTGCGATCCAGGAAATAATAAGGTCCACCCGCTTTTGGCATGGCTGTACTTAATTCAGCAACGCTTAGCATGGCCGGTAAAACCATTAGCCCACCGAGCAGGTAAGCTAATATTACTGATGGACCGGCCTGAGCGCTTGCAAGTCCCGGCAGCAGAAAAAAGCCGGAACTAAACATAGCGCCTGTGCTGATTGTATATAGATCAAACAGGCCAAGTTCTTTTTTTAATTTTTTAGATGTATTCTCCAAATAGAACAGAAATATAGGTTCGGTGAATTAGCAAGGGGGAAATTAATGATACCTGATGAATATTCAATGAATTATCTTTATTAAGATAATTAAATAATTTTTTTGTCAAGACATTTCGTGGCAGATGATGTTAGTATGCCTGATGTTTGATCATGTTCTTTAATCCAACGGTGAAGCCTAAGCTTCAGGTAGAATGTAAAGCCTTTCCCTTTAGAAGGTTCGAAACTGCATATTCACGTGTCCAATAACCGGGTTAGCGGGGATTATAGCCCAAGTTTTCCTACCGTAACTTCAACGGGAAATATTAGTTATCTTATCATAAGATTTCAATTATTACCAAATTACCCATACCGGACGAACAGGCACCTTTCATGTTATTAGATAATTTATTATCCCTCCCGATATCTGACCCGGTGCTTATCTTCGCCTTGGTGATGTTCATCATTCTTATAACGCCCATTGTTTTCGACAAGATCAGGATACCGTCTATTGTCGGGCTTATTTTGGCTGGTACTATTGTAGGACCCAGTGTGTTGGGGCTCCTTGAGCGAGATAACACCATCATCCTCCTGGGAACCGTAGGTTTACTCTATCTGATGTTTATGGCAGGGCTCTCCCTTGATCTCAACAAGTTTGAGAAACATCGCTCAAGTAGTTTTGTTTTCGGATTGTTTTCTTTTTTCATCCCTCAACTTGTTAGTATTGCCGTTGGTTTTTATTTACTGGATTTTGATATGTCGACCTCACTATTGCTGGGCTCAATAGTAGGGTCTCATACTTTATTAGCCTATCCGATTGCCAGCCGGCTGGGTATAACAAAAAACCTGGCCGTCACTACCGTAATAGGTGGAACTATCATTACAGATGGCTTGTCATTGACCGTTCTTGCGGTGGTGATTGCAGCAGCCACGGGTGATATAAATGCTCAATTCTGGTTGACCTTTATAGGGTCAGTTTCCATATACCTTATTCTTGTCCTTTTTGGATTGCCCTATCTTGGCCGTTGGTTTTTCAGGCGTATTACCAATCAAACCAACACCGAGTATGTATTTTTAATAGCGGTATTGTTTATTACCGCTTACCTGGCCCAAGTTGCCGGGCTAGCAGCAATTATCGGGGCTTTTTTAGCCGGATTCACCATGAACCGGCTCGTACCCGAGAGCAGCGTATTAATGAACCGTGTGATGTTCGTCGGGAATGCTCTGTTCATTCCATTCTTCCTGATTTCTGTAGGGATGATTGTAGACGTAAGTGTATTGACAAGTTATGATGTAATCATTTACTCATTAACTTTTACCTTACTTGTTTTAGGGGGGAAGTTCCTGGGGGCAAAGGTCACCCAATGGGTTTACAAATACAATGCCGCAGAAGGTTGGGTCATGTCCGGGCTTTCCATCCCGCAAGCGGCCGCTACACTTGCTGTAACGCTTATTAGTTTCGACCTGGGCTTTTTTGACGAAGCCATGGTAAACGGAGTTGTTGTTCTAATCCTCATCACTTCACTGATCGGCCCCTGGTTGGTTGAAACATACGGACGCAAGGTGGCCCTTTTAGAGGAAAAGAAGCCATATAACGCAAGCGAGGCGCCACAGCGTATACTTATTCCATTAGCCAACCCGGCAACTTCAGAAGCATTGATGGACTTAGGGATGATGATCCGCAACCCCGGCTCCGAAGAACCTCTCTTGCCCCTTATTGTAGCCAGAGATACCGCTGATGTAGAGGCACAAGTAGCGGCAGGCGAGAAGATATTAAGCCACGCCGTAGTCCACGCAGCCGCGGCCAATGTGCCGGTATTGCCTGTTACACGGGTTGATATGAATACAGCGTCGGGTATTGTGAGGGCCATTAAGGAAATGAGGATTTCCAACGTATTAATTGGCTGGAAGGGACAAGCAACATCCAGGCGAAGCATATTCGGCAGTGTTCTCGATCAGCTTCTTGACCAAACAGATGAAATGGCCATCGTCTGCAAATTGGACCAACCTCTGAAAACTACCGAAAGAATTGTACTTGCCGTACCGCCTCTGGCTGACAGGGAGCCAGGTTTTGCCCGCGCAGTGGACACGGTAAAGAACCTTGTCAGCGAGTTGGGTGCCGATTTATACGTAATAGCGACTGAACGCAACAGCGACATTCTCAAAGAATTTATTTTAAGTAAGGCCCCTGAAATTGAAGCTGAATTCAATCTTCTCGAAGATTGGTCAGAAATGAGTAAAAAGAACCGTTTCGATTTGGAAGATAATGATCTGATGATCCTTTTGAGCGCAAGAAAAGGCTTCATTTCCTGGCAACCCAACCTGGAACGCCTGCCAGGGCTGATAACCACAGATTATCCCGAAGTCAATCTTTTAGTAGTATATCCTTCAGAAAAAAGGCCTGATGATACTTCAACTTTGCAAATACATTTTGGCAGGAATTCAAAACTGCCAAGTATAAGCACACAGAATATTACTCCAAAGCTTAACGAAGTAAGTTACGAGAATGCGTTGAAACAAATGATGGGGAGCCGTTTTCACCATAAAGAAAATGCGTTGCATATAGCCGTTGATAAGCTTCTTCAGATTGACCCCGATAATACGCCTGGTGAACTGCCGGGGGTGCTGCTTACGCATACAACATCCATTCATGTAGACGAGCCCACCCTATTTCTTGGGCTAAGTTCAACAGGGATCGAATATGGAAAAATGAACGAACCTATCAAGGTTATTTTTGTCCTGATCAGCCCAAAAGGATTCCCCCTTCAGAGAAGTTTAAATATCCTCGGAAAAGTAACCCGTATGCTAAGGAGCACTGAAATCATAGATAGCTTAAGCAAATCCACTACCGTTCAGGAAATTCGTGATATTTTATCTGCGAAGTTGGTGTTTAAAGAAGAATAACGTTGTTGTTTTTGAAAGGCTTTATAAAATGGACCTAACCTAAGCCTGAAAGGCTTAAATCATGAATAGCCCCGTACGCAGTGCGAGGACAGATTAAACATCCAGGCACAACCACGGATGGGGTTGAATATTTATCCAATTATTGAACCCCATTCGGAGTTCTTACTGACTTAGTTCCATAACCCCGTACTGCGTACGAGGCTATTCATAATTAAAACCCTTCAGGTTTTTTCTTATTCTTGCCATTGCCTTGAGCGGTTTTTGTTTTTGAGGGATCATAATAAGCCCCTATTGCCTTACCCTATTTCTTAATCCCCCTACTCCGGA
Organism: Balneolales bacterium; assembly: GCA_040878115.1. Classification (GTDB taxonomy): domain Bacteria; phylum Bacteroidota; class Rhodothermia; order Balneolales; family Natronogracilivirgulaceae; genus JBBDMU01. Next base: position 17,620 of record JBBDMV010000130.1, read on the forward strand.
TAAATAGATTGCTTGGCAGCCAGCAACGTGTTCTTCATCAGCATGGCCACGGTCATAGGGCCAACGCCGCCGGGAACGGGAGTTATCAAATCAGCTTTCTCTGAAACACTGTCGAAATCACAATCACCCACTAATTTGTAGCCCTTTTCAGCGCTGGGATCCGCAATTCGGTTGATACCGACATCAATAACAACTACCCCTTCTTTAACCATTTGTCCGGTTATAAGATTAGGTGACCCTGCGGCAACAATTAAGATATCTGCACTAATGGTGTGGCGCGTGATGTCTTTCGTGTATTTATGACAGATCGTAGTCGTGGCTTTACCCGTATCGTTCTCGCGGGAAAGTATAATTCCCATCGGTGAACCTACGATATTGCTAGCCCCTACAACCACGGCATGGCGTCCTTTCGTATGAATGCTGTAATACCTGAAAAGTTCAACAATACCGGCCGGCGTGCACGAGCGGAACGTTGGCTGACCGATGGCGAGCCTGCCTACGTTCATAGGGTGGAACCCGTCAACGTCTTTACGGTAATCAATGGACTCGATGATGGAAAAAGATTGCAGGTGCTGGGGTAATGGAAGCTGCAACAGAATACCGTCCGTATCATCGTCACGGTTAAATCTCTGGATTTCTTCTTTCAATTCTTTAGACGAGATGGTATCCGGCAAAACAAGGGTATCTGATTCTATGCCCACATCAAGACATGCTTTTGTTTTCGCCCTTACATAAGTGTGGGAAGCAGGGTCATTCCCCGTCAGGATTGCCTGAAGTTTAGGCGGCCGATTTCCCTTTCCCACCCACTCCTGAACGTCTTTCCTTACTAAATCACGGATTGACTTGGCTACTTTAACGCCGTCTATAATGTTTGATGCCATTAGGTTTATTGCTGTAACTTTCGGTTATCTGATTTATGGTGAAATTAAGGATTTTTTGAGAAACACGTGGAATAAGCTTAACGGAACCTGTCGGGTTTCGGCGCAAGCCAAAAGCTTCGAACAAGAATGGATGAAGTATCCTCATCGGTAAAGCGATGTGTTTTTATAACCTCCCGGGTTTGCAAATCAATAATAAAAATATGTTTGTCCCAATCATTAACCACGGCATAGCGCTCGTTTTGTGTCAAGTATATCTGGTCTGCCCTGGAAGGTTCGCCCTCCGTTTCCACCTTAACTTCTCCTATGATTCGGTCTTTTGGGGGGCTGTATATTTTTATTCTCCCCAATGGTTCGGGGTCATGAAAATAACCGCCGGGATCCGTGACATAAACCTCCTTGTTATCTTGGCGGGCAGCCACTGAACCCAGGTACGGGGTTGACAGGATGCCAACCACTTTATTTTGGTTAACATCAAGCACTTTGCCTCCGGGAATATATATTTGGTTTCCTTTTTTAGATAACTGAAAGTGGGCTATTGTATCAAAATCTATTTCGGAGAATAAATTTTCTGTGGTTTTTCTTTCAAAGTCATACCTAAAAAATTTATTATTATCATCCAGGGCATAAAGATACCCATTGTTATTGTCAATGGCGATTAGGCTGTCTTCAAACCATGCCCCTCTATAAACATCCAAAGCATCAATAATGTTGACCGTCCCGTCCCCTGGGTTAATGGACCCCAAAATCCTGAGCTCCCCTTCCTTGTTTAAGAAAAAAATCCCCCCCTCCAAACCCGCAATCATATGGGCTGCGCTGTTGTGAATAATCTGGTGCTCCCATGTAGCCGTGTCAACTTCATATATTTTGCCTGGATTTCCACCGGAAATACCTGATCCGGTACTTACATAAAGCCTTGTCCCCTCTGGATTGGCGATAACCGATTGTATCCCTTTAAATTCGGTAAATTGATGATATCGTTCACCCGAAAGCAAGTCTACAACGGACAGCGTGTCTTTGTAAGGGGCAAAAATATAAAGTGCATAATCGTTGAGATCTTCTTCAACCCATTGAATGCCATGCCTGGCATTATATAGATTACCGCACCCCATCAACAGCGCTATGCCAAGAAGGAATGCCCATAGATTGATTTTCCAAAGTAGTTGCATGCTGACAGAGCTGATTATTATTGTGCTAGTACAATTAAGATACCAATAGCTCTACATAATCCAAAGATCAAATAAGCTGCCTCTTTGCTCTGCATTCAAATGTGATAATGCCATTCACTTCGGGCTTTCTCACCCCCTCTTGCTTGCTACTCTTCCCATATAAAATCAAACAGGATCACGGAAATAGATATCACTACCCCGGCGAAACCGACCATGGCCAGCATATCATCCGTGAGGCCTTCGCCTAATTCTTCAGAGAAGGCCGACTCTGTCGTCCGGACCAGCAGTAAAATAAGAGGGACAAGCAGAGGAAGACTGAGTACGGAATAAATGGTCCCTTTTTGTGATGCCTGTGAGACAACAGCACCCAGTATTGTTGAAACCCCCGCTAATCCTAATGTTCCAAAAAACAGGATGAAGACTAAAAGCCAGGGATGATAAACGGTGATGTTTAACATAAAAAGGTAAACCAGTATGGTCAAAAAGGTCACCAAAAGGGTAAACAGGAAATTGAATATAAGTTTACCGGTATAAACAGCGCTTGGCTCACCGTGAAGTCTGAGAAGATCAAACGTGCCACGTTCTGTCTCCGCAATGAAAGAGCGGCCAAGCACACTGAGAGAGGCAAATAAGATAATAATCCATATTAACCCACTCCTTGCCGTGATCGGCAATTCTTCAGCACGTAAAGAAAACAGCACGATCAACAATGATCCGGCTACAAAAGCCAGCACGGTATTCAGGGCATATTTTGAGCGCAGTTCGAGCTGTACATCCTTCATCAGCACGGCCTGCGTAGTATAAAACCATTTCATGCCGTAATGGTACGGAATTTCAGAATATTATTACAGATTTATTAAATCCGCTTAATTGGTCTGGTTAACTGACCAAATAACATTAGTTTTGTCACGTTTCGCTAAGTAACTTCTAATTATGATATAGCATGAGCCTCTTAAATTTTAAATCAACGTAAATTTTCTGTCTTGAATGCTATGACTTGCCTTGCACGTTACGTATATTTTATTGATTTCAATAAGCAGTTTTCCACATTATATATTTTATGAGAATACATGATCTGCTGGACGATGAGAATATTTTGCCTCAACTCCGAGTAAGTTCCAAGCAGGAAGCAATCAAAAGTCTGATTCAAACCCTCTCAATGGATATAAATAATAACGCAAAAGAATCATGCGTAAAAGCTGTACTTGAAAGGGAGTCGATTATGTCAACCGGGGTAGGCAAAGGTTTGGCCATACCTCATGGCAAAGCCCGGGGGCTTGATAAAACCTATGCCGCTTTCGCCAAGCTTGACCCGCCTATTGATTATGATGCCATTGATGGTGAGCCTGTACAGTTAATTTTCTTGCTGGTTGGGCCGGAGACACAGAATTCCCTCCACATAAAAATGCTTAGCCGCATCTCCAGGCTGCTTAACAGCGCGTCATTTAGAGAAAAGCTTATCGAAAGCAGCACCAGCCATGGGATCCGTGAAGCATTCCGATTAGAAGAAGAACAATTCATTCGGATATGAGCATTGACCTTGGCGGTAGACGGCTTGTCGGCCAGAGAACAGCTCGTGACAAACTCGGCAAAGTTCTATCTTCCGGACGTTTGGGACATGCCTACCTGATCGCGGGCCCTCCGGGAGTAGGGAAAAAACCATTGGCGCTGGCACTTGCTGAAGCTGTAAACGGAATTGACAATCTAACAGACCTTCAAGGCAAGGCTTCATCAAATAAAAGCTCTTGGTATCTGCACCCCGATATTCATGTTTACCTGCCGCTACCTGGTGACCGTTCACGGGAAGAACTTAAAGCCAGGGTAAAACTGCTTGCTGATGATCCTTATGAAATTGTAGATTTTACAGTTCGCCCCTCCTTAACGGACCAAGCTGAAGCAAAGAACCGTAAAGCTTTTTATTCCATTGATTACTTCAGGGAACAAATTCGGCCGGCCACCATGCTTAAGCCCAATGAAGGCCGGCGAACGGTAATCATAATATCCAATATTGAAAAGATGCGGGTTGAGGGATTCAACGCTTTTTTGAAGATGCTTGAAGAACCGGCAGAAGGTTTGATGTTTATTCTTACTACGGATAACATCGACACTATTCTGCCCACCGTCATCTCCCGCTGCCATTTGATACCATGTACCGCTTTAACGCATGATGAAATAAAGCAAGGCCTAATTACATATGAAGGAAGAGACGAAGCCGACTCAGCCTACCTTTCCCGCATTGCAGCAGGAAATTACAGCCTAACTCGTTTTTATGATCCGGACACACTAAAATCAAACAGAGATCAGGTAATTGAGTTCTTGCGCTATGCGTTTTCTCAGGATGCAAAGAATATTATCTTTGTAAGCAGAAACTGGCATAGCGATTTAAATCAGGAAAGCCAGATTGCTCTCATGAACATCCTGGAAGTGTTTATACGCGATCTGATGATTTATGAAGCTTCCGGCAATGAAAACTTAGTTACCAACACCGACCAGCTTCAAACTATACGGAAATTTTGCACCAGTCTGACCAATGCGCGTCTGGATGAAATGATCACAGAAGTTTTAGAAGCCCGAAAACTTCTGAATCAAAATGTAAATGCCCGGCTTATTTTTACGGTGCTTGCCAACCGTTTTTCGGCCTTGATGCGGGGAAAGGAATTGCCGGACAGATCTACGAAATCTCTGAGTTTTGAGGCTTTCGGGCCTTTATTTTGATCCTGAAGGCTTCACCTACTCTATTGCTGTTGCCCTCGTTATTTTATTAATAAGTGGATCTTCATAGCTTGCAATCCATGAGCTTGATTTACAATAAGAGGATTTAATTTAGACTCTAATTAAAACTCATACAATATGTTATTTCATAAAATGCAGGGAGCCGGAAACGACTTCGTAGTGATCGATAACCGTTCGTTACATTTTACTATGGACCAGATTATTGAGATCACCCCAAAGTTATGTGATCGAAAGTTTGGTATCGGTGCTGACGGCTTTTTAGTCCTTCAGCATTCAGGAACAGCCGATTATACCATGATCTACCGAAACGCTGATGGCAGTGACGCGGGAATGTGTGGAAATGGAGGCCGTTGTCTTGCACGATTTGCGGTTCATTTAGGCTTCCCTCCTGTCCATACATTCAATGTTCATGAAAACATTTACGAAGCGAATGTTATTGATGATGCCGTTACTATAAAGTTTCCTGTTCAGGTTATTCCGAAGCCAATAGGTAAACTTGCTGGTTACGATTTGCTCCAGGCAGATGCCGCAACCGAACATGTTGTATCAGAAGTTGAAAGTTCTACTTTAAAACTTGAAAATGAGTTGAGGAAAGCCGGGCAGATAATAAGATCATCAAACACTGATTTCCCAAAAGGTACAAATGTTAACTTTATGTGCAGCATTGATGAAAATCATATTGGCCTGCAAACATATGAACGTGGAGTAGAAAATCTCACACTGGCTTGCGGAACAGGAGCTATTGCATCGGCAGTTTCGCATCATTATTTACACAATCGGCGAACTGAAAAGGCCAAAGTAAAGGTTGATTGTAGAGGAGGACAATTGATCATTAACTTTGGTTATCGGCCTTCAGATAACGTTTATCATAATATTTACCTTACAGGTCCGGCTGATTTTGTTTTTGAAGGCACCATTACACTATAGCCTTTTATTGTTTCTGGGATTCCTGGCTGCAACAACTACATGTACACGTGCTACTCTTGATGTAACCGGGCAACCTGAAACGCGCAGTTCTTTCCCCGATGTTAAGAACAGTGTATCGGTACAAGGCCAGGTACTGCCTCCGGAAGGGATACATAGCATCCAGCTCTACCGGGATATTCCTGAAAACGCTCCTATTATCAAATTGAATGGCAATGAACAACTGACGCTTAAGTTCGATGAGCTTGGCTTTGACATACGGACATTCAGAGTCCGGTTTACACATCATGATGCGGATTGGTCATCCAGTACATTACTTCCTAATTTTTACCAGCAAGGGTTCAGGGAGGATGTCATTACCGATTCGCAGGTCAGCCAGGTCCAGCGGCCTGCATATACTCATTATACCTATAAATTTCCGAATAATGATCTTGATTTTTTGATTAGCGGCAATTATATGATAGAAGTCTATGATGTAGAAAGGGATGAAATTGTATTCTCCCTCCCATTCTTTGTACAAGAGAATACCGGCCTTTTGGAAACTCAAATTGAAGAGTTGTTCGGAATGGATGAACGTTATTTGCTTCATCATCAAATTTTTGCAACTTATTCTTATCCGGATGAGGTTGTAATCCCAGATGTAGACCTTCAAACCCGCTTTGTACAAAACCATTTCTGGGGAAGGGCCCGGCAGGCTGATGTGGTTGGTATGGCCACTACCGGGGAAATACGGTCACATAACATACGAGATAACGCATATGTGGGTCGTTTTGAATTCAGAAGATTAGATTTGCAGCGGCTTCAACAGGAAGCTTATAATATTATAGAAGTCAGGCCTGAAACCATACCACCTAAAGTGTTTTTAGCGCATGATGTTGTTAATCTGGATATCAACCCTGGTATTTCACAGAGCCATCGTTTTGGGACCGCGATAGACAATCTGGAAGCCCGGTACGCAGATGTTTATTTTGAACTCGAGCTTCCCCATCAGGAAAGAACAAATTCGCCGGTTTATGTAATCGGGCCTTTCAACAATTGGAGTATCAATGAGAACCAGCGTATGATTTACAATAGAGAAACTGAAAGCTATACGGGAAATGCCATCATCAAGGAAGGTATGTATGACTACAAATATGCTTTGGTAGAAGACAGTACGGTTAACGATATTCGGCTTGATGCCAGCTTAGCTGATTCCCGGCAAATATATCATACTTTTATCTATTTCAATGATCCTCAAACTCTATCAGATCGACTGCTAAAAGTACATGCCCATACCACGCGTTAAGAGAGCACTTCCCTTTTTGGTCAACAATACAGAAAGCTTAGGAAAATTAATGTGCTGCCAGTTCTTCTTCATTAAAACTGGCAGATAACATCAAAATGATTAAAAGTCCAGGCCAATACTGAAGTAATGGATCCTTGAACCAAAGCCATCACCAATATCATATGGCCAGCCAATATCCCAGCGGACCGGAAGACCTAATAATATGGTACGCAGGCCGAACCCGGAACCAATGAGTGGATCTTGGATATCGACCCCTTGCATGGTGGTACCGACATCAACAAAAGCTCCCCCGGTAATATTATATAAAGGTATTATCGGGATAGGCCCGGGTAATAACGCGGCAATAAGCGGAAAGCGGAATTCGGCGTTGAATAAACCATATTTATCTCCATATGCGGCATTAAAATTATGTCCTCGTAAAGGTAGAGCAGGTTGAGTAAAGAAGATATCCTCAAGACGATCTATTGGGATTTGGTCACCCTCCCATTGGAAGTTAATCCAGTTATCCATGCCACCTATAAAAAAGTTCTGAGCATCACGCCCAACGGAGGCGCCTCCCGAAGCTCTTAAAGCTAAAGAGTAGTTTCCTCCAATATTAAAATAGCGACGATAATCTCCTTGTAAAGAAATGAAACGAATAATATCGCCTCCTAATGGAGGGCTCCCGCTGAGCCTGATGTTATACCTTGATCCCTGGACCGGATAAGTAAAACCAGGCTGGGTAACATCTTTGGTATAACTTATTTCAGGGTATAAGAAGAAGGTAGACTCGGAATCACTCTGCCTTCCCGAGAGCAGGCTAAAATCCTGATTGATATTAATAAAATTGGCACCATAATCTATTCTGGAAAACTTATTTAGAGGATATTGAAAGTTTAAACCTCCCCCAAAATACCGGTAGCGTACCAGCTGGATATCTCCAGATTGATCAATGGTCTGGAAGTTCCGGGCTGTATGAAAATAACTTGCCATATAGTTTGTGCGCCGTTTAAAATACCCGTAACTCACCTGATAATCACTGTTCCTGAGATCAAAAACAAGATTACTAGCAACGTTGAGCCTGTGATCACCAAGTAAATCGCTAAAGGTCATTTGTGCGACCGCATATACCCCGTAACCCGTTGACACGGTACCGCCTGCATAGGTTAAATCAGGTGAAAACGATAATCTATATTCTTTAGGTACGAAGCGCCCGTCATCGGTTTTGTTTTGTTCAGGGTTGAATAAATTTGCTTCATCACTTTCGGCATATTCTTCTTCAATTTCTTCACCAAATACGTAGTTCCTGAAGTCGATATTATCGGGATCTTGTTCTACCGTATCAGCAGGTTCTTCGTATTCATCTTGCGCTTCATCTTCCTGTATTTGATCTAGTTGGAATGAAGATGATTGTTCCGTTTCTACAACCGGGAATTTATTATCAAACTGTTCAAACATACTATGGACATATTCAAAAGCAGGAACACGTTCTTGCTTAGATTCTTCCAACCGCCGTTCAGCCCAATCATTGAGTTCTAAAGGTTCATTTTTAGTTCGGTTAAAAGGGTTATCAATCATAAAGACGTCAAGGTAACCTTCATTATAGCTATTTACAGCAAGTTTGCTTCCATCTCCACTGATAGACATTTGCTGAACGCCGGTAATTAGGTCAGTAAGTGGTTCGCTTGTTCTTTCATCCTCGTTTAGTTCATATACATTTGGAATGCCATTTTGGTCTGATATATAGATGATACGGCCGTCACGAGTCATCAGTGGCCGTTGATCAACCGAATTTGGCGTATTTATGAGCCTTTCGGCGCGGTTATCTCCCAAATTTAATTTATAGATATCAGACTGGTTCAAATCAGGATTTAACAATACATTATAGTTCGTTTTGTATGTGCTAAGAGAGACTTTACTTCCTCTATCCGAAGTAAATAAGATGCCTTCGGAGTCTGCCGTCCAGGATGGATCACTATCAGTAAATACATCGTTGGTAACATTATCATATTCCTCTGTTTCCAGGTTGTAAACGTATATATCGGTATATGGACCTGAATTTCCGTTAAACGCAAGTTTAGTCCCATCCGGAGACCATGCAACAGACCCTATAGCGTCAATATCAGGAAAATGAAGCCTTTGAAGGTCACCCGTGTTATAATCAACAATGGCAAGATCAATATTACCACGAGTTCGTGTTGATAAAGCCAGGCGATCTCCATCCGGTGACCAGGTGAGGTTAGGTCTCAAAATATTCAATTCCTCAAAGTTTACGTTGTCCTCACCTTGTATCAGCGTTTTTATGATACTACCGTCAATAGCACTGACAACTACAACATCGAAGTATCCACGCTGATTTGTAATCAGAGCAATACGGTCACCTTGAGGGGAAATAGTTGGGCTCACGTTATATGAACCACCCATTTCTCGTTCCGTTACCAAAGTTCCGATATTTTCCAGATTTTCTCGTTCTGCAATTTCAGGCCAATATTCAACTTTAAGCTGCTCGTGCCATCTCTCAGATAATTCCTCAATAGAAAGGCCTAGAGCCTGTTGCATTCCGCCCGGTACACTACGGGTCGTTCTTATCGCTTGAAGAATCTCTGCGATCTTTTCACGTCCATACTCCTGAACGATATAATCCCAGATGGCTTGTCCGCCACGATATGAAAAGAACCCGGATAAGCCTTGGATGGGTGGTAAAAAAGAATTCATCACCGCATCACGAATAAACATGTCGGTATCTGTATCCCAACCCAGAGAGGTATACTCAGCTAAACCTTCTTCGAACCACAGGGGAAATACAAGTTGAATATTATTTTGTACTATTGACTGGACCGTACCACCGTAATACATATCGTTAAAAACAGCGTGAACAAGTTCGTGATGCAATACTTGACGAAAATCAGAGTAATCCCCTACAAAGGGGATCGTTATACGGTTTTTGAATTTATCGGTAACACCGCCTATACCCTGGGCATCGACCGGCAGAGGAACTACATTGGTTTGGGTAAAGTCGGTATGGGAATCGTAAATTATTACGCTGACCCGATCATTAATCTCATGATCAAAATCCTGGGATAGCTGAGCATACGCTGATTCAAGGCTATTTGCTGTAAATTCGGCCAGATAATAATTTTTCGAATCATAATAATGAATATCAAAATGATCTGACTCAATATAACGCCAATCAAACAAATCATACTGGACCCGGTTCTTTCCAAATACTACCGATTGGGCTTTGGTAACAGGAACCTCCAAAAAGAAAACAAAAAGGACCAACAGCGTAAGTAAAAACTTTAAATTCGGATATTTCATGATTGCAGTATTGATTAATAAATTAAAAGCTCTTTATCAGCTGTAATATCTATGCCGGTACGAAATCAATTATTCTACGGGTAACATCTGTGTGGACCACTTTGACCCTTAGTTCTTTCCCAAGCTGGTATTCTTTCCCTTTATGTCGTCCTGTTAAGCAGTGACGGCTTTGGTCATAAATATAATAATCATCATTTAGTTCGCGGACCGATACCATTCCTTCACAATAAATATCGTTTAAAACCACATAAATACCCTTATCGGTTACACCACTAATAACTCCATTAAAAAACTCACCAATTTTATCGGAAAGAAACTCGACTTGTTTCAGCTTTATAGAATCCCGTTCAGCACTTACAGCTTCCTTTTCCCGTTCACTGCAATGTTCACCAAGCTGCTTAAGTTCCGTAAAACTATAACCTGTTTTATTCCTATTATAAGCTTTGATCAGGTTATGGACAATAACATCAGGGTAACGCCTAATAGGGCTGGTAAAATGAGTGTAATGCAGAAATCCCAATCCATAGTGGCCAATGTTTTCAGAAGTATAAACGGCTTTTGACATGGACCTTAGTAGCAGGTCATTGATCGTATATTTTAGTTTTGTCTTCTTTACCTGCTCAAGCAACTCATTGATTGCACTCACACTCACGTCGCCTTTATCGACCTTAAATTCGATACTCAGTGGACGGACCAGTTCACTTATATTGCGAAGTTTATCCACGTCTGGCTTATCGTGTACCCTGTAGATGAACGGATAAAGATCTTTTTGTTTTTTCTTGCCAGACTTTTTCCTTAGTATATCTACATGAGAGGCAACTGTTTTATTAGCCATTAACATACATTCCTCAACAAGCCTGTGTGCGGCGAGCCTTTCTTTGATCTTAACATCAATGGGCTTGCCGGATTTATCAAGTACAAATTTTGGTTCCGGGGAATCAAAATCCATTGCCCCTTCCCGAAACCTCTTTTTGGTAAGCATACCTGTCATCGTTGCAAGTATTTGGAGTTCGCTGGCATTAGGCCCTTTTTTCTCATCAATAACATTCTGAGCATCTTCGTAAGTGAAACGGTGCTTCGAATTTATAATTGTTTCTTCAATACTGTAATCAACTAGCTTACCTCTTTTGGATATTTCCATAAAACAGCTGAAGGTGAGCTTATCTTCATGAGGCCGCAGGCTGCATACTCCATTGCTTAGCTTCATCGGTAACATAGGAATAACCCTGTCAACCAGATACACACTAGTGGCACGGTTCAATGCTTCAATATCGAGCACTGAATCCGATTCCAGGTAGTGAGTGACATCAGCAATATGTACACCTAAATAATAATTACCATTATCCAGTATTTTTATGCTTAATGCATCGTCAAAATCTTTCGCATCTTCAGGGTCAATGGTAAAAATATCCTGGTCCCGTAAGTCTTTACGACGTTTAAATTCTTTTTGAGGAATCTCCAGCGGTATTTTATTAACATACTCGTGCACATCTTCTGGGAAAGTACTTACCATCTGGTTTTCGGCTAATATGGAAAGCACCTCAGCGTCGTTACTTCCCTTTTTACCAAGAACTTCAGTTACCTCAGCTTCAGGCATCGAACGTGGATCACTCCAGTCCACCATCTTGAAAATGACCTTGTAATTATGCGTTGCAGATTTTAAGTTTCCCGGCTTTACAAAAAAGTTGACCCTGGCTGATTTTTCATCGGCTTCAATGTAATAAGCATTTTTAGCCTGCTGTACCAGAGTGCCGACAAATAGATTGCGTCCGCGAGAAACTACATCTATTATTTTACCTTGTATACGAGTGTGTTTACCATTTGGCTGAATCTTTACTCTAACCAGGTCATTATCCAGAGCAAGGCCGGTTTTTTGGGGGGGTATCTTGATGTCCGTTTCGTAGCCTTCTACCCTGACAAAACCTACCCCGCTTCTATTACTCGTAAAAACACCTTCTACCACATCCTTATCATGTCCAGCAGGTACTTTTCCGGTCATTTTGATATTTCCTTTTTTGATTCGGGTAACAATACCATCTTTGACGAGATTATCGATAGCTTTATTCAACTTTTTATAATCAGATGGTTTCTTCAATCTGAGAGCAGAAAATAGTAATTCTACTGAAATCGGCGAATCAGGATTAGCGTCCATAATCTCAACAATGAGATCTTCTGTTCTTTTCATATTATTTATTTATTTCATGGAAACAGATGTTCACGATTCTTCATCCTCGTTTTCTTTGCTTCCGAATATACCGGTTATAGCTCCCCATATTCTTTGCCTGAATTGTTGCCAGGTATTAAATTGCATCTGCGCCTCCAGACCTACACCATTTACACTTTCAAGATGATCTCTTGTTCCAACTATCGGGATAGGGTCTTTTCGGTGGAATAACTCTACTGATAAGGCATTACTAATTTGATATTTAGCCCCGACGTCACCGATATCAGCCTGTTCTCCGGCTACCTGCCCTTCACGATGTATAACCAGCCGGTCATCAAATAAACGAAGAGCAATACCTAAATCGGCCTGATCAAAGCCGGATAAGTTGAAATTTATATCCAGGCCCAGGTTACCCATATTGCTGTTTAAGAGCGTGTTTATCTGATTAGAAAGCAAATGACTGAGGCCTACCTGAGCTGTCCTGCTTTGCATATTGCTACTGAAAGCCTGGGTCTGCCCGGACCCGACGGAGCCGATTGCAATGAAACCTCCGGTGAATAGCAAGCTTGTAGCCTGAAGCAGCTTTTGTTCTTCACTGTTTAAAAGTGCGAGAATAGCAGCGTTTTGAGTTGCATCCACCGAATTTGGGAACTCAAAATAAAAGTCATTTTCTATGTTCTCAATGCTCCCGGTGATGTCCAATAATAAATCTACAGGCACTCGCTGCGCTTGATCTTCCACCGTTTGTGTCAGAAGCGAATTAATATTAGGCCTTGATCTGTAGGCTGCAGTAATATCTAATCCTGCATTGACCGGATCTCCATCCCACCGGAGACTTCCGCCTTCAAGTAAATTGAAACGCCGGGTAAAAATATCACCACCCACGAATTGATAATCCCCCGAAGTAATATCAAACCCCCCGAACATCTGAAGATCTTCATCTTCAAGAACAATTCGAATTCTTCCACTGCCTTCGGCATTCATAATTTCACCGGTGACAGGGTCAAATACAAGTTGCATAATATTATTATCACTAGCTATAAACTGAAGGTCAAGCTGAAACACTTCGGCAAAGTCACGGTCAAGATTTCTCCTTATCTCTGTAACCTGGCTATCAGCACGACTTTTGTCAACAGAATCGAAATCTTTCACAAAATTAATAGATTGCCCCTGAGCGTCTACTCTTGTTTCATCAAGCAGAGGAATTGACAAGCGTGAGCTGGAAGTTGTGCGTACAGGCTCTGTCGTTCTCACATATGGCGATAAATTGGAGCCCGTTACGTTTACTTTTCCCGTACCCCCAAGATTTCCATAAAAATAAGCATCGGGTTCGTAACTGTTGTTGAGGAAGGTCAAAGAATTCATCTCCAGGGTAATATCAAGCGGCCTTTCAGCCTGAAAATCGTTGAACTTTACCCAACCATATAATTCCCCGGTACCTCTGGCCTGATCACGGACCGTCAGGGTATCAAGCAAAACACCTTTATGCCGGTCCAATTCAACAGGACCGGTTATATAATAATTGGTATTGAAAAAAACGGGCTTCACATAACCATCATGGGCATATAAATCGGCGTTAAAATCAAAGTCATCCCAGTTACCGGTAAGTGTGCCGGTTCCGTCCCCACGCCCTTCAACAGTTTCAAAAATCCCCGTGGCTATATATGGAAGGACCCAAAGGTCTATTTCATTAAAATCTGCATCAAAATGATAAAGCGTGTCCTGCGGGTTTTCTAAGTTCGGTGTAAGAAAGTAGCCGTCGAGCACGATATCCTGACCAATGTTATCATTCTCCGCCAGATATGATGCGTACTTTGTTGTATCCATTTGGATGGCCAAGCGGGTATCAAAACGCCGTTTGTCTGAGTTGAAATTACTGGTCAGGTCAATATCTCCCACCTCACGTTCATCGATAGCAAAACGATCTACAAAAATCCCACCCTGAAAAATAGGCTGCAAATTTAAGGATTTTGTGAAGAATTCCGCATCCAGTGTACCCTGAAAATTCACCCTTCCGTCTATGAGCCGGGAAATACGGTTCAAGTCAACGTTTTCCAGACTGTAGGTTACTGAATCTTCCGGTAATGGACTAAATACTCCACGAATGTCAATTTTCTGCTCATCATTCATAAAGGCAGCATTATCAATAGTCATCTTCTGATTTGAATCATATGTAATAATGGGGGGGGCTTCTGAAGTTTCCCAAAAATAACCCGGGTTGCCTAACTCCATTTTTTCAATAAATGTGGTAATAGACAATGAGTCAAGGATACCCACCATTTCAGTGGCAAACATCATATCCTCTCCGAAATCACTAATCTCATGTGATGCATGGATGGTATCCTGGCGCAATGAAATTATCGTACTGAGTCCATTTAGTGAAAACTCACCAATATCAACTTTACTGATCTTAGACTCCAAATCCAGACTGGAAAAATCTCGAAGCTTCCGGCCATGACGGAAATAAGCAGTCAGCATGACATCAGGGTCTTCAAAACGATAACCATTGACCCGGACCTGCCGATCCTTCCAACCACCGGAAATCAAAAATGTATTGCTACTGGCATTAATATTGAATTGAACATGGGCATTAGATGCAATAACGGGCATATCCGGGAAATAGCTCTTGAGCAACTCAATATCTTTAAGTTCAAGATTAAAGTCTAGGTCCACGCTTTGATCAACGATCTCCGGATTTGGGTCTCTGGTTTTGACAGAATCCATTAAAAACTCTTCGGTTATCCTGTCTTTAAAATAATCACTCCAATGTTTCCCTAAATTCATGATCTCTATTGGGCGAACATCACCCCCTATAAACATATCCATAAATGTGCTTGTAAAGCGTAGAGACCGTTCAGGGTTCTCGGAATGATCGAGATCTACATATAACTGATGTGGCTGCAGTATGTTACCGTTTACGCGTGATTCTGATATATCCAAATTTGCACGGCCGTAAATACTATCGATATGTTCCCCGCGAGCGTTGAAATCATAATAAAAATTCAGCGATGTTATCGGAGCTTTATCAAAGTTAAAAAAATCTGCCATATTATATTGTGAAGCCTCACCACTGAAATCATAGATCGGTTCTTTCTGTGAATAATCTATAGAACCGCTACCATTGATCAAAGTAACGCCTTGCTTATAAGTAAACTCAGGTTGGAGGATGTTGTCCTGGTAACGTATATTTGCCTGTAAAACTGGAATAGCATAATGATCGTAGTAACTGTTGGCAAGGTCAATATCCATATTGACCTTAGCTGTTTTAGGGTCAAAACCCTGGCCACTGAAATCCATGTTAATATGTATGCTTGATTGGGCCAGATTGAGGGACGGGTATTCACTCACATCAATACCATCCGCAATAAGTGACCCTGAATAGGTCCACGGTTCACGAATTCTTATCCAGGCATTCAGGTTCATTGTACCTTTAGGCAAATCCAGGTCGATGTTGATACCTGTCGAATCGGCATTTCCCACAACATCACCACTAAAATCAACTTTTTGCCAATCCTTAAAAGGAAAATCAAGAAAAGTGTCTGAAAAGGCCTGTAATTCTTTATCCGTAAAATTGAGATGTTCCAGTTCTGCCTGATAATTTAAGGGCCCGCTTCCCAGCAAACCTTCCAGCTGCCCTGAAAAAAGGAGCCTACTTTCTCCTGAATTCATTTGCATATCAGAAAAAATAATATCATCAGCAAAACCACGAGCCTTTCCGCTTAGATTAATTGGGGTATTCATTTCCGGAATACCCACCAATACATCTGCAAATTCATTCGTGAAAATGGTAGATGAACGTAATTCTACATCATAAAATGCTTGTTCAACTTGAGTTATAAGATCAGGCTCGCTCAAGTTGATTCCTTCAATCAGGCTGTTTAAAATAATGGATGATTCATTTGTAACAAGCTGGACCTGGTTGAGCTCAAGGTAATCTTCGTCGTTAAATATCTGGCCGGAAACGCTGATGGGTGAAGCCTCAAGCTCCGGAATGTCTATATTGAACGTGTTGATGTCCAGATACTTTTGATCTTCTGTGATTTCAAGCCGCATTGTCAGATCAATTCCATAGGCCGAAAGCCCATCCGGAAGTTTCACAATGTCGGGCATATTAAGCAAGCGGTCAGCAACTATTCGACCGGATGAGATCTTAAAAGCAGGGGCAAATATTTCAATATGACGATCTTCCCTGAAAAAGGAACTCCCAATACCGCTGCTCTCCTGCAGCGGGCGAAAAGCATGTTCGATTAAATATTCCGTGTCATTAAAAGCTTTTAAATATACCGACGGGTTTTCAAGCACCAGGTTGTTCAAACGAACTTTATTGAAAAGCAGGTCCCATAATCCCGGATTTATAGTAACCGCATCTATTTGAAGCATTGTTTCTTCGGATACTCCGTCATCGTAACTTAACTCAAGATCAGTGATAGTGACTTGAAATGGTAATAAACCATCCAGGGTGCCAATGGTAATGTTACCCTGAAAATGATTATTAAATGTTACTTCAATTTGTTCAGCAACAATATTCTTTGCGTATTCCGTCTGGATAAATAGAAAAATGGCGCTTGTAATGATAACAGCAAAAAAAAGCAGGACCAGCATGGTTTGCAGTAAATAATTCCATAACCTATATATAATATGCAGAAACAAGTATATTTTTGCTGTTTAAACGTTAACGTTTTTCAGGGCATATGCCCAGGATGATTCAATTTGATTCACCGTACAGAAATCAGTTAAAAAAGGTTTCTTCCATGCATGTAAAAGCACCAGCCGTATTTTATTGTTTAGGATTTTCTTGTCTTTATACATGTATGCAACGATCTTATTCACAAAAGGAGTATAATCTTTCGTATGTAAGCCATAGGCTTGCTTAAATTGAAGAAGCTTCTCAGTATCAACCTTGCCACCGACATTTTGTGAAAGATGACTAGCGGCTACAAGTCCGATAAATACAGCTTCACCATGAGAGAATACTTTGTATTCTGTAAATGTTTCCAGGGCATGGGCAAAAGTATGCCCCAGGTTCAGATATGCACGGATTCCTGATTCCTTTTCATCTTTTTGGACGATATCCGCTTTAATGCCAATGCAATCACTGATAATCTCCGTAAGTTTCCCGTGGGAATGCCAGTCATTGGTATGGACCAAATCGGTAACATCATCAAACAATGATGGTTGGGCAATGGCAGCGTATTTCAGTATCTCACCGAGTCCGCATAACCATTCTTTGCGAGGAAGCGTATTCAGCAACCGGGTTTCAACGAAAACGGACTGGGGCTGATAAAACGCACCTATCAGGTTTTTCCCGGTCTTATGATTAATACCCGTCTTCCCTCCAATGGAACTGTCTACCATAGCAAGCAGTGTTGTTGGGAAATGATACAGCGGAAGTCCCCGCATAATGGCAGAAGCCGCATAGCCGGCTAAATCACCAGTAACCCCACCCCCGATGGCAAGTAAAGGGGTATTGCGCCTGGTTTCGTTCTTTAAAGCAAAATCGAGGATGTCGCTCCAGTTCGCAATATTTTTTTCAACCTCACCTGATGGCATTACAAACCAGTCAATTCGTTGAAATATACTTTCAAACAAAGTTTGATAAGCCTGTCGATGCAGGTTGTCTACATGGCTATCAATTACAACAATCGCCCGGTCGGTATTGGTATTTTGACTAAAGTAATCACGAATGACAGAATTTAGATCATGACCAACAAAAACAGGATATCGTTGATTGGAAGATATTTTTACATCAAGGTTGGGGTTCATACTCTCGGATATATTGTGCAACTTTTTCGGCCGCGGTATTTCTGTTCCAGACAGGATCGACTTTGATACGTATTTGTGATTGCACATACAGGCTTTCCCGCTTTTTGTGCAAGTCATAAAGATACGCTTTTAATTCCTCTATTTCGCGTTTTGAGCCATCTTTATGAAACAACATCGGACGTGTTCTGTTTCCTGTCAAGCGGTCAATTATTATAGGTAAAGGAATATCCAAATACACAAGAAGATTCTTTTCTTTAATGTGATTTACGACTTCTTCATTATGTAAAGCACCACCCCCAAGTGCGATCAAAGAGCTTTCGGCATCAAGCAGACTATTCAGGTAACGAAGTTCAAGCTCTCTAAAGTAGGATTCTCCATGCTCAGTGAAAATGTTACTGATGGATTTACCCTCATCGCGCTCAATTATTTTATCGAGATCAAAAAAAGGTTTATGCAGGTCATGTGCCACAAGACGACCAATACTGCTTTTTCCCGATGCCATGAAGCCGCAAATGAGGATGTGTATGGTTGAGGAATTAGTGGTTTGTTCGTTCGCTTTGCTCACTTTGGTAATTTTGTTGTTTGTTCAGTATTAAGTTTTGGTTTTACATAAAGTGCAGAGCCACCAATTTACAAATTCACCCATTCACAATTTTACAAATTACGCACTCGCCAATATTACCTGCTCTTTAATTACCTTAACCTGACCGGGAGCTGCTCCTTTTGGCTTTCGGACGTGTTTCCTTTTCGTATATATCACCGGGACCAGACTGGAACCTGCGCCTTTTGAATATTTCGCAGCATACGAGGCCGCTTTTTCCAAAACATGCTTTTCAGGATAATCAACCTTTTTCTCCATACGAATAATAACATGAGATCCGGCATAACCTCTGGCATGAAGCCAGATATCTTCTTTATGGGAATCCCGGAGCAGTTCATCATTGCTTTTAGCGCTTTTGCCGGCCCATAACTTGTAACCATCGGCTTCGATTATTCTATAAGGATGGCGGAACTGTTCTCCTTCGGGTTGCCCTACACCTATAGTCTGCAATTCCTTAAGGTGCATCTTCTTCCATTTCTCAAGGTCTCTAAGGGTGTTTATACCGCGAAGCCCGGCCAGAAGGCTGATGACCTGTTCCAGTTCTTTTTCGGCATCTCCTAAAAGGACACCGGCCGTATCATAAGCCTTTTTAGCCTCGCGGCCCTTATCATAATACAGACCGGCATTTTCTGATAAGCTAAAAGCCTTTTTGATGGGTATGGGTACAACATTTCCCTCGTCATACAGATCTTCTACCTGTATTTCCTCTGCATCCGATTCAATCGACTTATAAAGGTTGGCCATGATCAGATGACCATATTTCTCGTATCGCTCCGAACGCTCCAAACTTTTATCAGCACCCGATAAATTCTTCAGGCGTTTTTGAAGTTTATCGTGTTGCTTCTCCAGACGACGTAGCAATCCGGATATTTGGCCCTCGAATTTTTGAAGGTGGGAACGGTAATAAAACGAAGATCGAATGGCTTCATTAAAACTGTCGAAGATTTTTTTGCCTGGAACTGAAAAAAAACCATCGGGCAAAAGACAAATTCTACCGTCTGCCAAAACTCCCGGTACAGCCTTTTCCATCAATGCTCGATCTAAATCGTCCGCAAAAGATGATAACTCCTCGTTTGTTTTGGACTCAAGATTAAAGTAAAGTATCAGGTCTGGCAGCAGATTTCTTGGCAATAACGGATTAATGGAAATTAAACGCTGCCTGGCATTGCCTTTTAATTCTTTATAATTTTTAACGTTAGGTTTACGTGCTATCGGGGCTTGCTGGTCGTTATACCTTTTTTGATGTTTGAATGTACTTCTAATTAAACCATCACCAACAAGGAAAATATTTGCGCTATTACCAAATAACTGAAATAGTATCTGCTGATCATTATTCAATTCCAGGGTTAACAGACGATCACCTTCTGCAAGCTGTAAATTTGTTACACGAGATCCCTTAAGTTTTTCGAAAAAACGAGCGGCATTTTTAATTTTTGGAACATTATAATGGTCTTGGAACATTCCGTTTTTACCGGGTTCAACACTCACACTTAGCTTTATAGGTTTTTCTTGCTGGTAAAAATACAAATCAAGCCGGTTTTTCTGTATACTAAGGGCTTTAGAAAAAATAGCCTGATTTAGATTTTTTTTTAATTCACCAGTTAAATATATTAAGGTATAGTAGTTATTCATATTCATCATGAAGGTTACAAAGCGCTTTGCGAATAAATTAATTAAGAAATCATGAATTACCCGATATTCAACTCTATTGTAAAACAAATAGAAAGTGAACTTAGCAATAGATCTACTAAAATCGCCAATTTCAGGCTCTGGGAAGAAGAAGCCATTAACGCGACCGGCTTAGAGTTTATAATTGACCTCTCCAAAGATACTCATCAAATTAAAAATGTTTCTATCAATCTTGATTGGGACAAATTTCGGGAAGCCCGCCTTGCAAAACAATTAAAAGGGATGGAAAAACACCCTCTGGCAAACCTGCCCAGGATTTCTAACGCAAAAGTGATTCCAACCATCGATGTCGAAATAATTTGGCATTTCAATGAAAAGGCTATTTTGGTTAATGCTCGTTCGTTTACAGGAAACCAACGGATCGAAACAGCCAGCTCGTGGATGGATAACATTAATAAAGAGATTAATGCTTCTCTCCCTACAGATAACATGATTACACGCTGGCATGTAGAAATTGAAGGAGATTTAAAAGGAAAATACCTCTCCAATATGAGCCTGATCTCGTACTTGCAGTACCCGCTTGCAGACTCCCGGTCCCTTAATAAAATTCATCAGTTTGTAGCCGAAAAAATCCAGCAGCTACTGGTCAGGACCAACAAGGTTATGCAAATTGCAGAGTCAACACTGAAACAGGTAGCATAGGCCAGGCTGTCAGGTAAAAGGATTTTTACCAAAAGAATATCCAGGGCTGTCTCAAAAGGTTGTACTTTTAAAAACTAATAACCAACTGTCATTGCGAAGACTTTTTATGAACGTAGTGAATAAAAGGTCTGAAGCAATCTGTCTGATTCCACCCTCTACCGTAATCAACGCTCAGGTGCCCCTGCTCGATTTCTATCCGGTGGCGCTAAGGGTAGGTAGTACAGATTGCTTTGTCGCGATTCAACTCCATTCTTACCATCTATACATAGGATCCGCTCCGCGCAATGACAGATCATTGTGAGTTTTTTGGAGGTAAATATAACCTTTTGAGACACCCCAAATTTGCACCCTTAAGCCCAGGCCCTTATGATGCACCATAGTTTAGCAATAGCTGTGCCCGTTCAAAGTGACTGCTTCTTGTTGCCGTTTTAATTTACCTCCGGGGTGTTGTCCCCTCGTTAAGAGAGGACGCTTAACACAGCGTCTGGTAGTTCAAAACTCATCACTCATAGCTACCCTTATCCTACTTCTTCTTATGCCTGTTTTTTCTTAAACGCTTTTTTCTCTTGTGTTTGGCAATTTTGGCGCGCTTGCGCTTTTTTCCAC
>JBBDMV010000130.1:39470-57759 GCA_040878115.1 Balneolales bacterium
AAACGCTTTTTTCTCTTGTGTTTGGCAATTTTGGCGCGCTTGCGCTTTTTTCCACTTGGCATTTATAAACCTTTCGTTATTTGTGTGTTACAGAGTTTGAATTTCATTTTGCTGGAGGAAATTTCTTACGGTTTCTTCTTTTTCCGTGCCTTCAGCAAGTTCCAAAGAGCGCTTAAGATAAGAAATACTTTTGTCTTTTTTACCCATCTGATGCAAGATTACCCCTAAATTGTAATTTGCATTCAAAAAATCAGGGTCGTGACCCAATACTTTTTCCAAATTCCAGATAGCCTTATCGGGTTGACCGAGTCTCATGTACTCAACAGCCATATCCGTTCTGACTTTAGCATGGACAGAATCAACCTCAAGGGCCGCTTCATACATGCTAGCTGATTTTTGGGAAAAATAATGAATATACTCCTGATCTGATTCTTTAAGCATCCATTCATGATACCAATCGCCGGCTTTTTTCCAATCTTCAAATTCGCCGGTCAGGCCAGCCCTACGCTCAGCGGCTTCGGCGGCACCATCAAGCCGATCGTTGTTCATATAGATTTGTATGATTTCTCCCATAAAAGCTATTGCCAGGTTCTCATTATCAAGACCTTCCAATTCCTGCTCTATAGTGAGAATGCGCTCAAGATCTTCCGGACCAGGCTCTTTTGCATAGGTACGTTCAGAGCTATGATGCTGTTCAGGTTTGACTGAACCAGCATCATTAGCATCAGAACGCTCAAGAGAATCCATATAAATAACACCGATCAGCACAACGGTTATTACAATCGGAATAACAATCAGGATTTTTTTCGAATACAAGGGTAATACTATGTCATAGGTTTAAATTAAACGGAACTATTGTTCCATTTCTTTATTGACGGACCTTTTGAACTCCTTGGAGATTTTCAGGACCGGAACGTATTGTTCTGGAACGATTACTTCTTCATTGGTTTTAGGGTTCCGGGCAACACGGCGAGCACGTTTAACAACCTTAAAACTTCCAAAACCTCTCAATTCAATGGTTTCACCTTTTTTCATCGCGTCAATTACGGTACTCAAAAAACCGTTAACAACTGCTTCTGTTTCAAGTTTAGTGATACCTGTTGAAGAAGAAATCGTGTCTACGATGTCTGATTTAGTCATAATTATGCTCCAAATTTTTTGTTTTTTGATAGTTTTCAAAATGTTCTACAAGTCATTCATAGCTATTACGTTAGCCATCGAACATTATTTTAATCTACGATATGTTTTCTTTTTTATTCTACTTTATTTTTAGATTATAAAAATATACAGGTAATATTTAAGGCCAAGGCCACCAAAAACCCGCATCCGTCACCAATAATACCTTTGTTTATTCCCGATTACCGGGTGCAATTCCGGCAAGCGCAGACGCTCGGAGCTGTGATTATCAGTATGTGCAAGAGTATGAAACCAACCCACCCATTCACCAATTTACCAATCCATCAATTCATTACCTTCTGCGAAAGCAGTATTTATGGACCAACCAGCTTACATTTATAGGATATTTGAAATTCCGCCTTGCCAGTGGTTTTTATCATCTTTGCAGGAGATTATACTCAACGAGCTCATTTTGTACTCTAGAACCGCAATACCAGCCCGCTCCAGGCTGCGCCTATATTGATGTTGTTATCAAAAGGATTTGGAGAGGTCATCGCCCCTACGGTTAATTCAAGAAATTTGAGATTAAGGCCTGTACCCAGCGAATAAGCCGTACCCATTTGGCCTCCGGTACGCACTCCGCCCCTGAGGGCAAAAATATTAAACAGATTATATTCTATACCGAAAGCACTTGACAATCTTCTTGAATTCATGCCACGGGAGTTAAGGCCTTTTCCGAGATCGAACATCATATTCCATTTGCCGGCCGAGTAGGCTGCTCCAAAGTTGATCATGGGCATGAGATCTATCTTCATACCGGAGATGTTTTCAGGTGAAAAATCACCGTAGACATTCGTGCCTATGCTGTCCTGAACATTACTGGCATAATCGGTAAAGCTGGAGTCGAACTCGGCATTCATCCGGTCCGTATCATAATTTAAGCCTCGCCAATCGAACTGTCCGCTACCCGAGAAGCGTTCCGCTGTTTCATCAAAGACTAAAGTCCCCAGGTCAGTTGCAGATAACGAAAGTCTAAGGATCTGATGATCCCCCCCTGGTAAAGGAATTGATGGCAATACCATTTCATAAGTTACCCCCATGTCGAGTCCCATTCCAGACCCTTTAATAGAGATCATGTCTGTAGCAATTTCATCGAAAGCGAGATAATCTCCGAGTACCGGTTCCGTATCGCTGTTATTGCGGTCGGTATAATAGTTGCTCATTTGTTCGGAAATTTCGCCTGCGGCTTCTAGCTGGTAATCAAAAATATGGGATATCAGCATTTCATCTTCAGACACCTTTAGCCGGGAGTTCAATTGGGTATTGTAATAATTCAATCCTACCATAAGCTTGGGAGCGACACCGGCAAAAAGCCTTTTGCTTCCGGGTTCCCCAAAAGTGCCGGTTGACCATACTTCTCTGGAATACCCAACGGATACTTCACCCACCATTAATACGTCACCTGAAATATTGACGGCTTTATACTCCTCAAAAAGCTTCTCGTTTAACCCTGCCAGGCCCAGTTCAAATAAGCCTTTGCTGATCGAAAAAGAACTAAGGGTCCTCAACCGGGCCGCTGCGCTTACTGCTTGTTTTTTACCTTTAATGTTAAACCCAAACAAAACGGCATCCGCACCAATACCTATTTTACGGGAATTGTTGGTTTGGCTGCCAAATAGCTTATCCGATATCTCTACCGTCAGGTCTTCATTTATAGCCCTGCCGGTTGTAAAGTAATCGTTGTAGATAGCAAAGTTAACAAGTTGGCCTCCACCACTGGTACTGATTCCGCCAAACAACCCCACAGTGACGTTTTTGTCACTGAGCATTAGATTGGCCGGATTAATGAAGTTTGCATGGAAGTCATTCATATAGGCCGTGCCGCCTCCACCTAGCCCCATATTCCTGGCTGTTGTGTGGCGCTGTGCATATAACATGGAAGTAGTCAGGAGGAATGCCATACACAAACCAGCAATTCGGGTATAGTTAGAACTGTAGCAGGGTAATTTCATACAGGGTAATGATTAATTTTTGGTTTTAAACATACTGAATATAATAAGAAATATATAATCTTCACCCCTTGATTTTTATTTACACAAGTTAATGGTACCCAGTGATTGTTCAGGATTTGCCTATTGCTTAACCACCACGTGTACAAAGATCACAAAGATTAGCATGGATGCATGGAGCACCCGTACTTCTTAACTTTGTGTGCATAGTGCGTTTTGTGGTTAATTAGGTATTTTATTTAACCACCACGTGCACAAAGATCACAAAGATTTAGCAGCGATGCATGGAGCGCCCGTACTTCTTAACTTTGTGTGCATAGTGCGCTTTGTGGTTAATTAGGTATCACATATTTCTTCGGTACTGCCCGCCTACTTCGTAGAGTGCTGTTGATATTTGCCCGAGCGAACATGTTTTTACCGTTTCCATGAGCTCTTCAAATACATTGCCATTTTGACAGGCAACTTTTTTCAGGTTCGCCAGAGCATCTCCCTTAAATGGCCCATTGATATCGCTGAACTCCTTAAGGTTCTGAATTTGCTGTTTCTTTTCGTCATCCGTTGATCGGATAAGTTCTACAGGTTTCTTATCCTGATCGCTTTTTTTATCAGGAAGGAAGGTGTTTACTCCGATGATCGGAAGTTCGCCATTGTGCTTTTTGGTTTCATAGAACAGGCTCTCCTCCTGGATCTTACCCCGTTGGTACATCGTTTCCATAGCGCCCAGAACACCACCACGTTCGGTAATACGGTCAAATTCATTTAGAATGGCTTTTTCAACCATGTCGGTAAGTTCATTGATAATGAACGATCCCTGCAGCGGATTTTCATTTTTCGCCATACCCATTTCTTTGCTGATGATCAGCTGAATAGCCACCGCCCGGCGAACGGACTCCTCCGTAGGTGTCGTTATAGCCTCATCGTATGCATTTGTATGCAATGAATTGCAGTTATCATAGATGGCAAGCAGGGCCTGCAGCGTAGTGCGGATGTCATTAAACTGTACTTCCTGGGCATGTAACGATCGTCCGCTGGTTTGTATATGGTATTTTAGCTTCTGAGAACGCTCATTGGCATTATATTTATCACGTAAGGCAATGGCCCAGATCCGGCGGGCGACACGACCTATAACAGCATATTCGGGATCAAGTCCATTGCTGAAGAAAAAGGACAGGTTATGGGCAAAATCATCAATCTTTAATCCGCGTGACAGATAATACTCAACAAAAGTAAAGCCATTTGCCAGAGTAAAGGCTGCCTGGGAAATCGGATTGGCCCCCGCTTCGGCGATATGATAGCCGGATATCGATACCGAATAGTAATTACGCACTTTGTTACGGGTAAAATAAGCCTGTACATCCCCCATCATCCTAAGGGCAAATTCGGTAGAAAAGATGCAGGTATTTTGGGCCTGGTCTTCTTTGAGGATATCAGCCTGGACCGTACCGCGCACCAGACTTAATGTTTGGCTTTTGATGCGGCCATAGGTTTCAGCATCTACAAGCTTATCACCGGAGGTCCCCAGGGTATTTAAACCAAAGCCGTCGTTGATTTTTGGCACTGTACCTGAATATTCAGGCTGCTTTCTGCCCCGTTCGTCAAAATAAGCTGCTATTTTCTTTTTCGCGGCATCCCACTGGCCCTGCTCCTTGAGATATCGCTCCACTTCCTGATCGATAGCCGTGTTCATGTACATGGCCAGGACCATGGGAGCCGGACCGTTTATGGTCATGGAAACAGAAGTGGTCGGGCTGGTTAATTCAAATCCGGAATACAGTTTCTTCATGTCATCCAGCGTACAGATACTGACACCGGAGTTACCAACTTTCCCGTATATATCGGGGCGCTGATCGGGGTCTTCCCCGTACAGGGTTACCGAATCAAAAGCGGTAGATAACCGGGCGGCGGGCATACCTTCGCTGAGGTAGTGAAACCGTTTATTGGTGCGCTCGGGTGTTCCTTCCCCTGCAAACATTCTGGTGGGATCTTCACCCTCTCGTTTGAATGGGAAAACACCGCCGGTGTAAGGAAAATAGCCCGGCAGATTTTCTTTAAGGGCAAATTGCAGTCGTTCGCCCTTGTCTTTGAATTTCGGCAAACAAACGCGTGGGATCTTCGACCCGCTTAAGGAAGTCCTGTTTAGCTCAATCTTCATGGACTTGTCCCTGATCTTGATCTCATAATCATCTCCCCTGTATTTTTCGGAAAGGGAATCCCAGTTGTCCAGAATAGCCAGGCAGTGCCTGTCAAGTTTTGAGCGCCAGTGATCGCTCATCTTCTTCAACCGTTCGGTGATATCGGCGTTATCTTCGGGATCCCATTTTTTTATCTGCTCCAGAGTGCCCTCAACCTGATGCAGCTTTCCCGCTATCCCGGATTGGGCATCAGCCCATTTGTGATATTCATCAATCGACTCGGTGATCTCGCTGAGGTAACGCACACGCCTGGGAGGAATGATGGCCTGGGCCTGAATATCTTCAGCAGGCTCCGGATTGGTAAAAAGTTTTGTCTTCCAATTTAAGATGTAATGATCGTTGATTTTATCTACCAGCGCCTTAAACAATCGGTTTACACCCTCATCATTAAACTGAGCTGCTATGGTTGGGTATACGGGCAGCTTTTGATCATTGGCCTCCCACAATCCACGGTTTCTCTTGTACTGCTTGCGGATATCACGAAGAGCATCAAGAGCTCCTTTCTTTTCAAATTTATTGAGAACAATGAAATCGGCAAGGTCGAGCATGTTAATTTTCTCAAGCTGAGTGGCAGCACCGTACTCACTGGTCATCACGTAAAGGGAAATATCAGTAAGGTCGATAATTTCGGTATCGCTTTGTCCTATGCCGCTGGTTTCCACAATGATCATATCATAGCCGGCAGCTTTGCAGATCTGGATGGCACCTCGAACAGCGTCGCTTACCACACGATTGCTTGCCCTCGTTGCCAGGCTTCTCATATAGACCCGGTCGTTATCCACACTGTTCATGCGAATGCGATCACCCAGCAAAGCCCCGCCTGTACGTAACCTGGACGGATCTATGGAAATTACAGCAACCTGACGGTCATCATATTCCGTAAGGAACCGGCGAATAATCTCATCGGTCAGAGAGCTCTTACCCGCCCCTCCGGTACCGGTGATTCCTAATACCGGTATAGCTTTGCCATTTTGTGCATTGAGTATTTGATGACCGTCCTGATCAACAGGTACACCTTCTACCATCTTGATCAGATCTTCTTTTTTATTTTCAAGGGCCGTGATACACCGGGCAATGGTTTGTTTGTCACCGTTTTTGAGTTTGGTAAGGTCCAGCGGCTTATTTTCACTGGTATCAAAATCACATTCTTCCAGCATGAAGTTAACCATGCCCTGAAGCCCTAACTCCCGGCCATCCTGTACAGTGAAGATCCGGCTTACACCATGATCGTGTAGCTCTTTGAGTTCTTCCGCTACAATAACACCGCCACCACCGCCGAATACTTTGATATGTGAGGCACCTTTTTCATTCAGCAAGTCCATCATGTACCTAAAATACTCAACGTGACCGCCCTGATACGAGCTGATGGCTATGCCCTGAACATCTTCCTGGATCGCGCAATTCACGATTTCATTAACCGAGCGATTGTGGCCCAGATGGATCACTTCGGCCCCGCTGCCTTGTAAAATCCGGCGCACGATATTAATGCTGGCGTCATGACCGTCAAAAAGACTGGCCGCCGTTACGAACCTGATCTTGTTCTCAGGTATATATATGCCGTCCTGAATTTTTCGCGTCTGAACTTTGCCTGTTTTCTTTTGTTCAAGTAACCCGGTCTCTTTGCTCATAAAAATATTTAACCATGAAGAAGTATAAAAAGCGCTTCCTTCAAATTACGGATTTCTGGAGGAATTAACCACATCACGGGGGTTATGTGATTGAGTTAAATTCTAATTTTTAAGCAATCGCTCCCAATTCCCAGGACCTGTGTTTGAATGGATTGTTTATTCCCCGTCAGGAGCTTCCATCGTTGAATCTCTTTCAGAGGTATATTCTTCTTCACTAAAATTTATATAAACCTGACCGGTCATATTATCCTGAACAGGAATGTCTCTTTGAATAAAATAAGGTTCGGGTGCACGATAAGGGTCTGCATGGCCCGGATCCCATGTGCCCGATTCATCCTTATCCTCATAGACAATTAACTTATAGTCTTGAGGCGGCAGGCGGTCCACGTTCACTGAATCCTGAAAAGAGCCTTCTCTAATCAGAGAATTGGCATCATCATAGAGAGAATAAAGGTGCAGGGCCGTATCGCTTTTGGATTCTTCTATTATTAGTTCCATTTCCCCGAGGTCACCCTCGTGCCAAATAACAGGCTCAATGTTTTCATAGCCAAACTGCGCAGGGTCCCATACTCTGATCTCATAACTCGCACCCCGATCCCAGAGAGTATCGGGCAGAACATGAAGTTCATTATAGACAATATCTACCCGTGGCCATTCTTCATGCAGGGTTTCGCTTTCAACAACTTTCAGGGAATCAACAACGACATCCTCATCAATAATTTTTGAATATTGAAATATCAATGGCTCATCAGCATAAATCCCGGATGCTGTTATATGTTCACGATAGCTTAAAAGGGTTGTATCAGGCTCTCCTGATCCGATGAAGGAATCTATTTCCGAATAGGCCATGTTTCCTGCAGCATCTGCTATTCCCTGTATCTCAAGTTTATATTCTTCGTCTTCCTCAAAATTTTCTATCGATTGTGCAAACAGAATATTGGGTTCGGTTTGATCCGTATAAAGTGGAATAGCATCGCTGTAAGGTTCTCCGTCTGCTGCAAATATATTAATCGCTGCATTCTCATCCAGATTTACATCTTCACTAAAGCGTAATCGCATCCTGGAAGATGACAGAAGCCCCACTGCACTCAGTTCAGGAGAAATAGTATCCGTTCGGGTAATATGAACGGTACCAAAAGATGAACTTCCATCTTTATCCAGCTGCACGGTATCTGTCGGGAATGGCTGGGCCGCTTCACGGGGTGGTTCCCATATCTGGTTTCTGTTACGATCATCTACCCATAATCCACGATAGGTACCTTCCCGGAGATAATTGAATGAGGCAACTCCCGCGGTATCGGTCTCTACCGAATAATTGGCTTTTTCTGTGAGATCATAAGGGGCACGATATAAAAATACTCTGCCCCCTTCTTCTGGTTCACCGGTTTCAGCATCAAATACCGTTGCGCGTATACTGCCACTGTCAATATCAGGGCCGGTTGACAAAGCAAGCTGGTAGGGCCCTGCCATATTGTTATTGCGTGTATCGGTCAAATCTGTTCCAACAGTAAAAATCATAGTGGTTGTATCAGGCAAACCCTGTTCAAACTCCACCTGAACACTGGTCCGCCCCCAGTTCAGGTTGAAATCGATACCCACATCCGGCTCCATACGAAACGCTGACATGAAACTGTTACGCTCAACGAAATCGGAAAAATCAAAGATTATCCGGTCTTCTTTAAAATTGACCGTTCCGCTTTCAGGAATAGTGGCATTTATCTCTGGTCCGGTGTCATCACTCGGACCTCCGGTTGGCTGGGATGGAGTAGCACAGCTCCCAAAAATGAAGGGAATCATAAAAAGAAATAATACGCAGGATGCTCTTTGCAAAAGGGGATGTTGTTTATTAGTGATAACTTATGAGGTATTAGCTTCAGAGATAACTGACAATAAGTAATTTATAGCTATACCTCATAAGTCAATAGCAAGCAATAATATAAAGAAAATTCTTCCTTTGAATTTTAAAGGACACAACAGCACTATATTAAATAAACGTAATTGCCCGAAGTTTAGTAGATATAAGGAGTAATAAAAAGTATTCTTTCAAATACCTATTACCGCACCGATACTGATCAAATTTCTGAATTCGAAAGGACCATCTCCGTCAGCCGGATCAGACAACCAGAACGGGATTTCATAGCGAAAATTGAAACCACGCTGCCTGCCCACGTAATCAGGGATATTCAGGGAAAGCATAAATCCGGCACCGGCATCAGAAAGTGTAGAATCGAAGCCCTTCTCGTAATCAAAAGGAGCTCCTATATCATAAAACAGGTATGAGTTCAAATTAAGAAAATCACCAAGCATAGATATCTCTCCAAACAGACGGTTTATGATATTTGGGTAACGCAATTCGAAATTAAGAGCAGTGATGTTATTATACAGAACGGGCTGACCATCTATTGTGGCATCGATATTTTGCCTTGTATACCCTCTTAAATTAGCCCCTCCGGCTATATGCACGAGTCCATCATCCATCCAGGCATTAGGGATCGTTCCCCGTGATCGTGTAAAACCTGATTGGGTCCAGTTCAGCGCGGGGGCCATGGCGCTTTGATGGTAATATTCGATTGGTAAATCATCTGTAGCTGTAGTAACGAAGGCACGGCCATTCAGCGTGAAAGACCGTGACAAGATAAATTCCTGCGCAAAGGATGCCTGAAACTGAGTGAAGAAGTCGGTATCCACTGGCAGACCGACTGCAAGTGATCCGTTGATATTGGAAAACCCGAATCGGTTTTCTGCCTGGCGTTCTACCTCAGTGAGAGCCTTAACCACAACATCATCCTGCCATAGTACCGGATAATGAGCGTAATCATCTTCAAAGCGGTAGTGCGTGGTGATATAACCAGAAGCTTCGGTATAAATGAACTCATTAAAACCCGGCTGCCAGCGCTTTTCGATACCGGCCCCATGGCTGTGCAGACCTTCCCGAATACTGGTAAACAGGTTTAAACTCCCTTCACTTCCAAGTTCTGTAATGCCACCTATTGGATTTACATACGACAAATAGTAAGAGACGGGGTA
Organism: Balneolales bacterium; assembly: GCA_040878115.1. Classification (GTDB taxonomy): domain Bacteria; phylum Bacteroidota; class Rhodothermia; order Balneolales; family Natronogracilivirgulaceae; genus JBBDMU01. The sequence goes on from JBBDMV010000130.1 coordinate 49,443, forward strand.
TGTTGGTAAACGAGTACCCAGCCATAAGCCAAAATCCACGCGGTGATCACCGTCAAGAAACGTACCCGGCTCCTGGCCCCGCAAACGAAAACCAACACGTACGCCGTCAACTTCGTTGTACCATAGATCAGGCGCAGCCAAAACCTCATAACCGGGTGTGCTAATAATTTGAGCATGAGAAGATTTAAAAAAACCAAAGATGCCCATAAAAAGAACTATAGCCACCCCGGCAAGATAATAATCCTTCTTTGTGTGTGTTCGACTTTGCATTTCTCCTGATTTTTGAAAAGTAAATTACATCTTCACCAAATCTTTGTCCTTCATGGCTTGAAAGTATTCATATGTTCGTCGCAATCCCTCTTTTCTATCCACTTGGGCCGACCAGCTTAGAACCTCCTGGGCCCTGGTTGTATCCGGTTGACGTACTTTAGGGTCATCTTGCGGGAGTTTTTCGAAAGAAATTTGAGAATTGCTTTGTGTAATGTCCAGTACCTCTTTGGCAAAATCCAGTATGCTGATCTCTTCAGGATTGCCAATGTTCACAGGATACACGTAATCGGATTGAGAAAGACGATAAATACCTTCAACAAGATCATCAACATAACAGAAAGAACGGGTTTGTGAGCCGTCACCAAAAATGCTGATATTTCTTCCCTGCATGGCCTGCCTGATAAAAGTGGGCAAAGCACGACCGTCATCCAGACGCATTCTGGGCCCGTAGGTATTGAAAATTCTAACAATGCGGGTATCAACGGCATGTGTTCTATGATAAGCCATCACAAGAGCTTCGGCAAAGCGTTTGGCCTCATCGTAGACGCCTCGTAAACCAATCGGGTTAACGTTGCCCCAGTACTCCTCTTTTTGAGGGTGTACAAGGGGGTCGCCATAAACCTCACTGGTTGAAGCCAACAGAAAACGGGCATTTTTGGCCTTAGCCAGACCAAGCGCTTTATGCGTGCCCAGTGATCCGACCTTCAGGGTTTGGATGGGCATTTCAAGGTAATCAATTGGAGATGCCGGTGATGCAAAATGCAGGATCAAGTCGAGTTCACCTGGCACATGAACGTAATCAGTTACATTGTACTTTACAAAGGTGAAATTACCCGCTCCAATAAGATGCTCCACATTGCCGATACGGCCGGTCGAAAGATTATCCATGCAAATAACATCATACCCTTCTTTAAGGTAACGCTCACAGAGGTGGGACCCCAAAAAGCCGGCACCCCCGGTTATCAGGATACGTTTAGACATTTTCCTGTTTCCCTTCATATATAGGCTCCCGGCCGACGCTGAAATAGGTTATGTTTGCTTCTCTTGTACTTTTTAAATCATACAGATTTCTTCCGTCAAAGATAACCGGACTTTTCATCAGTCTTGAAAATTCATCCAGGACCGGACGCCGAAACTCGTTCCATTCGGTACAAATTACCAGAGCATCAACATTTTGAATGGCTCCTTTCTGATCTTTTACAAAATTAACTTTCGAACTTACTTCCTCGCCCACAGCTTCTTTAAAGGTGTGGATGGCTTCAGGATCGTAAGCCTGAATGTTGGCCCCCATCTTCAGCAACTCCTGAATAATGTATAAAGACGGAGCTTCCCGAACATCATCTGTCTCGGGTTTAAAAGCGAGGCCCCAAATACCAAAAGTGAGTCCTTTCAAGCTGCCTTTTACGGAACTTCCATTGTAATAGTTCTTGATTTTTTCAACTATGGTAAGCTTTTGCCTTTCATTGACATCTATAACAGATTTGAGGATCTTAAAATCGTAATCGTATTCGTCAGCAGTAAAATCAAGGGCCTGAACATCTTTGGGAAAGCAACTCCCCCCATAACCGATACCTGCGAATAGAAACCGTTTACCAATCCGGGAGTCCGTACCGATTCCCCTGCGTACGTTATCCACATTAGCTCCAACTCTTTCGCACAGGTTGGCTACTTCATTCATAAAGGATATTTTCGTTGCGAGAAATGCATTGGCGGCATATTTTGTAAGTTCCGAGCTTTTTTCATCCATTACAATGATCGGATTTCCGCTACGAACAAAAGGCTCATACAGAAGCTCCATTTTCTCAATGGCGCGGTCGCTTGTACTTCCAATAACTACACGTTCGGGTTTCAGGAAATCATCAATAGCGGCCCCTTCTCGCAGAAACTCGGGGTTTGAAACCACATCAAATGAAACGTTGGTTTGAGCTTCAATAGTCATTCGTACTTTATCGGCAGTTCCGACGGGAACAGTGCTTTTGTTGACAATGACTTTATAATCTTTAATCATGGAACCGATCTCTTTAGCAACGCTAAGGACGAAACTCAGGTCGGCCTCCCCGTCAGCTCCCGGAGGGGTTGGCAGGCATAGGAAGATGATTTCTGCAGAATCTACTGCTTCTTTTAATCCGGATGTGAAGTTTAACCGACCTTCACGACTAGAACGTTCAAAGAGCTTAAACAGCCCCGGTTCATAAATGGGTATTTCGCCTTTAAGAAGCGAATCCAGCTTTGCCTGATTATTATCTACACAAGTTACATCATTTCCGGAATCAGCTAGACAAGTTCCAGTAACCAACCCAACATAACCCGTTCCTACTACAGTAATTTTCATTTGTTATCTTTCAATCTTTAAAATTTTTAATTCCAGTTGACCTGCCGGTACTTTAACAGAGACTACGTCTCCAATTTCTTTACCCATCAATGCACTGCCTATTGGTGACTCAAGAGAGATCTTGCCTTGGCTGAAGTCGGCTTCCTGTTTGGATACCAAAGTGTACTTCATCTCTTTATTTGTATTCTGATTGAGAAGAGTTACAGTAGATAACACATAGACTTTGCTGGTATCCACCTTTTTCTCATCCAGTACACGCGAACGTGACAGGGTTTCTTCAAGTTCCGAAATTCTTGTTTCCAGTTTACCCTGAGCTTCTTTTGCCGCATCGTATTCGGCATTCTCACTTAAGTCACCGTGAGAGCGGGCCTCTTCTATTTGCTCTGCAATTTCTTTTCGTGCACGAGTTCTCAAATCTTTAAACTCTTCTTTGAGTTTTGTGTACCCTTCAGGGGACATGTAATTTACTTTCACTATAAAAGCTTATTTTATGATTAATATTTTTCTCTATCTCAAAGCCGGAAGACGTTTTCTCTCTTTTTATATCCTATATGGATATGTTTTTGCCAGCAATGAAAAGTTATGAATTTACTTATACTCGTTCTGTAAGTAAAACATTATACGGAATTTATATACATGACCAAACATACACTAAAAAAAATTAATAATCCTGAAAATATAATGTATAGGGCCAGTTTCTGATCATACCCAAGGTACAAAAATGACTCCCAATGAAAAAACTTACCACTAAAGAAATATTTCAAAAAAATCAGGAAAGAACATCTCCATATAATTTTAAGAACACCAAAATTTGGCTGCACAACATACGCAGTATGCACAATGTAGGATCATCATTTCGTACGGCCGATGCATTCGGCATATCAGAAGTTATCCTTTCCGGTTATACTCCGGTGCCACCACGTCCCGAAATATCAAAAACCGCCCTTGGTGCTGAAAAGTTCGTAAAATGGTCGTATGTCAAAAACGCAGCCGATAAAGTCTCCATACTGAAGCAAAATGAGTTTCAAATAATCGGCATGGAACAAACCGACAACAGTCGGTTGCTAACGGAGTTCGAGCCTCAGGAAAATAATAGCTTGTGCTATATTTTTGGTAATGAAGTTACTGGAATTGATCAGGAACTACTTCTATTGTGTGACGATATTGTTGAAATACCTCAATTCGGACAAAAACACTCCTTCAATGTATCTGTGAGCATCGGAATTGTGCTATATGATTACTTAAAAAAATCCCGTAAGGTTTAACATCGGGTAAATTTCATAAGGCTAATTGATAGCCGAAAATCATTTGCTTTTGTTTCGTCTCATTCCGTCGTATTTTTGTTGCTTGTTTTTAAACACCGTTAAGTAAAATTTTATGTCAAAACGAACGCTCGTTACCGCAGCGCTACCCTATGCCAATGGCCCTTTACATCTTGGTCATCTTGCCGGGGCTTACCTGCCTTCCGATTTTTATGTACGATACAAGCGTATGCGTGAAGAAGATATTCTTTTTATCTGCGGCTCTGACGAACATGGCGTTCCCATTACCCTGGCGGCCGATAAGGAAAAAGTATTCCCTCAGGATATTGTTGATCGTTATCATACCATGAATAAAGAATCTTTCAAGAGGTTGGGCATTTCTTTTGATTATTTTGGCCGGACGAGTTCCGATACTCACAAAGAGGTTTCTCAAGCATTCTTCAAAAAGCTAGATGAAAAAGGTGTTTTTAAAAAGAAGGCGCAGACACAGCTTTATGATCCAAAAGCGAAAATGTTCCTGCCCGACCGGTATGTGGTGGGAACCTGCCCGCATTGTGGAAACGAAGAAGCTTACGGTGATCAATGTGAGAGATGTGGAAACTCACTCTCTCCAACTGAACTCATAAACCCGCATAGCGTCATTACCGGCGAAGTGCCGGTCCACAAAGAAACGGAACATTGGTTTATTCCTCTTGGTGATTTCCAGGATAAAATATCGGCCTGGCTTGATCAGCAAAAGGATTGGAAACCTAATGTCATTGGCCAATGCCGGAGTTGGCTGGACGGCGGCCTGCAAGACCGGGCTGTGACTCGTGACCTGAACTGGGGCGTTCCCGTCCCCTATGATGATGCCGAAGGCAAGGTGCTTTATGTGTGGTTCGACGCTCCCATAGGTTATATATCCGCTACAAGGGAGTGGGCTGAAAAGCAGGGGAAACCTGACCTTTGGAAAAAGTGGTGGCAGGACCAGGATACCGACCTGGTCCATTTTATCGGCAAAGATAATATAGTATTCCACTGTATTATGTTCCCAGCCATGTTGATGGCACATGAGGATTACATATTACCAAAGAATGTTCCAGCCAACGAATTTCTAAATCTGGAAGGCCGAAAGCTCTCAACTTCCAAAGGTTGGGCGGTATGGCTGCACGAATATCTTGACGAGCTCGACCCTGATTATCTCCGTTATGTTATCGGCACAGGATTACCCGAAGCAAAAGATTCCGACTTTTCCTGGAGAGATTTTCAGGCCAGGTCCAACGGTGAGCTAGCCGACATTTTGGGGAATTTTATTTTCAGGACATTATCCTTTACACAGCGGTATTTCGATGCAAAAGTACCGGAATTGAAAAATCCGGAAGCCCGGGACCTGGAAGTCCTCAAAGGGATCGATGAAATCAAGGACAAAGTCACCCAAGCCTATGAAACCTATCATTTCCGGGAAGCCATCGCCCAAAGCATGAACCTTGCACGTCTGGGCAACAAGTATTTCACAGAAATGGAGCCTTGGCACCTACGCAAAAACGACCTTGAAAAATGTGGGTCCGTACTGCATATTTGCCTGCAAATATCAGCTGCTTTATCGCTTTTATTTGATCCGGTAATGCCCGGCAAGATGAAAAAACTGAGAGAGTATCTGGGAACAAACTCCCTTTCCTGGAATGAAATAACTGCAAAAATGTTACCCGTCGGACAAGTTATTGATCAGGGCGAGATCCTATTCAAAAAAATAGATGATGAACAAATTGATAAGCAGCTTCAAAAGCTTCAGGAACGCAGGAAATCTAATATTGATTTATCAAATTTTGAGCCCTTAAAAGATGAAATAACCTTTGAAGCGTTCTCTGGTATGGACCTGAGAACAGGAATAATTTTATCGGCAAATAAAATACCTAAGGCTAAAAACTTATTGAAACTACAGGTTGATCTCGGTTTTGAAACACGCACAGTCGTGTCCGGAATTGCCAAACAGTATGATCCTGAAGATCTTAAAGGTAAACGTATTGTGATGATTGCAAACCTGACACCCAGAAAAATGATGGGGATAGAGAGTCAGGGAATGATCTTAATGGCCGAAGATAATAAGGGAAAGTTTCATTTTTTAACCGCTGAAACTGATCCAGGAAGTGTAATATCCTGACAATTTGCCTCGGTGTGTTAGAGAATCTTTTTGTACCTGCAGTTATTGAACAATAAAATCTAAATGAATAAAGCTATAGAAACCAGTACGCTGTCCTATGGAGCATTTCCAACAACCCTATCCTGTTCTTTTCGTGTTTTCTGTCCGGCTTCGCCTAAAGTTATACTTGAACTATTTGATCATTTTGAAGACCGGTCAGGGCGAAGGTTCACCATGCAAAAGAATGATGATGGTGTTTGGGAACTTGATATCCCCGAAAACCTAATTGACAAATATTATGGTTACCGAATTACCCCACCCCAAAATTACCCGGGATTTTTAGCTACAAATGAACTCGTAGCCGACCCCTGGTCGAAGCACGTAACGACGGTAAATCATTACAGGCAATACGCAAAAACCAAGATCATTGGTGATGATCATTTTGATTGGGAAGATGACAAATTTGTTGCACCACAGGATAGCAGGGACCTGGTGATTTATGAAACTCACCTGAAAGATATGACAGCCCACCCTTCTGCAGGAAGCAGCCGTCCGGGGACGTATCAGGGTTTTATTGAAGATGATATCATTGGTGGTATTAATCATCTAAAAAGACTGGGGGTTAATGCGGTAGAATTTCTCCCCCTGCAAAAGTTCAGTGGGTTTGAACCTCCCTTCAAACAAAAAACGCCTGAAGGATTCTACAACACCTGGAACCCCTATAGCAGAAATCACTGGGGCTACATGACATCCTTCTTTTTTGCACCAGAAACCATGTTTGCAAATGACGGGTCTGATCAACCGGGAGCGATGACGGGAAAATCTACTCACGCGATTACCGATCTAAAAAAGGTCGTAAAGGCATTGCACGAGGCGGGGATTACGGTGATAATGGATGTTGTGTATAATCACGTCTCCCATTATGATATCAATCCCTTCATGTACCTCGACAAGCCCTACTTTTTCAGGCATGACGATCATCATAACATGCTTTCCGAGAGCGGTACGGGCAATGATCTAAAAACCGAAGCACCCATTGCAAGACAGGCGATCGTAGAATCAATCTGTTATTGGATGGATGAATTCCACATTGATGGTTTCCGGTTCGACCTGGCTAACCTGATAGATAGAGACACAATTCAGTCTATCCGTAATGAAGCATCCAAAATCAATCCTGATGTTCTGCTTATCGCTGAACCCTGGGGTGGTGGCTATGATCCAACGGGCTTCTCTGCACTCGGGTGGTCTTCGTGGAATGATCAGATTAGAAACGGAGTAAAAGGTTCTGGGCCTGTAGATAATAAAGGATTTATTTTCGGGACCTGGCAGCATGAAACCAGCCGGGAAGCATTAGAAAATATTATTCGGGGAACTTTGGTCAACTCACCAAACGGGCGTTTCCATACCTCAAACCATAGCGTTAATTATCTTGAAGCTCACGATGGATATACTCTCGGAGATTTCATCAGAATAGGTCTTGATGCTTCTTTAAAAAGTAAAAGGATTCCTAATAAAGCCAAACTTACCCGATTGAACGACCACCAAACCCGAATTGCCAAATTAGGGGCCCTTTTTCTATTTGTCTCACAGGGTGTTACTATGGTCCATGCCGGTCAGGAATGGGCGCGGTCAAAGGCTATTGCCGAGTGTAATGTACATGATAAATTAATCGGTCATCTTGATCATAATAGCTACGAGAAGGACAATGATACTAATTATCTCAATTTTGAAGAAATTGAGATCAATCACAGGCTTTTTGAGTACTACCGTGGGCTTATCGCCTTGAGAAGAAATTCGCCTGCCTTGCGCAAAGCATCTCAAGAGGATATTATATTTACCCCTTACGAAGATCCCTTACATCTGACCTTCAGCATCAACGGAGAATCATCAGGTGATCCTTATGACTACCTGGTCTCTGTAAACGGAAACCTGCACGGGGAACAAACGCTCGACCTTCAATCCAACTATTGGGAAATGGTCGTTTCACCCAGAGTGGCTTCCCATAAGAAACTGGTGGAGATAACAGGGACCGTAAAAATACCACCCTCATCGGGAGTGATTTTCAGGAGAAGAGTGCGGGATGTTTGAAACGTTACGAAGGGAAGTCAAAGTGCTGGTATGGTTTCAAACTGACGTTTTTCCCGCTGTGGCAAGCGTCCACACTTGCCACTTTGCACCCGGTAACCGGAAATATGCAAAGGCATTATTGACTATTAACTAGCGTAAAGGAGCCTGCTTGCTTCTTGTGCCGTCCTTGTTGCTGAAAACGCCCCGGGCGTTGTTCCCCCGTGAAGCGTGGACGCTTCACGAAGCTTCTATTTTCCGATCCGGCAA
>JBBDMV010000130.1:57859-64258 GCA_040878115.1 Balneolales bacterium
AACCCATTCCCACTCTTTTATTTTTAAGAAAGGGTGTGGCTGACCAGACCATTCACTTTCGTATAGTTTGCCTTCAATTTTAATGCGCCCTTTATTTTCTTTCCATAGCTTGTCCAGAAGTTTTTCATCGCCTTCAAGAAAGATCCTTTCATCATCATCGGTCATTAAGGCCAGTTGAACAAAAGGTTCGGCCCCGAATAAAGACAGACTGCCTTCGTAGGTATCCTTGTCTCCGGAACATGGCTTCAGCATGGTGATCAGTATAATAGTTATGGCAAGAAAGCGCATTGATTTTCACGTTGGTTTTAAGCAGTGCCAAGTTTAAAATTACAACCTTTTGGTTTAGACTTCAAAACATGGAAATCTTATCATGGCAGAGTCATCTTTAACGCTATGGTTTTGCTCTGCAATACAAGTTCAGGCCTGTTTAAAAAAGATAATACTGTTTAAGGTAAAGAAATTTTCCCAACGGTTGGTAATTCACCGTCACCGGTAATCGCTTCGTTCGCCAACACAGCAAATAAAGCCGCTTCCTTGGCTCCCGAATCCAGGCCAAGTTCATTGGTAGTTTTAATGGGGATGCCTTTCATATTATCGGACATCCATTCCACCATGGTTGTATTTTCTGTTCCTCCACCGCTAACAAATACCTCGGTATGTTTCAAATCTTTAATTTCTTTCAATATAGCTTCAGCCAGGGTTTCCGATGTCAAGCGGGTAAGGGTAGCGATAATATCTTCTGGTTTCATGTCCATATTTCCAGTGCTTTTTAGAGCATCATGCAACAGACTTAAACTAAACATTTCCGGTCCGGTCGTTTTAGGGTACCTTTGGGAGAAGTATGGATGATTCTTAAGCTGCCGAAGCACATCCTGCTGAACGGCCCCTCTTTTGGCTATCCGGCCGCCATCATCGTAGGCTGTTCCGTTGAACCAGTTTCTCATGGCCGCGTCAATCAAGGTGCTTGCGGGCCCGGTATCCATGCTTAGTGGAGGGTATTCAACCGAATTAGCAGACAAATATGTAAAATTGGCAATGCCGCCAAGATTAATAAGGATACGGTCTCTTTGCGGGTGTGAAAACAGCAGGTAATCTCCATAAGCTGCAAGAGGCGCGCCTTCCCCTCCCCTGGCTGTGTCCTTTTGACGAAAATCACTGACGGTTATTATGCCGGTCTTATACGCAATATGATCTCCATCACCGATTTGGAGCGTCGTGTTCGGTTTCCCCTGCTGTTTATGCTTTCTTTGGGGAGCGTGATAAATGGTATGACCATGACTGGCAATCAAATCAATATCACTAAGATCAAAATTCCATTCCAGGCAAGCTTTGGAAATCATACTTGCATGAATGTGCGCCAGGTAAGTATGCCAGATACACAACTCTTCCGTATCGATTTGTTTGACCGATGTAATTTCAAGTAATTTGTTCCTGATTTCCTGAGGGTAGAAATCTGTCGTAAAATGGATCAGTTTGAACCTGGTCTCCTTGCCAGAGCCGGATATACGGCATAATGCCATATCCAATCCATCTATAGATGTTCCGGACATTAGCCCAAGGATTACTTTTTCCTTTTTAGAAGCTATTTGAATGAGTTTCGTTAGGTTCATCAAAAAATAAATACTAGTGAGGATATCAATGAAACTCCCAGCTCTTCTATAATTTACCTTAAAAATAAAATGTTAATCTACGGTCGTTTCCTTAAGCTTTTTTTTATTCTTTTTTACCAGCATTTCATAACCTTCAAGCACGGCCTTTGTAGCGCTGCCTTTCAGGCAGATTACGTCTTTAAGTTCTTTGACTTCTTCTGTTGCATTGGCCGGAGCAAAAGCAGTGCCGGATATTTCCAAGGCCGCAACATCACCCGACGAATCCCCTATATAGGCCATGCTCTGCAGCGGAATACCGGTATAATCGGCTAGTTGAAGCAAGCCGGAACCCTTGTTGCTGGCTTCCAGAATAATATTAACGGATACGTCTGTCCGGTGCACTACATAATTGGTGTACTTTTTTTCAATTTGTGGTTTTACTAATTTATAAATCTCAAGGACCTGATCCGGGTCCATACTGATCAGGCCGACATCCATATGCTTCCCGACTTCTAATATCGACCCTTTGAAATTCGGGATGATTTCTCGTTCCACCCACTCTTTTATTTCACCCATCTGGTCGAGAATATCGTTATCCAGGTGCTTTGACCACTCAATATGATATTTCTTTGGGTCAAATAATCCGCCGCCGCTTTCAAAGATGATGGGCTTTCGGATATCCAGCCATTGGGCTACGGCCTCGGCATAGGGTAATGGCCGGCCGGTGCAAATGCTAAGCTCGGGAACTTGTTCATCTTCTCTGCTTCGAGCCTGAAGATCACGTATTTTTTTAATTACATCCCATTCGGGAGTAACAAAGGGGAAAGTAATGCATCCATCAATATCAAGGACAAAAAGTTTTACCATAGAACTATATTAAAATTATTTAGGTGCTTTATATTTTGGGATGGTTAACGATATGATCAGGCACAGTAAACCGAGAAAAGCCAGATATTGGTATTGGTTTTTGTAATCCGCTAGCTCTTCGATAGCAAATTCACCTCGTTCAAGTTGAGTAAGTTTATTAATAAAGTTATCAACTCCTTGTGCAGACCGGGCTATTTCATAGTAGGAACCCCCACCGTTTTCGGCCATCTCACGAAGGGCATTGGGCTCCAATCTGGTTGTAACCACCTTCCCGCTACGATCACGATGCAGGTCCTGCAACTCGCCGGTTTGTTCGTCATAGGCAGGAATATTTCCACCTTCTTCCGTTCCAATGCCCACCGTATAAATAAGAACATCGCTATCCACAAGCTGGTCATATGCCTCAGAGTAATTCCGCCCATGGTCCTCACCATCGGATACCATAAGCAGAACCTTCGCTGAGTTGGATGTCCTTTCATTTATACTGGAAAATGATTGGTGTGCAAGTGATAAGGGTGAAGAAAAATCGGTTGATGTTGTAGGCATTGAACCCGTGTCGGCAATATCCAGAAAAGTTCGGAAAGCTGAGTAATCAAGAGTGAGCGGACTTTGAAGATGAGCTTCACCGGTAAAAACAATCAAGCCGACCCGGTCGCCTTCAAGGTGATCAACAATGCGTCCAATTTCAAACTTAGCTTTTTCAAGTCGGTTGGTCCGAACATCTTCAGCTTTCATACTTAAGGAAAGGTCAAGTGCAATAAGTAAATTAACACCCTCGCGCTTAACCTCCCTGACTTCAGTTCCGATTTTCGGCCCGGCCAGGGCTAAGATTAACAGTACAAGCCCGGTATAAAGAAAGATCTGATAAACTTTATGCCCTGCTTCGTATTTGTTTCTCAGTAGGTCCTTGAAGAGCTCGTCTGAAAAATACCGCTCTCTTTTCCGTTTCGTGACCCGATAAAGATATCCGGACAAAACGATCAGCAACGGTACTAACCATAATAACCAAAGCCAGCCGGCTGATTCCCAAATCATGTAATTCTGGTCCTTTTTGTTCGTATATACAAAGGTGATGAAACGCCGCCGTTTACCTGCATATTGTCACGGCTTCTTGACAAGCTCAATCCTAAAAGTAGGCACAAAACAGCACAAAATGAAGAACTATTGTTGGAAAGCAACCTCATCCGGCTTTTCACACTTTTGCCGTTATCTAAAAAAAGCAGATAATAAGAGTAGCCGTTTATTTTCTTCTATCTCTTTACAGCCTCTGTTTGTATCTTGGTCATCAAATTAACCGATGTTTAGATTTATTCATGGACCAACTTCAAATTTACAACACGCTCACGCGTGAAAAAGAAGAATTTAAACCCTTAAAAGAAGGCTTCGTTGGAATGTATGTCTGCGGCCCTACCGTATATGGTGATCCCCATCTGGGCCATGCAAAGAGTTACATCGCATTCGATATTGTAGTCCGTTATCTGAAGTACCTTGGTTATAAAGTTCGTTATGTGCAAAATATAACCGATGTCGGCCACCTTACCGACGATGCTGATGAAGGCGAAGATAAAATGCTGAAGCAGTCTCGTCTTGAACGTAAAGAGCCCATGGAGATAGCCGAAAAGTACACCTACAACTACTTCCGTGACATGGATTTACTTGGCATACAAAGACCGGATATCTCACCCCGCGCATCCGGGCATATCCCTGAACAAATCAACATGGTCCAAAAGCTTATAGATAACGGTCATGCTTACGAAGTAGGCGGGAATGTGTATTTTGATGTTTCCTCCCTTCCCGATTACGGCAAGCTGAGTGGCAGGGAAATTGAAGCCTCCGAAAGCGGTACCCGGGTTGAATCAGCCGGCGACAAAAGAAACCCCGCTGATTTTGCCTTATGGAAACGAGCTAACCCAAACCATCTCATGAAATGGAACTCGCCCTGGGGTGAAGGCTATCCGGGCTGGCATATTGAATGTTCTGCGATGTCCGTAAAATACCTCGGTGAAACCTTTGATATTCACGGCGGCGGGCTAGAGAACCAATTTCCACATCATGAATGTGAAATTGCCCAGTGTGAAGGAGCTGGTTACCATCCATTCGTACGGTACTGGATGCACAACAATATGGTAACCCTGAACGGGCAGAAAATGGGAAAATCACTTGGAAATGCCATCAATATTCAAGGCTTTTTAACCGGAGATCATCCCATGCTCAGCCGGCCGTGGAAGGCTGAAGTGATCCGCTTCTTTTTATTACAAAGTCACTACGGCAGCACAACCGATTTCTCCGAACCCGCTCTTGAAGGGGCAGAAGCAGGGCTTCATAGCTTCTTTGAAATAATAAAAACCATTCGTGATGCCGAACCCGGAACATCGGAGAAGTTCGATCTCGATGCGTTCATAAAAGGCATTGAAGCCAGGATGAACGATGATTTCAACACGGCCAAAACGATCGGTTACATTTTTGAAACACTTAAGCCAGTGCGAAACAGCATTTCAAAAGGCGCGATCCCTGAAAATATTGATGAACTCATCCAATTTCTTAATACCTTTTGCAAAGGTGTACTGGAAATTTGGCCGGATGAAGAATCAGGAGTTGATAAGCAGCTGGTTAATGGCCTTGTTGAAACTTTACTCGAACTTCGTTCAGAAGCCAGGCAGAATAAAGACTTCCAAACCTCCGATAACATACGAGACCGGCTGACAGAGCTTGGCATCACCATAGAAGACAAACCGGAAGGTACTACCTTTAACTTTTAATACTTGCTGATGTTTATAAATCATAAATAATAAATACCCCATGAATACAGATTATTTTAACTGGCGCGGTGATCCCATTCTAGCTGATTTAGGACACATCCCACTTCCATTTCCCCTTTATCTTTACGGATTGATCCTGGGGGTGATTCTTTTCTTCGGTATTTCTTATTACTTAAGTGCCGAAGAAGAAGTCAAAGGCCGAAAAAAACGCAAAACCGATAAAGAGAAAAAAGAACTTAGCGGACTTCAGCTAACAGGCTTGTTTGTTGGATGCATGATTTTTGGACAGCTTGTTTTTATGGTTCTTCCATCTCCTGTAATAGAACAAATCGGCCCTATTTTGTTGCGGTGGTATGGCCTCTTATTCGCTTCAGCATTTTTGGTGGGCTACTTGCTGATGCGCAAGGTATTCGAACAATCAGGCAAACCTGTCATTCTTGTTGAAAGCCTGCTGACTTATATTTTGATAGCTACCGTTCTTGGCGCTCGTCTTGGCCATGTTATATTCTACGAACTTGATTATTACCTGGCGAACCCAGGCCAGATCCTGGCTGTTTGGCGGGGCGGGCTGGCCAGTCACGGGGCTGCTATCGCGATCATACTGGGAATCTGGATGTTTGTGAGGAATCATAAAGGGATCACATTTTACTGGCTAACAGACCGTATTGCACTTACCGCACTTATAGGGGCCGGTTTCATCAGGATTGGAAATTTCTTTAATTCTGAAATTTACGGTATCCCAACCGAAGTGCCTTGGGCCGTGATTTTCGCGCGAATTGATATGCTGCCTCGTCACCCAACCATGCTATATGAAGCCCTTCTTTGTTTCATGCTTTTTGCTGTATTATGGAGCATATATAAATCATACTACTACCGTCCACCTGAAGGACTTCTTACAGGCGTGTTCTTTATTATCCTCTTTATCGGGCGCTTTTTACTTGAATACACCAAAGTAGAACAGGCTGACTTCGCTACCGACTGGTTTATCGGCATGGGGCAACTGCTGAGTATTCCGTTTATCATCTTTGGTATTTGGCTCCTCAAAACCCATGTGAAGTGGAATGGCAATAGTGAGGAATCACCAAAAACGGGTTAAGCCCATCTTTAATAAGACCTCCCAAAAAGCCGGTTTAAGTCCCATAGGGACGTGATGTTTGTAGAAAATAGGGTTACCAGCACATTAT
>JBBDMV010000131.1:0-13664 GCA_040878115.1 Balneolales bacterium
AAATGGTTGATTATTGATATCTTTTGCCCGTATCTCTAACGAAGAGAAAGGAGCAGGAGGTGCATTGGGCGGGCCAAGTTTATCGCCGTAGTCCATTGTTGAGAGGAACTGACCACTGTAGCCATATTGGTGAATAAAATGCTGTATGTAATCAACTATATAAAGGTGGTTATCGGTTAAAAAAAAGTTATTAACTACGAGTAGTTCTCCTGGGCCACGACCAGCCTGACCAAATTCATTTACCACCCTACCAGTATTGTCTACTTCCAGAACTTTAGTTTGAGCGTCATCATATATAAAAAGATTCGAGTTTGGACCATACCTGATTAGGGTAGGCGTAGCTAAAACATTGTCCTCTATTGAGATTATAGTTTGAAAATTTTCAAGTTCTAGTGTATCTATATCAGTTGAAGAGGAAGTTTCAGAGCCACAACCCGTCAATACATATAGAAAAAATACTATTGATAGAGTAAAGAGGTATTTATAAATCATAAGTGACTGTAAAATGAGTTTGCATAACGGCCTGACAATTCTGCTGCGGGGCAATCAGTTATGAAGTCAAACAAATAATACGAACCCGTCAGCAGGAATTGCATTGTTAGCAATCAATTAATAAAATCTCGAAAAGGATAAACACCTCCGATTCAATCTGGAGTAGGCACAGAATAAACCATTATGCTTTGCTGGCCAATTTCATTCTGATGAATCCCATAAATATTTTGTCCTCGAATTTGATGAACACTCAATGTGCTTGGTAGTTTAACAGCTATAACCAAGGATCCACTATTGTCTAAAACTACCCAAGTGTTTACATCCTCTTCAAACTCTCCTAGATTGAACCACGGACGCCCCATATTATCTATCTGCAAATCTATAAATGCAGGATGATGATCCGGAATCAGCGAATAGGTCGGATCATCAGGACTTACACCGTATTCATCTATATCCTGCGCTGTTATCGGTTGATAACGAATTTGATTCTTAATCTCATTGATTTTTTGCCCATCTAAATCAAAGACTCGAACTCGTAAACTATCGGATTTGCTAATATAGATTCGTCCCGACTGTTCAATAATCCCATGCGTCTGCCAACCAAATGGAATCGGGTGGATAGGAACGAACTCCCCACCCGTTTCCTGGACAACCACCTCAGATTCCGAATACGTAAGAATCTCCTCATTTAAAACTCGTTCTTCGATACTGACAGATTGCAACGTGATTTCCAATTGTTGGGGGTCCTCGTCTCTGACCGTCCTCATGGAATAAATGACGAACCGATCGTTGGTCACATGAACCTGGATGGGATATCCATTATTCGTTTCAATAGAAAACTGTGCTTTATGCCCCCATGTAGCATCCGCCAGTGGAGTAAATGACGAAACCCGTAGCTGACTGACGTCATACACCCAAATCGTTTGCTTTTGTGGATCGACTGTCAGATTGCTCACCGATAAAAACTCTCCTGGACCTCTGCCTTCCCGTCCGACGGTTTGCACCAGATTCCCGTCTTGAGCATATATTCTCACGGACCTCGACTGGGTATCAGTTACGTAAATTTGCCCTTTACTATCTACTGTTAACTCTCCCAGGAAGCCAAACAGATCTTCAGCATTCTCTTCTACCTGCAAGATGGGTTCTGCCGTCACAAGCTTTGATTCGAGCAAATCATTAATCACCTGGTCCTCCTCAACATGGATACAGGAGAATGAAATCAAAAGAACAAATAAAATGAATATAAACCGTTTCATGACGACACCTAACTATATTTGGGTCATTTTATTAATTGATTGCTAACTTCTATTTATTATAACCAATCTTTTTAATAAACCCTAAGCTTAGAAAGGATGATAAACTGCTACAATTACTTGCAGGTAATAATCCAGCATTTTATCTCAATAATAACTTAACATAAATTTTTTATTGAGATTACCGCAAGGCTTTGCATTCTGGGTTATCTGTATATAAACCATGATCTACACCCATGTCCTCAAATGGGCGGCCATGCCGTAAAAAGCCCGCTGGATCCTATAGAATGATAAAATAGGCCGTTAAAAACCCACATCTCCAACACAGCTTCGCCTTGTGACCCACAGGGACAAAATGCCTGTAAGCCCCTCTCCGGCATCCTTCCAGAAGGATAATAAATTATTAATCAATAAAAATAATTTATTCCGCTTTTTTAACCCCTTTTCCCCATCATCTCTTGAACAACACCGTATCAAAGACGTATCAACGCCGTATCAACACCGTATATTTACGGCTTTGATATGATTTTGATTTGTTTTTTATATATCTTTGTACAATCATTACCCTTAATATAACCCTTTACCTCAACCTCAACCATTATGGCGAAATTTAAAGACGGTATTTTTAATGGATATTGATCTTCAATGCTGATTCTCTAATTAGGGTTAACGAATCGGGGTATAAGCCGCTCCAGGCGCTATAACAAATAAGGATGGGTCTTTTTCCTGATTAATAGGAGATATAAATAAGTTCAAGCACCACCGTATGATAGCCCGTTTGGTAAACACCGTTTATTTTTCAATTATATCTTTTATTGATGAAATAACCTCTTCCATTTTGGACACCTTCAAGTTAGCAATTTTATAAAGAATAAGGTTTTTGGAACACGTAAATAGCTTGTTTGGCCGGATATTGCTTTGTTTCTTCAGAGACCCTTCCTTAAAATCGTCCTCTTCAAGCCATAAGGCATATGTGTCCCGAATATACTGACTGGTAATTTGTGCCAGCAACAAATCTTCACCCTCAAAATGTTGTACTACCAAAGCAGGCCTGCGTTTGGAACGAGACAAGTCGGAAAATGGAAAAGGAACAATAACAATGTCACCTTTTACAAATCTCTCCAAGCTTCATCCTCCTCCGGTTTCATCCAGTCCTTTGCAAGGGAGGGTTGACTTAATAGAGTTACTTCAAGTTTTTCTTCCTTCTGCCGCGACTTTATGAAACGAATAAAGTCAATTACTTCCTGAAACTTTTCGTCAGAAATTTCTTCGATTTCCTTGAGTAAGACCTCTTTATTGTCCATGATAATTTAGTTATGGCTTTTTTACAAGAAACGAAAATGACAGCAATAATGCTATATCTCCGCAAGGTATTGAAAATATAACAATAGGTATTAATACGAAAAAGAAAACGGCTGGAAAGCCAAAATATTTATCCCTGTATTTCATGCCCATATTTACCTGAGTTTACGGCTGATTATCCTTATTTTCGGTGGATGTTATTGAAACATGAAATCTATACAACAATACATGGGTAATCCGAAGCTTCCTTCTTTTTTAAAGGTTTGGAGCAGGTCTTCCAGCGACCGGCTCATGCCCTATGGGCAAACTCTGCTATGGGCACTAATCATCGGCTTGATGGGCGGTGTAATCGCCACCATGTATTATGGAGTACTGACAGGCGGACTCTATGTTGTTTGGGATGTTTTTCATCCCTGGCTGACTTCTCTTTTTGAAACAGATGGGGCCGGAACCGGGGCACTGATTTTTGTTACGACTATAGGCGGCATTCTTGTGGGCATGGCCATTAAATGGATGCAATCACCCGGCGAAATATCGGCTGTTGTAAATAACATCCATATAAAGCATGGTAAAATGGATTACAGCCAGAACCGTTCCATGACGGTAAATTCTTTGATTAGTATCATTTTCGGGGGAAGTGCGGGGCCGGAAGCACCCCTTGTACAATTGATCGGAAGCAATGGCAGCAAACTTGCTGAGAAACTGAAGTTGCATGGAGACCTTATCCGCACCTTTACCTTTTGCGGAATGGCCGCCGCTCTTGGTGCTTTTTTCGGCGCACCGATTGGTGGCGCATTGTTTGCCCTGGAGATCCCGCATAATCGCGGCCTCGAATATTATGAAGCGCTTATACCGGCCATTGTATCCTCGTTGGGGGCTTTTTTCATATTCCGCGTTTCCATTGGTTACGAAGGGGCTTTATATAATCTCCCGCACGTTTCCGGTATTTCTATAGCCCATGTCTTTGAGGGGATCTTAATGGGGCTGATCGGAGCGGGTATTGCGGTATTGTTTATTATCATCTTCAAAAGAATACAGGATTTACTTCATCCCCTTGAGAACCGACCTGTTGTGCGGGGCGCCGTGGGCGGACTGGCTATCGGGTTATTGGCGGCTGTTATACCCGCCGGTTTTGTAACAACCCCTCTCTTCTGGAGTGAATTTGAAATTATTGATTTGATAAACGGCTTGTCTGCTTTACAAAATAATTATACCGTTTGGGGTGCTGTGGGATTACTGGTGTTATTGGTGTTGGTTAAAATATGTTCGATCGGTTTTACCCTGCATAGTGGCTACCGGGGTGGATTTATCTTCCCCTTGTTCTTTATCGGGGCCGCCAGCGGGATCGCTTTTTCGCTGGCAACGGGACAGTTTATTTCTATGACGGTGGCCATCGTTGGACTCATGGCGGCTGTTAATGTAGGGGTTACCAAAACCCCTGTAAGCACCAGCGTGATTTTGGTCAGCATTACGAGCAGCGCCATGCTGCCTGTGATCGCCACCGCCAGTATCGTCAGTTATGTATGTACTGAAAAAATAAGGCTCATCAGCACACAGCAGCATCGCAGAGATAGCCTTTCACCGATGCACAGGGTTTGGAGATGGAAAGAGAGGTAACCCTGCATGAGATACCTAAAAATTCTTTTCGATCTTTACTTGAAAAGCAGCACTCATGTTTCGCTGGCCGTAGTGGCATTTTCTGGAATTACTATTCTCCACTTCGGGATTAAACCAAATCCCGATCTGTTAACCTTTATCTTCTTCGGCACCATTACTGGCTACAACTTTGTGAAGTATGCCGCTATTGCCAAATTTCATCACTTTAGCCTGTCGAAAAGTCTTCGGATGATACAAATATATTCCTTTCTCTGCTTTGCAGGACTGATATGGGCAGCGCTGAAGCTCCCGCTACCGGTTCTGTTAACCGCTGCCGTTTTGGGCGGATTCAATCTACTCTATGCCCTGCCCTTTTTCAGCGATCAATATAAACTGAGAAGCATTACCGGTGCCAAAATTTTTGTAATTGCCCTGGTTTGGACCGGTGTGACGGTTTGGCTGCCGGCCCTCGATGCACAGCTTCCATTCTCAGTAGAAATAGGCATCGCTTCCCTTCAGCGGTTTCTGCTTGTGATGGTCCTCATCCTGCCGTTTGATATCCGTGATATCCGGTTTGATACCGAGCAACTTGGAACGGTCCCGCAACTGGTGGGGGTAGAAAAGACGCGAAGCATTGGCTTGGTACTGTTAGGAATCGTAGTCTTGCTGGAACTTTTCCAGCCGTCAGCATCCGGCCCAGAAATTGCTGTTATGGCAGCCATGGCCATATTTACAGCCTGGCTGGTTCAAAAATCAGTGATCCGCCAGAACAGATATTACGCCTCATTCTGGGTGGAGGGAGTGCCGGTTCTGTGGTGGGCCATTCTGGTAATTGTTACCGGATGATTAACTATGATTTGTATGATTAGTGTGATGGACTATGATTCTTTTAATCATGGTAATCACATAAATCATAATAATCTAAGTTCAAGACAGTGAATGGTAAGAACTATGATTTATTTGATTATTATGATGGACTGTGATTTTTTTAATCATGGCCATCATAATAATCATAACCATCACAGTTCAAGACGGTGACGTAAATGATAAAGGAAGAATACACGCACTCACGATTAACCGGCAAAATAATTGGCTGTGCAATGGAAGTGCATAATGAATTAGGTAACGGCTTTCAGGAAGTTGTTTACCAAAGGGCATTGCAAATCGAAATGAAGCAGCAGGAAATACTCTTTGCCAGGGAATTTATAATGAACGTGTTCTATAAAGACAAGCAGGTAGGTACCCGCAGAGTAGATTTTCTGGTAGAAAATATCATCTCAGTGGAAATAAAAGCCTTAATACAATTGGATGACGTTCATCTTGCACAAGCGATCAATTATCTGGAAGCTTATAACTTAGAAGTCGGGCTGCTTATAAACTTTGGAGCAAAAAGCCTGGAATTTAAAAGGCTGGTCAATAAAAAGTACAGGCCTGAACTGATCAAGACAGTGAATCATCCCCGGTAAGCATGAATTGATTTTAATGTTTTTAAAAAATACCTTGATGAATATATTATTTAATTTATTCATGATGTAACGACTTTCCTTGCTTCTTAAACGTCCCATAACGGCCATCATGCTCATCATTGCTACCTTTATCTTCGGATATGTGGCCCTGACTGAGCTTTCGGTGGACCTGCTCCCGGATGTGGACGCCCCTACCCTGCTGGTACAGGCTGAATGGAGCGGGGCTTCGGCCAGGGAAATAGAGATGCGCATCAATGAGCCTCTGGAAGGCGCGCTTAGTTCTATCCCCAATTTGGTTGGCAGCCAGAGTTACGCTCGACAAGGAATGGGCTTTATCGCTCTGGAATTTGAATGGGGGCACAACATGAACCTGGCCTTCCTGAATGCCAGAGAGAAACTTGATCAGGTCCGTTATGCTCTGCCTCAGCAGGCCGACAGGCCGACGTTAGTGTATTCCAATCCTTCGGATGAACCTGTGGCTGTTCTGAGCGTGACTTCACGGGATCAATCCGACCCTGATTATGATACGCGGCTAGCACTTAAGAACTGGACGGAACAGATCCTGTCCCGCCGTCTGGAGCAGGAAGATGGCGTTGCTCAAGCCATAACGGTCGGGGCACTCAAACCTCAGGTCCGTATTCAGTATAACCCCCGCCTCATTGACCGTTATGATCTGACTATTGATGAAATACAGAGCAGGGTTTCTGATGCCAATCTGCAATCGGCTTCCGGAGAGTTGCAGGATGGCTGGTATCGTTATTCTCTGAATATTGAAAGCAGGATCAATTCGCTGGATGATTTAAACCGCCTGCCTTTGAAAACGGTTGGTGGTGAAAGGATCCTCAGGCTTAGCGATGTGGCCGAGATCCGGATGGATGAAGAAGACCCGACTTCCTTTTCAATGGTAGACGGCAACCAGGTTTTAACCGTAATGGTGAAAAAGGATTACGACAGTAATCTGGTGCAAGTTTATCAGCATATGCTGCCTATACTCGATCAGCTTCAGGAGCAATATCCCGGCATTGATCTGCGTGTGCTTAGCGAAAATGCAACGTTTATCGATAACACTATTAAGAATCTACTGCAAACACTGTTGCTGGGAGGTGTCCTGGCCTTTTTCGTGTTATTTTTCTTTCTGAATGATCCGCGCATGCCCTTCACCATCGGCATTGCCATTCCTGTAAGTATTTTCCTCACGTTTTTTGTGATGTACCTGGCCGGCATTCAGCTTAATATCATTTCACTCAGCGGCCTTACTCTGGGCATCGGCTTGTTAGTAGATAATGCCATCGTGGTACTGGAGAATATCAACCGGCATAAAGCAGGAAGGCGAAGCCTGTTTGAGGCTGCCGCCACAGGAACAAAAGAAATATCCCTGGCTGTCACGGCTTCTACCTTTACCACTATTTCCGTTTTTTTACCGCTGGTGTTCCTGGGGGGCTTTGAAGGCGCATTCTTCCGTGATCAGGCCCTAACCCTCTCCATCAGTCTGCTGGCCTCATTGCTGGTGGCCCTGATGATCCTGCCGGTCCTGGTGCTCAAGTTTAAGGGAAAATCGCCGAACAAGCGCTCATCCCCCACCCTGTTTACCCGTGGCATAGAGCGTGCGCTCAGTACCTACGAAAGCATGCTGAGCTATTCGCTGAAAAATCCGTTACCTGTAATCGGATGTTTTTTGTTGGCTGCCGTCCTCGCTGTTTTGGCCTTTCTTTACATTCCTAAAGAACTTATTCCCTCCACCGAAGAGCAAAAACTCCGCTACCGAGTCACGCTACCGGGCAATACAGCCTTGTTCAGCAGCCGCCGGGCAGCGATATCGCTGGGTGATCAACTGCAATCGGCTGGCAACCTGAGTGGCGTCATGGTTTTGGGAGGCTATACCGATGAAACCAATCTGAACCGTCTGGCTGATGAAGGATTAAACCGTTTTACTATGGAAATTCCGGTTTCATCACCTG
The DNA here is from genome assembly GCA_040878115.1 of Balneolales bacterium. Lineage (GTDB taxonomy): Bacteria > Bacteroidota > Rhodothermia > Balneolales > Natronogracilivirgulaceae > JBBDMU01. Next base: position 8,068 of record JBBDMV010000131.1, read on the forward strand.
AACACGCCGGACGCGTGAGAGAACGGATGTCGGAGATCACACAAAATCAACCTGACTGGAGCGTTGAACCCTTAAGCGCTCTGCCGTTATTTGAAAATTTACTGGGCCAAAGTCCGGCTCCTGTCGTGGTTCAGATTGTAGGATTGGAACGCGAGTATAGTGCTTTGCAAGCCCAAGAGCTCAGGGAAAGTTTACAAGGAATGGACGAAAGCTGGGAACTTGATTTGCATCATGCGGAGCAGGTCGATACCTATCATCTCCATTTCCTTCAGGACCGGCTGCTTTTTTATAACATCACAGAAAATGATGTGATTGATTTTATGGAATCCACCGCCAGGGGAAACCTGCTTACCGAATGGACCCGTAATGATGAATCCATCGAAATACGCATGTTCTCCAATCGCAACCAAAGCTTTTCGCCCGATGAACTGGTGATCCCCAGCCGCGGAAGAAATATCCCCCTTAGAGAGCTGGCCCGTATCGAACGGGTTGCTGAGCCTGAGCAGCTGGAACGGGTAAATCAAACTCCCGTGCTCAGTTACTTAAGCGGGATCACCATGACGGATTGGTCCTGGAACCGCGCCGAGATACAAGAAACCCTCGACCGGTTCTCCATGGAAAGCGGACTGGAGGTTATGGTTACCGGAACCGCCATTCAAATAGAATCCTTATTGAACGATATGAGACGGCTGTTGATGATCAGCCTGATTTTAATTTACATCATCCTTGCTATCCAGTATGAGAACCTGAAATATCCGATGATCATCCTGTTCTCGGTACCCTTTGCATGGATCGGATCGATGCTCATTTTATGGAGTTTTGGAGTGGGGCTTAATATATTATCCTTTATGGGCATATTGATCTTAACCGGGATAGCCGTGAACGATGCTATTCTTAAAGTCGATTTTATGCGGCGTTATTATGAAGAGACCGGTGAACTGAATAAAGCTATACATATGGCAGGACGTCATCGTTTTCGTCCCGTTGTCATGACGACCTTAACCACTATATTGGGCTTACTGCCCATGGTTATCCCCATCGGTGACGGCTACGAGTTTCGCCAGGCGCTGGCCCTGGCATTAATGGGCGGGATGATTTCCAGCACAGCACTTACTTTATTCCTCATCCCTATGATCTTTGGATGGATCCATAAAGAAAACCCTAAAACAGAACAGGTTAAAGCATGAAGTTGTTTTCATTCAAAAATACTGCATATTCCGGGCAGGGCGAAAGGGTATGCCGTAATATGAGTTACCTTAAAAGGTTGAATTCCCGCATGTGGAATTTATTTTACGGTCTCTTTTTCTCCCTGATTATTGCCGCAAGCTTCCAGTCCTGCTCTGATTCAAACGAAGAAACGATGGACAGTGACAATATCGACAGCGAAGAAATTCGTCCTGTTGTGATATTCTCAGAATCCGACGATCAGCCTCTCCACTATTATATTGACACCCAGGGTACGGTTGAACCGCATCAGGAACTGACCCTGCAAACCAGGACAAGCGGGTATATTGAGAGCCATAACCTCAAGGAGGGATTGGAGGTTGAAGCCGGTGAAATGATTTTATCATTGGCAGATGATGAGTGGCAGCTTGCCCTGGAAGAAGCGAACAGCGATTTGGCTATTGCAGAATCGAGCTACCTGATCGAGAAAAATACACGGCTGCGGGAATTGCAAACCGACACGTTAAGTGCAAACCGTCTCCGGATGCTGCAAAACCAATACGGATACACCCAGGCGCAAATTCAAAAGCAGCAGGCTGAATTGAACCTGAGTTATGCCCGCCTGGCCGCTCCTTTTTCGGGAAGCATTCATACAAAAAGGAATTTATCGGCAGGAGAATATATCAGCGCCGGTACGGAACTCGGCAAATTGATTGATTACAGTGAGGTGATCGTCCGGTTTGACATGCTTGAATCGGAGCTCGCACAGATTAGCCGGGGCATGAGCGTGGATCTTACCACCAGTTTCGATGAAGTCGTAACCGGCAGCGTCGAAACAGTCTCCCCTGTCGTCGACCCTGAAAGCAAGACCGGCCAGATAATAGCACGTTTTCCAAACCCCGAAAGCCTTTTGCGTTCCGGCATGACGGTGGACGGACGTATCCTCATCCGAAGTGTTGAAGGCAGGACCCGCGCACCACGTTCGGCCATGCTCGAACGCGACGGCAGGCCACTGGTTTTCAAACTCAATAATGGTGCCGTGGAATGGATTTATGTTGATCCCATAGCCGTAACCTCAGAATGGATCATGCTCAACGAAGAAGAAATAAGCCCGGGAGATACGCTCGCTGTCGACCAACACTTTGCGATCAGCCACTTACAGAAAGTGCAGGTGAGGGTGAGGGATGCTAGTTTTTAGTTTGGAGTTTTTAGTTTTTAGTTGGTCCATTTTTAGTTTTTTCTCCTTTACATATTTCCTGTTAAATAATTAAGAATTTTGAAAAACAATATCTCCTCGCAAACAACTAAAAACTAAAAACTCCAAACTGTAAACTAATAACTAATAGCCGCATGCACATTTTCCGTCGCCGGTATTTAATCTCGCTGTTCTATATGATGGTCATGATCGTCGGGGTAATGGTGTGGACGAGGCTGCCGGTAGAGATGGCGCCTGATTTGCAGCTCCCTTCGGTTACGGTTTCCTATAATTGGGGACGTACATCGCCGGAGATTATGGAAAAGGATGTCACCCGCCGGGTTGAACAAATAGCCCGGCAGCTGCGCGACGTAGAGAGAATAAATTCCATTACCAATGAAGGACGGTCCACGGTAACGATACAATTCCAAAAAAATGCCCCTGTGGACTTTCGGGTCATTGAGCTTCAGGAATATCTGCATGGAATGCGTGAAGCCATGCCGGCAAGCCTAAGCCAACCCAGGGTAAGCCGGCAGGTTCCTCAGGAGCTGGATGATATGCAGACTTTCCTGGTCTACTCCATCAGTGGTGAAATGAACAAATACGACCTTCTGGAGTTAACCAGAAGCCGTATTCAGACTCCTTTGCTTGGCCTGGACGGGTTATCTGACATCGAGCTTCACGGCGCGAATGACCCCGCACTTACCTTTGATTTCGATTCCGAAAGGGTTGCGCGTCTTGGGCTGTCCACCCGGTCTATCATGGAAAGGATCAGAAACAACCTGGACTGGCGGTCAGCCGGATACAGGGACGAAGCCGGCGGGCGCTTGAGTATGATGGTGCCGCCCAACCTGAGCACGCTGGATGACATCAGGTCATTGCCCCTTCCCCTTAACGATTCAGAACGAATAATCCTGCTTTCCGATATCGCTGATGTGGAAATCCTGGATTACCCCATAAAACAGATCCAGAGAATTAACGGAAGCCCAGCTTTAACCATACATTTTATAAAAGAAGGCGGCTCTGATGCCATGGGCCTTGCTGAAATTATAAACAGCCGTATGGTTGAAATTCAGGGAGAGTTACCGGGGGGTATCACCCTGCAGATGGAGCAGGATTCCACTGAAGATCTTCGGGACCAGCTTACTTCTCTTGAGTACCAGGCATTGATCAGCCTGTTATGTGTTTTTGCTGTGCTGATCCTTTTTATCCGCAAGTTCAGGGCGCCGCTGGTTATCCTGGGGAGTATCATTTTCTCTGTTTTGGCCAGCGTAATGATGCTGTACGCCTTAGATTTTACGCTCAATATCATAACCCTGGCGGGGCTTACCGTTTCTTTGGGAATGATTATCGATAATGCTGTGGTCGTTTTTGAACAGGTAAATCCCCAGCTTCCGGATGTCCGGGAAAACCGTTTTGAGCATATAAGAAAAGAGCTTCCTCATGCTATCGTACCGGTGCTGGGTAGTACATTAACCACCGTGGGCATATTTATTCCGCTTCTTTTCGCTATCGAGGAGGTTCGTTTATTCCTGCTTCCGCTTGGCCTCGCCCTTACCCTTACGCTCGTTTCCTCCGTTCTAATCTCCTTAACCTGGATCCCTTACGCATTGATCTGGCTGGTTCCGTCCTCAAAGAATAAAAGAGAAAAGACAGAATCTCCACCGGGTAAAATTCGTCGTGGTATAGGTGAATTTACGGCTGCTGCCTTGCCACGTTTTTCACTGAACCGTTTACTGCTCCGGATTTTTCACTGGCGTTACCGTTTGCGATGGCCGGTTTACCTTGGATTGATCCTCCTCATCGGCATCCCCATATTCCTGATCCCCGAACCGGAAACGGAAACGGATTCAGAATCGGAAGTGGAAATGGAAGAAGAAAGCCGCTGGAGCAAAATAACCAGCATGTATTTTGATAATCGCAATGAGATAGATCCGTGGATTGGGGGACTCTCATACCGCTTTGCCAACGAAACCCACTTTGGTGAACGCTGGATCAGGTCGAGCAGCGAAATCATTACCGTGACCGTCCGGACTCCCCTGGGAACGCCAATTGAAGAGATTGATAAAATCGTCAAAAACTTTGAACAGATTGCCCAGCCTTATCGTCACTCTATGCATTTCTTCGAAACGGAATTATCAGAACATTGGGGCGGCCGCGTGCAATTTCATATCAAGGAGGATTATTATACCCAGCCTGAACCCTATCGCCTGCTAGGTGAAGCCTCATATCTTGCAGCCCGGACGGGAAATGCTTCTATCTCGGTCTCAGGTTTCGGCGACAACTTCTCCTCAGGGTTTGGCGGTTCGGGTTCAAACTTCAGAGTTTCCTTGTCAGGCTATTCGTACGATGAGTTGGTCGTTATGGCCCAGGACTTGCAAAGGCGCCTTGAGCAGAGCCCGAGGGTGGATAACGTCAATATCAGTCAGACCTCTTTTTATTCCCGCGATGATTTATTTCATCACGTGTTAAGGCCTGACGATGACCGGCTATTTTCAAAAGGCCTGAACAGGACCGACGTTATTCAAGCCTTACAAATGGAAATGAACCCCATCAACACCCCTTACGGACAGGTCGAATTTCAAGATCAGAACATGTACCTGCTGGCGCGGAATCAAGACAGGGGCGGCTACAGGGAAGACTTTTTAAATAAAAAACGTTTGCAGCAGGGAGTGCTTTTTGACGTATCTGAAGTGGCCACTCTTAACAAGGAGACGGTCATGAGTGAAATACGCAGGGAAAACCAATCCTATATGAGAGTTGTAACGTTTGACTTTTTGGGCCCTTACCGTTTTGGGCAAAACTTTACGCAGGATATCATTGATGCTTTCCCCACTCCTATAGGAGCTACCATTTCCTTCGGCCAAAGCTGGTTCGGCTTTGACGATGATGATGGCTATAGTTTGCTGCTCGTGTTCGGCCTGGCTTTGCTGAGCGTCTGGATGATCGTATCCGCATTGCTCGAAAAGTGGATAGATCCGCTTGTGGTCTTGCTGGCTGTTCCTCTTAGCGCTATCGGGATCATGTACGGAACAATGTTCCATGATCTTAGTTTTGACAGAAATGCCATGGCAGGCAGCTTACTGGCTATTGGCGTAGTCGTCAACAACGCCATATTGCTGATGCATGGAAAAGAAAGGCTGCGAAAAGCAAATATCCATGGCGCCAGGAGCTGGCTTTATGGCAAGGGACTTGCTGCATCAGTTTCCCGAATCCGATGAACGCCAAAGTATGCTCG
>JBBDMV010000132.1:0-10245 GCA_040878115.1 Balneolales bacterium
ATTTGAATGGCTCCTGACGATTCGAAGTTTAGCTGGTTAGCTATCGTCTCTTTTTCATCATCAAGAATTCCCGTATAGTATTGATAATTAATTCCATTGCGAAATTTATCAGCATGCGATTTACCTGCAAGCGGTTCCATTTTCGTGTACTCATAGGTAGCGACTGAACTGTATCCATGTTCATTAAAAGCGGTTGTTTTTAATGTGGCTGATTTGTCTAATACCACCGGTCCCTTCACTTGCTTTGATTCAAGGTCGGGTTCGGAACCGTCCAGGGTATAAACAATGTTATCACTGCTGTTTACTGTTTCCAAATATACGTGCATCGTATCCCTGAAAACACGACGTTCACGTTTCGGTTTTGGAGTTACGGGAGGCAATTCTTCGGCAAGTTTTTTCTCCCGCCCCGACAACAGTACAAACTGATCGAACACCTGTCCTTCGTCGTCAATGGCCTGGTATTGTAATGTCTCTCCCTGAATGGCCACATAAGCGAAATGATAGGCCGTTCTAACCTTATTTGTAAACCAAGCTCTTGTAGGCGCTGCCTGCTCCAGTCTTCCGCCTGAACCACCTATATTGATATAGATAACACCATCTTTATCCACGGGTTCATCATTCAGAATCGGCCAGGTCCGTTCATACATATGAATGTGGCCGTAAAAAACGATATCAACGCCATAGTTTTCGAAAAGAGGTATCAACCCTTTTGCCTCGGCATCTCCTTGCCTGGACCGTTCGAAATGGGTATCTCCGTAGTCGTTTTCTTCCGATGTATATGGGGGATGATGCATAATCACCATTTTCCAAACAGCATCAGACGAAGCCAAAGCGTGTTCAAGCCAGTGATACATCAATGTACCGGGTTCCTGGTATTGGTTGGTATCAATAAAAAAGAATTCGGCGTTTCCATAGGTAAAACTATAGTAATGCTCGGGGACCGGATTCTTAAAATACTGATAATAATATGCCGCATCGTGTTCGTGATTTCCCAACGTGGTGTAAACAGGAACCTGTTTCATAAAATTATATGAGGGAGCAAAAAAATCATAAATCCATTCGTTTTTTCGATATCCCAGCCCTACCAGATCGCCGGCATGCAGTGCAAAATCCGGACGTTCACGCAATGCCTGGTTTGTAATTTTTTTCCATATTTCAGGATTGCTCTGAGAATCACTGAATACCGTAAACGCAAACGGAGTCTTTTCTTTCGGTGCCGTTTTAAAAGGCAATATATCCGTTTTTAATATATCACCTGTTTCGGTAACCGAAATAACCTGATAAAAATAATTGGCTCCCGTATCAAGAGAGTCCAACATTATTTCGTGCATTGTGTTATGAGATTTTTCTTCAACTTTTTTATCTAAAATAGCTTCGCCGATATCGTATCGCGATTTTCCGTATAAAACGGTAGACGTGGCTGGATGAGTAGTCTCCCATAGAAGACTGATTTCGGACTCAGTGGCAAACTGCAGATAGGGACGGATCAAAAAATCCGGACGATTATCCTCCGTATACTGTCCGTACAACAAAGAGATACCTGATGACAAAAATATCATCAACCACAGGAATCCAAACACTGTCCACCGTAACCTATCAACAGTACCGGATGTGCTTCTGCCCATATCTTTATCTGGGAATTCTCTGAAAATCATTCCAACACCACTCTGTTTTCCCCGGATTTTTTCAGTTTGAATTCATCAAAAAGTGTTCCGGTTGTCGTGTAACTCTTGAAAAAAAGCTGATCGCCGTCGATAGTTATCACCTGGTACATCTGGGTATTATCGAGCTGCTTCTGCATCCAGCTTTTTTCATCCCCGATCTCATACATTTTTGGACCGCTGACCGATACAACGTACATGGTACCCGTGGTTCCGGGCCCGTCGGCTTCCTCATCCAGCATGCCTCTGCCGTAGGCATGGTCGTGCCCCTGTAATACAATATCCACTCCATATTCATCCAGCAGATCCTTGTAGGCTTCCCGGATCTGGGGATTATCCCGGGTCTCCTTGGTGCTGTAAAACGGTTGGTGCAGAGTTAAAATAATCCATTGTTTATCGGTCGCTTTCAGTACTTCTTCGAGCCATTCCGCCTGGATTGCACGGAGCCGGCTGTCGTTTTCGCTCGTGGTTCCATCCAGGGAGATGATTCTGACGGCCGGGTAGTCGACGTAATAGCAGGCCCCATAGAGTTCATCATCTCCTTCCGGGCCATTATCCGGCAGTGTAAAGTTGGTCTGCCACAAGGGCGTGAGATCCGGATAGTCGTATTCGTGATTTCCAGGTGTCATGATTGAGGGAATCATCCGGTGGACAAAATCTCCGGCACGGTACCAATCGAACCATTCATGGTCGTTAAACCCGCGGTTCACCAGATCTCCTGCATATAACAAAAAGGAGGCATCCGGTGCGGCAGAATACGCCTGGCGGATGGTGCGGGACCACTGGCTGTGCAAATCATTTTGGGGATCACCCAAATAAATAAAGGTAAGAGCGGAGTCGGGGTCTGCTTGCGGAAGGTCGAAGTGAATCCATTCACTCCATCCGGTATCATCGTGCCCCACGCGATACATATAGGTACTACCCGGTTCCAGAGCGGACAGTTTTGTACGAAAACTTCTGAATACCGATGTCTGGCCGTCATATCTGACCGTATCCTGCCGGGCAGAAGCTTCTTTTATTTGAAAACGATCAAAATTTGTCACCGGATTTGGTTTTGCTATCCCCCATTGAACAAAACTTTCCTCCACACCCAATGCCGTTCGCCAGGTGATGGAGACTCCCCGTTCACCGGATTCCAATGGATTGATCATAATCCGTTGAGGCTCTTCTGTCCCGTTGTCATTGATGGACGATTCTGCGGTCATTCGGGGACCGGAACATCCGCCAAAAATGAAAAATCCCAGAACCATAATCAGAGTTAACGCAATTCTATTATTGAGATGATACATGTTGAATTAATTCGGTTGTTAGATGACATGAACTAATCCCTCCTCAGACTGTATTAACAAAATTAACCTTAATACCTTCCACAGAAAGGAAATACCGCCTGATAGAAATTATTTACATTGGCTATCAACAGGCGTTGCAATAAAAAAAGAAGATGCTAGCTATACTCTTCTGCAACTAATATTAGTCACAGCGATACTTCTGGTAAATAATCCGGCATATCTGAACATCTTCTAATCAACAGCTTTAATAACCTACCATGGATGGTCTGTACCTTGTAGCAGCCACGGTTTAGACCATGCACTATTTGCTCCAGTTACCGAATAATTTGTTTCCTCTAATCGTTCCAGGGCTTCTTGCACATTGGAACTATTGGAATCCAACTCATTGTCTCCATACCTGAAGCGGACAGGTAATGCTGGAGCTTGCGCCGAGGCTGGACCTGCTTCCAGTTCCGGTAAGCCGGTTCGCCGGTAATCAAACCACGCTTCTGATGCGCTCAGAAAAGAAGCAAGATATTTTTGCTCCATGATCTGCTCCAGTGTTCCGTCATAAGCTACTTCAGTTTCAGCGATATAATCGCCATACTGGTCTCCAACATTCCACATGTTGAGCGCTTCCTGGACTCCATTATTGTAATGCTCTTCAGCATTACCAACACCCCAGCCTCTTTGAGCAGCCTCTGCTAAGATGAAATTAACCTCAGCTGCGCTTATAACTCTGGATTTCAATAGTTCATGGCTCGGTTCCCTGAATATATCACCCATTTGAGATACATGCTGATTTTGAACCGTCTGTCCTGGTGTAGGATTTCCATTATAGCTATCCGGTGATTGAATACCGGGTGGAAGCCCTACATATTCACGTGTATCACGATCGAGGTCGTTCGGATTGAAGCGCCTTGTAAACTCAGCTCCAGATGCAACCTGCGGATGAGCCTCTTCATCTGTTATGGACACCGTACTGGTCGGCTCACCATTTCTGTGAATGAAACCTTCTGCTCCATTCACACTGGTATCTTCTACCCATCGAACATGCACAGGGGCCACCCATACTTCCAAACGGGGATCATTATAATCCACCAGTTTATCAAGAAAAGTATTAGCAAATTTTCTTCTTCGGAAACTAGTTGCATCAGTGCCGACAGCAGCAGTGGGCCAGGTATCTGCATCATTATAGGCAATAGCTACATCATCACTGGCATCCTTAAGATAGATACCGCTGTCATAAACCTCCTTGATATTATTTTCAGCTAGATCAGGAAGTTTCTCTGAAAGCCTCATTGAGAAACGCAAAATCAATGAGTTTGCAAATGCATGCCATTGATCCATATCTCCGTTAAATAAGATGTCGGACTGACCGGGATTAAAATACTCACCACCTTTCACTTCCTCAAATAGGGCGGAAGCTTCTTTAAGATCTGCAAGAACTCCTCTGTAGATATCCTCCTGACTATCATATTTTGGAGTTAGTATGGCGTTTTCCTCATCGCCACTTCTTAATGCTTCAGAGTAGGGTGCATCTCCCCAAAGGTCAGTAATATGTCCGAATATCAAGCTTTTCATGGTCAGTGATATGCCTTGAAGAGACTCCTGATCATTTTCAACCGCTTTTTCATATACGAACTTGTTATTGCGAAGCAACCCGTAATAACTATTCCAGTCGTTTGGAATCCATTCGTGAAGGTTATATTCATCAAACCAACCATCTTCTTGCATGTGCTGGACTACCCCGGCTAAATGTCCCTCACCAAGATCCGTATAAGAGCGACTGAAATCTCGCTGTATTTTGGGAATCAATAAGCTTGCATTCGCCGTCTCTGGGCTCACTCCGTTGGGATTAATATTGGTATTCGTGAGAGTCTCGTTACAGCCAATAAAGCAGACTGTGAGAACCAGAACTAAACATTTACTGCGTATTTTTGTCATACTCATATCATGCCTCCTTTAAAAGTTAATGTCTAAATTAAAACCAAGTGACATCGAAAGGGGAATCACATTTTGCCATTCCAATCCTTGCCTGAAATTCATACTCGTATCTCCCTGAGGGCCACCTGTTGCATTAAATGCTCTCTCAGGATCAATGCCAATTCCAGCTTTTGTCCATAACAGCAGGTTTCTGGCATAGACCGAAACTCTCATACTTTGCGCTCCAAAGAATGAAGGCACATCGTAACCCAAAGTCACATCTCTCAATTTTATAAAAGATGCATCAAATGTAACCTGTTGATTATAATCCCAGGGAAACGCATTGGATGCCGGAATGTAGCTTGTTTCTCCTTCACCAAGATGTTCTACATAATTACCATTTTCGTCTACTTTTACACCAGGAATAAAGACACCATCATACCCTTCAGCGCCCCAATCATCTGCGCTAATATGAAAGCCGCCCGTTTCTTCAGTATATCCACCAACTCTTGGGAAATCTCCGTTTTTGGGTATAATATAATGGTCGGGATTAGACTTCAAAAGTTCAGCCAGTTCACCTGGTTCATAATTTCCACCTGGTATTAGGTTACGTTTCTGTCTCGCTGATTTCCAATCTGACTCACCATAACGATAGGTAAATGACATGAAGTCACCGCCAATTCTCCAGTCAATATTGGCACTCAATGTAAATCGTTTATAGGATACCGTTGTCTGGCCGCCCAGAACTCCCCGCGGATTAAAATTTCCAACGTTGACTCGATTTTCATGGCCATCTAATTCTTGATATTCTCCATTAGCACTTAGGATAGGCCAGTTGTGATATTCCGAAGATGGATCTTCTACTTTTAAATACCCGGCACTATACAAATTCCCCATCTCTTCACCTACACTGGTATAGGCACCACCGTTATTTTGGGACCATAATGTTAAAACGTCAAGATCTTCAGTCAGCTCAACCAACGAAGTGCGATTTCGGGCAAAGTTAAACTGAACATCCACCATCCAGTCCTGGTTGCTCACAGGTGTTCCGCCTAAACCAAGTTCCCAGCCTTTGCTTTCCAGTATACCAGCATTAATCAATTTCCTGGTTGCACCGGATGATGCCGGAGTTTCTACAGCAAGGATCTGGTTCTTGTTTTCAACCTGGTAATACGTCCCTTCGAATCTCAGTCGATTCTGAAAAAGTGCAAGGTCGATACCGCCTTCAGTTGATGTTGCGATTTCAGGCTTTAATTCAGGATTCAGCAAAGAGCCCGGCATGGATACAGACGGCACACCGAATCCAGGCAAATTACCAACACCCAAAGAGGGAGTCAGTTGATAGGGATCGGCGTCATTTCCTACCTGTGCCCATCCACCTCTGAGTTTCAACATGGAAACTTTATCCGGCAGATTAAATGTTTCCTGGGCCAGCCAACTTACTGAAGCTGATGGATAAAAATAGGATCTGTTATTGACAGGCAATGTACTGGACCAGTCATTTCGTCCGGTTATATCAAGATACAGTTGATCTTTAAAACCAATTGACGCTAATCCATATAAACTGTAGATCTTCTTCTCATAACTATTATTTGATACCGACAACACACCTGCTGGAATATTTGATATGCGATATAAACCAGGTACTTCCAACCCCTGGTTGTTATCAGAAGTCCCACTATTAACATTTCTCGATGACAGGGTCATGTAATTACCACCCCCTGAAACGCTGAAATCAAAATCATCCATCCGTGTTTGATAGGTTGCAAGAAAATCAGTATTAATCTCTTCACCCCCGAGCTCATTATAAAAATAGCCACCATTTCCCATTTCGGAATAAGAATAGGGTATTTTCGTTTCACGTACCTCGTCATTCGAATTCAATGAGAAGCGGCCGAAAGCACTCAGCCCGGGTAATATCTCCCAGTCTAGCCTAATATTTCCATAGATCCTGTTTCGTGCAAAACCATTGGTCAAAGCATGGGCCAGAAAATAGGGGTTATCTTCACCATCACTGAATGACCGTTGCTGAATTCCTTCCAGTCCATCTTCCCAATATTGCTCCAGATCCCTTATATCACTATGGGGAATCGTATAAATTTGTTCCAACGCATTGGCATTTCTGCTTGAACTCGATGGGCGGTCATTAGAGCTTGAACGGGTATAATTGATATTCATATCCAGGCTCAAATTAGAAGCAATACTTCTTGTATAATTGGATGAAAAGCTATTTCTGTTCAGGTCTGAATTTGGAATCATTCCACCATGTGTCATATTATTAAAAGAAAACCGGTAAACCGAGCTTTCAGTTGACCCGCTAAGAGAAATATTATTAGAAGATGTATAACCGGTATTCAGGAAGTTTTTCATATTGTCCGGATAAGACCGTAATTCCATTGCAATAGGGTTACCGTTCTCATCAAGGGGACTATTCCATTGAACAGCTTCATTACCAACATCCAGTTCCGGACCTGTCCAATACGCTGAACTTTCATCCAAAAAGGCTGTTCGGTTACCCGAAGCATGCTGGTAATGAAAATCCAGATACTGGTATGGAGTTTCAAAGACATTGCTGCTATTGAAGGAAACACTTAATGGCTCACCCTTTTGCCCCGTCTTTGTGGTAATCAATATAACACCGTTGGCCGCACGAGAACCATATAAAGCGGCGGCACTTGGTCCTTTTAACACGGTCATATCTTCAATATCCGCTGGGTTCAGATCACTAATGGCATTGCCATAATCAACCTCATTTCCGCCTCCCATGCCTGAAACATTATTCAATCCACTTGAAATTGGCACACCATCAATCACAAACAAAGGCTGGTTATCAGTAGTGAGAGAAGTTAACCCGCGAATCACCACACTAACAGAAGATCCTACACCACTGGTCTGGTTCATTGTTACACCGGCAACACGACCCGCCAAACCACCCAACACATTCTCCTGTGAGGTATTCGCGATTTTTTCTCCCTGGACTGTAGCTACAGAATAACCAAGAGATCTTTTTTCTCTGGTAATCCCCAGTGCAGTTACTACCATCTCATCCAGCATCTCCGCAGATGGTTCCAATTCTATATCGATCACCGCCTGCCCTTCAACAGGGATCTCCTGTGAATCATACCCTATAAAAGAGACAACCAATGTTGAATTGGGATAGATGTCAGATAAGGCATATTCACCATTTACATCTGTAGATGTACCTATTGAGGTCCCTTCAACCATAACGTTCACACCCGCCAAAGACTCTCCAGTGGACGCTTCTGTTATTTGGCCAGCTACCTCATGCTGTTGTGCTACCACCAGGGTAGTCATGCATAGTGACAATGTCACCATCAGTAAAAATTTATAAATCATATCGTATATACTCCTTTTTATCAAAGCAATGAGTGAAAATGTAATCGGTTACATTTAATGAAAATGTAATTATTGTAAATCAACTTGTCAAGCGAATCTCTCCTTTTGAAAAAAAACTTTTAGATTTATGTGAATATCTCTACAAAAGGGTAAACCCGTTGTCACAATAAATCATTGTACGTCATTAAATTAAAACATTGATACCGGATTCGAATATTTCTATGGAGACCCAAGAACTGTTTTATATTTTGAACGGAACATATATTTTCGAAGCACATATTACTGTAATCGTTTACAACAATATGCGCTCCTGTGAAAGGGTTTTCTTCATTATAGAGCAATGACGAGAGTTTCATCGACTAAAAGTTTATAGTTAGTACGGTTAATGGTTAATCATTAATACCAATTTATGGTGCCGACATTACACGAATATTAAGAGAACATTAAGGATTTTGTTAAATCAACAACTTCCCCTTATCGCATAACCATACATTAAAATGCATATCACGTAAATGATGAACGTGTGTCTTGCCTGTGTAACCCTTACAGGGCTTAGATATGTGGAATGACTTTTGACACACCCCCTATAAGTTTTACCATTAACAAGTCCTTCAGGACTTTCTTCAGCATTAATTAAAATTCCAAAGTCCTTAAATGTAGAACTTAATCTCTAACCTGAAGTATACCCACCATTCCACTCATATAATGTCCTGGGAAGGTACAGATATATTCATAGTCGCCCGTCTCTTCGGGTACGGTGAAGGTGATTTCGGATGTTTCGCCACCGGGAGTCATTTCGGTGCGCGCGATATATTCATCATCCCTGTCCGGGGCTATATAACCATTATCAGGAGACATCATAGAGGCCATGGCAAAATCGGAGACATCCGCTTCGAGGGTCATGATAACAACGTTATGCTGCATAGCTTCAGGCGGCAGGTCGCTTACAGTGGTAAAGACGATGCGGATCTCTTCGCCGGGTTCTGCCTCAATTAATTCTTTGTCATACCTCATATTATCCAAACCCTCAAGCTCGATGGTCCGGACGTCGTCTTGACTGAAGCCTGTTACTGGATAAAGAATGATTAGGGCAAAAATGGCAATTACTGCTTTTTCAATGATTTTTTTCATAATTATATCTTTTTTTATGTGTACTTACTGTTTAATTGATGGTGCTGTTCATAACTTAAACTTGGCGGCATCGGGTAATAGTTCATCGTCATACCGGGATCAACTATATTTTGTATAAAGTCATTTTTTACCCCTTTTTAGCCGTAATCTGATAGGTACATGAATGATCTCCCTCGGCGATATACGAGGTTCGCTCAACTTTGCCGCCGAAAAGTCGCTCATAAAATTCTGCTTCCAATTTGCAAGGTAATCGGGTTTCCTTAATGACCTCTCTAAAAGGACAATTACATTCCCGGATAATAAGATCGCTGCCCTTGGTGCCTGAATTGGTTACCGGCATAAAACCTTCCTCTTCAAGCATACCGGAGAGGGCCTTTAACCTTTTATCCGGTTCGCTTTCAGTGTATGCATCCATCCTTCTTTTAGCATTTTGGTATCTCTTTTCCCAGAAAGCTTTGAAGAACTCTTCCAGAAGCTCTGTCTTGTTTTCCTGCTGTAGGTAACAAATGAACTCCCTCATCATCCCCGATTCCAACGATGGGAAATAATGATCTCCTTTGGCTGTTAGCTGAAATTGCAGACTTGGCCTGCCAGGTCCTGATCGAACATATTCCCTTTGGATCAGCCCATCACGCTCCAGGTTCAGGAAATGCTCTCTTAAAGTTGTTTTGGCCAGGTCCATCCCCTCAGATATTTTCTCGAGGGAAAGTCTTCCTTCCCTCTTGATCATATCAAGTATGCCTTTTTTAGTGCCTGTTATCATCAGTGTTTATCGATTGATTATGTCAGTTTTAAGATAAGACCTTTTTATCTAATTTCTATAAAAACGGTAAATACCTTTTTTATACTCCATTAATTCTCTAACTTTTCATATCTTAACTTAAGGTTCAGGGCTAATCACA
>JBBDMV010000132.1:10345-13368 GCA_040878115.1 Balneolales bacterium
AGAAAATCTTCAATCTCATGACTGACATCAATGATGATAATGACATAAAAAAGCTGGTTTATGCTTTCTACAGCAAAGTTCAGGAAGATGAACGTTTAGGCTACATATTCAATGATTTCGCCAGCGTTGACTGGGACAAGCACCTGCCGAACATGATTGACTTCTGGTCAAACCTGCTGTTCCAAACCGGCAGATATAAAGGACAACCATTTCGCCGGCACCTTCCGCTCCCAATAAAGGAATCAGACTTTTTACGATGGTTTAGCTTATTCGAAAAAACCGTTGATGAACTATATAAAGGCGATAAAGCAGATCATGCTAAAGAAATGGCCGGAAAGATTGCTTCCTCTTTTTCCATTCGCATGGAAATGGAAGGCAAATATAAAAATTGATGAACTCTAATGTGAATTCATCAGTTGTGGAATCTTTCAACCGATAAAATAATGCCGTTTCAGTAAGAAGGCCGGGGGCCGGACTCAAACACTTATTAGAAAATCTGATGATCCTATCTATTTGGAACTCCATAAAGTAATCGGTAGTTATAAAAATACATGGGAAATAAACATGCAAAAAAACCAATTTCAACATGTCTAAAGTTAAGCTTGCCGTCATTTATTATAGTTCTACCGGAGGTAATTATCAAATGGCACAATGGGCCGTTGAGGGAGCCAGAGAAGCCGGTGCCGAAGTAAAGCTTTTAAGAATTAAAGAAAATGCGCCGCCACAGGCTATTGACTCTAATCCCGCCTGGAAAGCGAATGTGGTTGCCACTAAAGATGTACCGGAAGCTACCATAGAAGACCTGGAATGGGCTGATTCGTTCATAATCAGCACACCAACCCGCTATGGCAGCGTACCATCCCAGATGCAACAATATTTTGATATGACGGGCGAACTTTGGCTGAATGGCAAGCTCACAAATAAAGTGGTAAGTACAATGTCCAGCGCAATGAACCCTCACGGCGGACAGGAGGCTACCGTGCTGGCCATCAATAAAACCATGATGCATTGGGGAGCTATCCTTGTGCCTCCCGGATATACTGACCCCGCAACTTTTGGCGGAGGCGGCAACCCGTACGGGACCACTACATCTATTGATGTGGAAGGCAATATAAAAGATGACATAAAGCCTGCGGTCATCCACCAGGCTAAGCGGACGGTAACCGTAGCTGGTTGGGTTAAAAAGGGAATGGAAGAGCTCTGACAGTCGCCTGTCTACCATCTACCCCTGCTCCGGCAAGCGTCCACGCTTGCCGGAATTGCACCCGGTAACCAGGATACACAAAGGCCTTATTGGCTACCAGGAAAGCTTCCGGAGTGCCTATCCTACTTGTGCCGTCTTAAGTTGTACGGACGCCCCGGGCGTTGTTCTTTCCGTGAAGCGTGGACGCTTCACGGAGCATCTTGCTTCCTCGCTTCTACAGCCCCGGCCGCACACACTCTTCAATATTCATTATTAAAACCATTTTCACCGAATAAAGTTGATTATTGAACCGTATATTGAAGATTATTTACAGTAAAATAATTATGGAGTATGATCTACGAATTTCTTGGAAAGAAACCGCTCTTCAACGAATCCAACTTTATAGCACCCAGTGCGGATATAATCGGCGACGTAAAGCTCGGTGAAGAGACCAGTGTTTGGTTCAATGTGACGGTCCGGGGTGATGTTAACCGGATCAGAATAGGTGCCCGATCAAATGTGCAGGATAATACCTGCATTCACGTTACCAACCAGACAGGCCCAACGATTATTGGGGATGAGGTTACCATAGGGCATAGTGCCATGATTCATGGCTGCACCATTCAGGACCGCGTATTAATAGGTATACAGGCTGTTATTTTGGATAAAGCCGTGATTGAACCCAATTGCATTATTGCTGCAGGAAGTCTTGTCCCTCCGGGAAAAACGATGCCTTCCGGATATATGTGTATGGGATCTCCAGCCAAACCGGTCCGAAAGCTGACCCAAGAGGAACTTGCCTCCCTTTCCGATTATTCAGATAACTACGTAAAATACAGCAGGGCATACCAACAAAAAGACGTCTATAAGAAAAACCCTTTCTACGAAGCGGAGAGCGAATGAAGAATCGGTTATTTAACGTCTTGATATACATATCCCTAATCTTTCTTGTGATCGCGTTATATACCGCAGATTACCTTGTCATCCCCAGGATCTATTCTCACCTCAACCTGCTTATATCATTCTTCCTACTTTTCGCGGGTTATTTGGCTTACGTGGCTTGCTGGGATAAGATCCTTAAGATTAATCATATTCGGGTTGGCTTTGGGGCACACCTTGCAGGTAATGGGCTATCTGTCTTTGGGAAATATATTCCAGGCAAGGTCTGGGTTTTACTGGGCAGGTCGGCGTATATTAACCAACATCATGGAGTAGAGTTGGGTGAAGGTACCTTGCTTTCATTCAAGGCCCAGCTGATCAGCATCTGGACCGGGTTGTTTATAGGTCTCTTCGGTTATCTGTTGGCCAGTAGTTTTAGCTTTCAAAGTCTGGCTGCTATGGGGATTTGGTTGGCGTTATCCCCAATCCTATTCAATAAAACCATTACCAGATGGGGAGATAAAGTTGTAAAGAAGGTCTTAAAAAAAAAACGAAATTTTCTCCCCTCGATACCTATACGGTATTAAAAGTACTCCCCTGGAATGTTGTCAACTGGCTTTTATGGTCAGCCGGTTTTTACTTCCTGATCCTAAGCCTTACCAATACCCTCATTTCGCCAACCGCAGGGTTAAGTTTTGCCCTCGCCACTAATATAGGCATCATTGCCATTTTTGCTCCTGGAGGATTAGGCGTCAGGGAAGCGGTAATTGTCGGATATTTATCTTTTATTGGCTTAAGTTTTTCAGAGGCTACAACCATTTCGGTGGCTTCAAGACTATGGTTCCTGATTGGGGAGGCTTTCCTTTTTGTGATCGGGTTTATCTCTCACAGATACAGGAAACAGAGGTAAACCATTCATATATTACCGATTGATGAAATTACGGTTGCTGGTTTATTCAGA
>JBBDMV010000133.1:0-13301 GCA_040878115.1 Balneolales bacterium
AAAATACATACTTACAAAGGCTCCGGCGTAGACGTTAAAGCAGGAGAAAAAATGGTCAATTCCATCAAGGGGTTAACCACTCAAACGCATACCCCTCAAGTACTGAATCAGATAGGCGGATTCGGCGGGTTCTTCCGGGCTGATTTCAAGTCATTCGAAAAGCCCGTACTCGTGAGCAGCGTTGATGGTGTGGGCACGAAGCTTATCGTTGCCTTTCGCATGAAAAAGTACGACACTGTGGGCCAGGACCTGGTAAACCATTGTGTGAACGATATTGCCGTCTGCGGTGCCGAACCTTTGTTTTTCCTGGATTATTTCTCGACCGGCAAGCTTGAGCAGGATATGGCTTACGATGTAGTAAAAGGGTTCTCAACCGCCTGCAAAGAAAACGGCTGCGCGTTGATCGGCGGAGAAACAGCCGAGATGCCGGATATTTATTCCGAAGGAGAATTTGATCTGGCCGGTACCATTGTTGGGATTGTCGATGAAAGCAAGATCTATGACGGAAGCAAAGTAACTAGTGGGGATGTTTTAATAGGCTTCCCCAGCACCGGTTTGCATACCAATGGCTACTCCCTTGCCCGTAACGTGCTTTTCAGCAAGTATGAAGCCGGTGATTATGTGCAAGAACTAAAATCCACGCTCGGTGATGCCCTTTTGAAGGTCCACAAGTCTTACCTGCCGTTAATTCGCGAGCTTAAGGAGTTTGATAGCGTACACGGTTTTGCCCATATTACCGGCGGCGGTATCCCCGGGAATACCTCACGTATAATCCCCCAAGGCCTTGAAATAGAGATCAACTGGGATGCCTGGGAGCAGCCCGCTCTTTTCAAACTTATTCAAAAGATCGGGAAAGTGCCGGAGGATGACATGAGGGAAAGCCTCAACCTGGGCGTTGGTCTCGTGTGTATTATAGCCAAAGATAAGATGGATGACGTGTTGCAATGGGCCGATAAAAATAATGAGACCGTATTTAAGATCGGGGAAGTGAAGCAGTCCTGATCACTTAAACATTTTTTACTTTCAAAAAAATTCCAGGCTTACCGTTAATTTAAAATGTTCAAATAAATTATTTATTCAACCCGTCACGAATGACTGTAGCAATAATTGGGGCTGGTATTACTGGCTTAACACTGGCTTTAGAGTTGAAAAAGAAAGGCCTTGGTATAAGGGTTTATGAATCATCTCCCGAAGTTGGAGGAGTTATGAAAACCCTGCAAAAAGACGGATGGCTTGCAGAAGGCGGGCCTAATTCCATTTTTGAAACATCTACCAGAATTAAAAACCTGATCGATGACTGTAACCTGCGCGACCAGGTTTTATATACAAGTCCGAAAGCAGAAAAACGATACGTTGTCAAAAACGGAGCACCAGCAGCGGTTCCGGGATCACCCATACAGTTCATAAAAAGCAACCTGCTTTCAAACAAAAGCAAGCTTTTGATCCTAAAGGAGCCATTCGTAAAACCAAAACCGGATGATGAAGAGGAAAGCCTGGCCGATTTCGTGCGCCGCCGGTTAGGGGAGGAGGTTCTTGATTATTTTGCCTACCCGTTCGTGGGTGGAATTTATTCCGGTGATCCTGAAAAACTCTCTGTAAAATATGCTTTCAAACGTTTTTACACCCTGGAAAAAAAGTATGGTTCCATAATACTTGGTCAGTTTAAAGCCGCAAAAGAAAGAAAAGAACACGAAATTCCCAGAAACAAAGCCAAATCCTTTTCCTTCAAGGCGGGCCTTCAAACTTTGCCAAAAGCCATTCACCAAAGATTGGGTGGTGATGTTAAAACAAACACGCAAGTCATTGCCATTAACCATAACAACAACTCGTATCAAGTTGACACGGAATGTGACGGTGAAATAACCCGTCATACTTATGATGCAGTGGTGTACTGCGGCGCGGCACACAGCCTGGATAAGATTGATATAAAAAGCTCTGGGCCTACGGATGTTTCAGAATTAACCAAAATCCCTTATCCTTCGGTAAGCTCGATAGCACTGGGCTTCCGTAAAGATCAGATTGATCACCCTCTGGACGGATTCGGTATTCTTCTACCCAAAAAGGAAGATTATAAAATCCTTGGCACCCAATTTAATTCCACCGTTTTCCCGGGCCGTACGCCTGATAAGGACCATGTATTACTGACCACTTTTGTTGGTGGGGCCCGTTTTCAGGAGGCGACTACTATGGATGATAAAGAACTTCTGAATATCATTATGAATGATCTCGATGGTTTATTGGGGGTAAAAGGCAGTCCGGTTTTTGTAAAGCATACACGGTGGCCAAAAGCTATACCTCAATATGAAATCGGTTACGGTACATTTTTAAGTATTATGGATTCGGTAGAAAAAGAGAATCCTGGCCTCTATCTAGCAGGAAATTACAGAAGCGGCATTGCGGTGGGTGATTGCATCAGCAATTCCGTGGAACTTGCAGAACGCATTACCAATGATATTTCACACATCAAAAAAATTAATAAATGAGAGTTAGTATCCTGGGTTGTGGCTGGCTTGGATTTCCCCTGGCCGAACGGCTTATTTCTGAAGATTTCCTGGTACACGGATCAACTGCAACTAAAGATAAAATAGCCCTGCTTGAACCGGCAGGCATCACGCCATTCTGGATAACAATGAACCCCGAACTATCGGGCGATGATGTGCAGGTTTTTTTGAATACTGATATCCTGGTCATTAATATTCCACCCGGTAGGAGAAGAGAAGATGTCCGGGAATTTCATGTTGCTCAAATCCGGAACCTGATTGTTCAAATAGAAAAATCATCTGTGGGTCATGTGATTTTTGTAAGCTCAACTTCGGTGTATCCTAAAACCAGTAGTACCGTTACCGAAGAAGACGCGGAAAACCCGGAACGAAGGTCAGGACTAGCTCTGCTGGAAGCTGAACAGATGCTCCTTAATAGTACTCATTTTGATACTACAGTGCTCCGTTTTGGCGGACTGTATGGTCCTGAACGCCCATTAGGGCGCTTTCTCGCGGGTAAAAAAAATCTTCCCAATGGTTCAGCCCCGGTAAATATGATTCACCGTGAGGATTGTATTGAAATCATACTTCAACTTATACAAAAAAATGTGCGGGGAGAGATCTTCAATGCATGCTGTGATCAACACCCGGTCCGTAAAGAGTTATACCCAAAAGCCGCAGCTTCCCTGGGCCTTGAAGCTCCTGAGTTTCAGGATGACGACCATCGTACCAATAAAACGGTGAGCAGCGAAAAACTTAAAGCGGCCCTGGGATATCATTTCAAGCATTCCCTGTGATGATGTGTTGGTCCTATGGCCAAATATTGTCGTATTTCGACGAAGCCTGCAATAAAACTTATCCCCAAAAAGGTCACCTTATACTTGAAAGCATCTCTCTGGATTCTTCCAAAATCTTCTCATCGCCTTCCACCTTTGGCTCCAGGGTAACGACTTTATTGAGCATTTGCTCCGCCTTTTGCTTTTTCCCGACTTCATCGTAGAACCTGGCGAAATCGCGATAGAAGATAATGGTTTCATCATCCAGGGCAATGGCCTTATTGAAAGCTTCTTCTGCTTTTTCATTGCTGGCATCCGGCAATCCGCCAAGAAGACGAACAGCTGTTCTTTCGGCAAAATTAAGATTTGCAGCGTTATGATGCCAAACAGCCAATAAATGCCAGGCTCCTGCATGTTCCGGATTAAGCTCTAATGCTTTTTCACCATGTTCTTTTATTGCTTTTGCTGCTTTAACTCTGTTGCGAGCACTAGATTTGTCCGCAATTCTCCCAAGAGCAATACTGTACACGTAATGCGACTCGTCTTTGTCAGGATGATGTTCAAGGGCACGCTCGGCATAGCTTTCTGCCAACTTGTAATATTTCATGCGCTCATCTTCATCATCGAATTGAAAACCTTCCATATTATACAAGAGGCTGGTATTGTGCAACGCTTCATAATTTGTGGCATCAATATCGAGCACACTCAGATACATATCAAGAGCTTCTCGATTCTTCTGGTCCAGAAAGTATGTTTCAGCTTTTTGAATCAAAATGTCGATATCATCCTGACCATGGGCCATGGTTTCAATTGAAGTCAGACATAGCAAAAGGGCAATTATTGTCGATATACTTCTCTTTTGAAGTATCATAAACCTTGATGTTTATATTAATAATTGGCATTACCCGCACACAATAAATACAACGCAGGAATTCATGAAAACATCTCTCTTAATTTCCAAACATTTTTATATCCATCTTTCTGAAATTAGACGGCACGATAAATAAGTCATCATTCAAACTTTTTCCCTCTAGAGAAATCACCTCAAGGTGCATAGGTCCGTCATCTCCGCTGCTTCTTACCAGGAATGGGAAAAAAGTAAAGTCAGGCATATCAGTTTGCTTCAGAGTACCCATTTTATTTCCCATTCCCGGGAAAAGAAAATTGCCAAACTCCTCATCTACCGGAGTCCATATTTCGGTTTCATTACCCCTTTCATCGCTAAACAAATACTGCTGACATTGAATGTTGGCAATGGTCTTTGTTTCACCAGTAAGATGAAAACCTTCAGCTTCTTCGTAATCGGCGTTTCTCTCATCCTGGGGGATTGGAATTTCCATATACATATTAAGCTGCTCCATCAGTACGTTCATGTTGCCTGATTCCGAATCAATCAAGACAACAGCATTACCACCCAGTTGTTCAATGGCTATTTCAACCCGTGCCTTATTTCTTTTCATGAAATAGGTTAGGTCTTGTGATTCTCCGTCTGCTTCCATTTTATAGGTTATAGCACCTTCAAATTGCTGGGCCACGATGTTTTGAGTGAATCCCATGCAGCAGAACAGACCTATGAGGCTTAAAATGACACCGGATTTAACCCTGGTTATGCTTAAGTATTTCATAATTAAAAGACCTTTTTTGTTTCATGACTTAACATAAATACAAAAGAAACTACCAAATAAGAAATTAATATAAGCTTATAATCTCAAGACCTGGAAACTGCGTCACATATAGCACGGGTATATGTCTGGGTATTTCCTTGTCCACCAAGATCTCCGGTGCGTACCTTATTATCAGGTAATACTCTATGGACAGCATCACGAATTTTATCGGCAATAGCAATTTCATTGAAATACCGAAGCATAAGAATGGCCGAAAATAACAAGGCTGTTGGGTTTGCTATGCCTTTTCCGGCAATATCGGGTGCAGATCCGTGAACGGCTTCAAAGATAGCGTGATGATCGCCGATATTGGCAGACCCTGTTACACCCAGCCCGCCTACAAGCCCCGAAGCCAGGTCGGAGAGGATGTCCCCGAAAAGGTTTGTTGTTACTATAATATCAAACTGATGAGGATTGAGAACCATTTGCATGGCAGTATTGTCAACGATCATGTCCTGAAATTCAATTTGAGGGTAATCCTGGGAAACGTTATAACCAACCTCCAGAAACATACCGGTCGTAAATTTTAAAATATTGGCCTTGTGAACCAGGGTAATCTTTTTTCGCCCATGCTCAACGGCATAATCAAATGCGGAACGAATGATACGCTCACTGGCATCACGCGTCACAACAGCAATGGTCTCGGCATGATTTTCATCCCCGCCTACATACCGCTCCTGACCAATGTACATGCCCTGTGTATTCTCACGAAAAGTAATAAGATCTACGCCTTTAAAGGGGCTCTTAACGCCCGGCAGTGTTTTTGCCGGACGTATATTGCAATACAAGCCAAAATGCTGCCTCAGGCTTACGTTTACAGAACGAAACCCCTTGCCAATCGGAGTTGCCAGGGGACCTTTTAGAGCAACTTTATGCTCTTCTATCAGTTCCACAGTTCTCTTTGGCAAAGGCTCTCCTGTATCTTTAAACGCTTTCATCCCTGCCTCAGCAGGAATCCAGTTTATATCTGCACCGGCAGCTTTAAGTATTCTCGTAACAGAACTTGTTATTTCCGGTCCAATTCCATCGCCGGCGATTAAAATGACATCATGCATAAATACAATCTCTTTTGAAGTTTAATGAGCTTTCCTGTTGATTAACGTGTGGTAGAAGGTGTAGCAATCTGTTTAGTTATCAACAGATCTTTTAGCAAAAAGCCGGTTAATGATGCTAAGCCTCCAACCATAGCTCCGACCAGGACCGTTACCAGTATTATGGAAAAGGCATTGGGCAGGCCCATCATTGTTGCAACACGACCTGACAAAATTCCATCATTGGCAAAATGGATATAACTTGAAGCTGACAACCAAAGTAATCCGATACCGTAGAATCCCGCAAGAAAAGCATGAGTGCTTTTTTGCCCTAATCCGGCGCCCAATATTACTGAAGCCAGGGCTACCGACCACCAGGGCATAAAGAGCTGCAGTACCAGTGCAAGCAGAAGAATATAAAGCCATGCCATGTTAAAATGATTTAACTTCACCTTTCAGCTCCGTTATAGTCTATAATAGAAGCGGCCACCACATTCGCAATAAGGCTGCGTAAACGTACCACGCTCCCTGTATCATGCGGATGAACGCGGTTTGTCAAAAGGATCACAGCCGTATTGGTATCAGGATCAAGGGTGATTGAGGTTCCAGTGTACCCGGTATGACCGTAGGTATTCTTTCCAAATAAATCCCCCTGGTTGGAAGAAAAAGATGAGTTCAAATCCCAGCCAAGCCCTCTTCCGAATTCTTTAAACTTTTCCGGCATCCCAATCATTTTCTTAACGGCAGCCGGGCTCAATATTCGTTTTCCATTATAGACACCTTCGTTAAGCATCATCGTGGCAAAAATAGCCATGTCATCGGCTGATGAAAATAAACCGGCGTTACCGGAAATGCCATTCATTATCCTGTTGGCAAGTGGATCATGAACATCGCCAATCAATATACCATCTTCCGTCACTTGGGTAGGGGCTATGGATGCCACCATATTCTCACCGGGTTTAAAAGTGGTGTTGTACATTCCCAAAGGGAGGAAGATGTTGTTCTGCGTAAAAGTATCAAGGGACTGGCCGGTAACTGCTTCTATAATCCTCTGTAAAGTGATGAAGCTGGGGCAGCTGTAAGAGAAATGGGTCCCTGGCTCACTGTTACGCGATACCGTTGAAAAATAATTATGTAATGAATCAGGAGACGGATTCCCAAATCGTCTTGTAAGCATGGAAACAGGGGCATAGGAGGGCAATCCGGCAGAATGGGTCAAAAGGTGAACTATACGAGCATCCTGATGCATTTCTTCATCCCCCCAAGCCATAAACCCAGGTATGAACCTTGAAATGGGATCATTAAGGGTAATCAAACCACGGTCCAGCAAAATCATAAGAGAAGTTGCCGTTGCGACCGGTTTTGTGATAGAAGCCATATCAAACACAGTGTTTGCCTCCATCACCTTCTCTTCAGGATAAATTTGCTTATTCCCATACGCTTTACGATAAGCAATCTTACCGTCACGCACTACAATAAGAACAGCACCAGGGGTATCCTCGTCTTGAATAGCCTGCTCTACCAGATCATCTACCCGGGAAAGATGCCCGGAATCCATTCCGACTTCTAATGGCGATACAATAGGCAACTTTTGAGCTTGTATAGTTGAGCATGCTAATAAAAAAGTAAATGTTACTAAGAGAAACTTCATAGAACTAGTGGTAATTAATGGTTCCATATAAGGTTTTCATAAAGTATCAAAAAAAGCCGAAAACTGCGTAATTTAGTTTATCGATACGCTTCCCTTTAGCGTCCACATTAACGAACTATGTACAGAACAACTGCTTGCGTTCTCCTGTTTTCCGAAATGCAGCACCGAATCATTATAACCCTATGCAGCGACCTTTACCCTGAAAGGGTAGCATAATGCAGCCCAGGGTGTAAACCCTGGCCAACGATTTACACACATCCAAGCCCTGTAAGGGCGACACAGGCAAGACACACGTTCATCACCTTCGCAGCTCCGCAAGCTGTCTGAACAATTTTTTTTCTTTTTCAGTCAGATTTTCCGGATTTTTAATAATCAACTTCACGTAAAGGTTACCTCGCTGCGAGGGACTCCTAAAGCTCGGCATTCCCCGACCGCTGAGGCGGAGAATTTTACCCTGCTGGGTTTCAGGTGGTACTTTAATGTTGAACTGCTTATCAAGGGCTGGAACATTAATGGTACCACCCAGTACAGCCGTATACAAATCGACCGGCAGCTCAACATGGAGGTTATCGCCATCACGACGAAAAGTAGGATGGGGCTGGATGTTGAGCTTAATATATAAGTCTCCGGGGCTACCCGTAGCGGGAGAAGGCTCACCCTTTCCTTTTAGTTTTAAACGTTTGCCGCTTTCAATTCCTGGCGGCACCTTAACCTTATATCGCTGCCCATTCAATATAAAAGATCTTTCACTACCGTGATAAACATCATTCAGGGTTATTTCTAATTCAGCGTTCAGGTCACGGCCTTTGGTTTGCTCCCGACGCCGGGCTGTTCCGGGTTGTTCACCCATTCCTGCACCAGCACCGCCACCACCGAAAAAAGACTCAAAAAAGTCGGAAAATGGACTCTCTCCGCTAAACTGCTCCTCAAAACCCGGACCACCCTGATAGGTATATGTTCGTTGCTTCGGCCGGCCACGTTGTCGCGACCATTCCTGCCAGTTAAAATCCTGTGCTTGTCCACCCGAGCGTTTATATTGCTTCCAATCAGACCCCATCTCATCGTACATCTTGCGATCTTCAGGATTTTTAAATACTTCGTAAGCTTCGGCGACTTCCTTAAACTTTTTCGCCGCCCCTTTGTCATCCGGATTTACATCAGGATGATACCTGGCCGCAAGCTTGCGATAAGCTTTTTTGATTTCATCCTGGGTGGCGGTTTTGCTTATTCCAAGAGTTTTGTAGTAATCTTTGTATTCCATACGAAGTGGTCACCTTTGAGCTATTCCATTATAAAACAAAAGGGTAAAAAAGCAAGATAACCTTTTTACCCTTTCGTATTTTCAAAAGTTCAATTGATAAATGGAATCCAAGAAGTTACGCTACTTGTTTACACACGTGTCTCAAAAGCTACGAAGAACCTGGTATTTTGACGGATTACCTGCAACAGGATAACCTCACCTGCCGGGTTCTCAGCTACAACTCCATTAAACTCGGAAACTGATGTAACAGGTGTTCGGTTCACGGCAATTATAACATCACCCCGTCTTAAGTTATTCGCGTAGGCCTCACTTCTTTGGTCTATATTTTCAACTACAACACCTTCAAGATTAGGGTTTACCTGCAAATTCTCAGCAAGGTCATCCGTAAGCTCTGTCACGGCAAATCCGGTGACATCCTCAACAGATCCTTCTGCTTCTCCCCCTTCTTCAGCGGCTACTTCATCTGTCGGTCTTCGATCAAGCGTAACATCTACCGAATTTCTTTCACCATCGCGGATGTAGGTCAAGCTGAGCTCATCTCCAGGCCGCATATTGCCAATGGTGAATGGAAATTCCCGGGATCCCTCGATGGGTTCACCGTTTATTTCAATAATTATATCGCCACCTTCCAGCCCGGCTGCTTCTGCAGGTCCATCGGCGGTTACATCATTAATAAGAATGCCACGCGTCTCTTCGAGGCCGAATGCATTGGCAATTTCTTCAGTAACCGGGGCATAATATACACCAATATATCCTCTAATCACGCTTCCTTCTTCGATAATGGATTCCATGTTCCTATTTGCAATATTGCTTGGTATGGCAAATCCAACACCCTGAAAACCACCTGATTGTGAGGCAATTGCCGTATTAATCCCAATAATCTCACCGTTCATATTGATAAGAGGCCCCCCAGAGTTGCCCGGGTTAATGGCTGCATCGGTCTGTATGAAATCCTCAAATTGCATCAAATCTAAACCACGACCCGTCGCGCTGACAATTCCCTGACTAACTGAATGGGCCAGGCCTGGATTTAACGGACTGCCAATAGCCATCACCATTTCACCCACGCGAAGGTCCTCACTATCTCCGAACGTCATAAACGGAAGGTTATCAGCATCAACCTGTAACACGGCAATATCCGAAAGGGGATCTGTACCGACAATTTCAGCCGTCAGCGTATCTCCATTCTCAAGGCCGACGTAGATGGTCTCAGCATCTGCAATAACATGATTATTGGTAAGTATATAACCATCTTCTGAAACAATTACCCCGGATCCCAGCCCCTCTCGTCTGTACTCCCGTTCTCTTTGCCCCTGGTTATTGTTGGGTGGTTCGCCAAAGAACTCTCTAAACATATCAAATGGGTTTTGTTGCTCTACACTTACGGTTTGCGCCGTCCGCACCGTAACTACCGCTGGGGTAGAACCTGAGGCAACCTCAACCAACGCATCATTAAAATCACTTAAACTGTTAATGGGCCGGTCCTGGGCATCCTGCCTTTCTGTTACAAGATTTTTACTTTCGTATTGGTATGTTTCACCGGTGTCCCCGGTTAATGCATTAAATGCATTTGGGTACCCCAAAAGGATGAATAAAAGCACAACAGAGAGAACCGTCATGAATTTTGGATAATGGTGGCGCATATTAAATTACCTCACGTATATTGTTAAATAGTTTTATTCCAGCAAAAACCAGCTGGCTCTTCTAAAAACTTGATTTGAAATGTTTTATTGTAAATACCATCAAATCCAAACAAAATTAAACAATAATTACCGATTGGTTATTTTTTGACCGTTTTGCTTTCTTTCCATTCTTTGGCGATCAGAAAAGCCATTTCAAGGCTTTGCTGGTAGTTAAGCCGAGGGTCACAATAGCTTTTGTAATTGGTTTTAAGGCTCGCGGCATCTAAACCACGCGCCCCGCCAATACATTCGGTTACATTATCACCGGTAAGCTCAAGATGAACGCCGCCAAGATTAGTGCCTTCGGCCCTGTGAATAGCAAAGGTTTGTTTAATTTCCTCAAGGATGTCATCAAAATTCCTTGTCTTGATCTTATCATCGGTTGAGAACGTATTTCCATGCATAGGATCGCAACTCCATACAACAGAGTTTCCCGCGGCCTTAACTTTACGGATCAGCTCAGGAAGATATTTTTTAACGTTCCCTTTACCCATTCGGGTGATGATCGTGATTTTACCTTCTTTACGTTCCGGATTCAAGATATCAATGAGCTCGATTATTTCATCCACATCATAAGGAGGGCCCACTTTGAGTCCGATGGGATTTTCAATGCCCCGGAAATATTCCACATGGGCCCCATTGAGATCGCGCGTGCGATTCCCAAGCCATGGCATGTGGGTACTCAAGTTATACCATCCTTCGTGATGTGGCACCTTACGTGTCTGGGCTGAATCATAATACAAGTTCAAAGCCTCATGAGAGGTAAACATCTGTACTTGCTGTAACATCGGAATAGCACTACTGGAAATAGTCTCCACGAAGCGAACCGCATTGGTTATTGACTTAACCATAGATTCATACTCTTTGTAATACTTGTTTTTGCGCATAAAATCCAGCTCCCAGAACTCAGGGTGATGCAAATCTGCAAAGCCGCCGCCTTCAGTGAGTGATCGAATAAAATTTAACGTCATGGCCGATTTCTGATACCCTTCGGTCAATCTGGCTGGATCAGGTTTTCTGGCATCACCATTCTGAATGAACCCATTAATGAGATCACCACGGTATGTCGGTATCTCCAATTCACCAACACGCTCATTGTCGTTTGAACGCGGTTTTGCATACTGTCCCGCAATCCGACCAACCCGAATAACCGGGATTCCCATTTCATGGATTAAAATAAAGCTGGTTTGAAGAAGTACCTTTATCAGTCCTACAATTTGCGGTGAATTGCAATTATCAAACGTTTCAGCACAATCGCCGCCCTGGATTAAAAAGGCTTCGCCGCGTGATGCAGCAGCCAGTTTAGTGCTTAAATTCTCAACCTCCCAGGATGTAATCAAAGGGGGGTATGTTACCAGTTCTTCATAGGTACTCTCCAACGCATCACGATCAGGATATTCGGGAAGCTGCTTTATAGGGTGTTCTTTCCAGGTTTTCGGAGACCAGTTGTTGACTTTAGCTGCTTTCTTCATTTTTAAATTTTCAGCGGATTTCACTGTTTCCAGTTTTAGTTTTTAAAGTAAAGTAAGTTCTCTGCAAAAAAAAAGGCTGCTCAAAACACGTTGAACAACCGTTAGACGTGTAATATAAGGGTTTTTTAGTCTAGATAATAAACACCCGGACCCCCACCAATAAATACCCAATTACCATTGGATGTAACAGAATATACGGCATTCTCACTCCAACCTGATAGTGTCCATCTACGTCCGTTATTGCTGCTGGAATAAACGCCCTCACGGGTTCCCGCATACATGGACCCCTTGTTATAAGCAAGGCCAAAAACATCTCTATTCCCCAGTCCCGAACTGACATCCGTCCAGGTATCACCATCGTTCCGTGAATGCAAAATG
The DNA here is from genome assembly GCA_040878115.1 of Balneolales bacterium. Taxonomy (GTDB): domain Bacteria; phylum Bacteroidota; class Rhodothermia; order Balneolales; family Natronogracilivirgulaceae; genus JBBDMU01. Next base: position 12,396 of record JBBDMV010000133.1, read on the forward strand.
CCATCTTGCGTAGCGGCATATATCCCATTTGCGTTGGCCATAATAGAGTTGGTTCTGATATTAGGGAAACCTGTTCCCAGGCGGTCCCAGCTGTCCCCATTGTTGGAAGAATGATAAACACCGTTGCTTATCCCCGCATAAATATTACCATGATTGTCAGAGGTAATGGAATAAGCAAACCTAAGGGGAATACCTTCGTTGATAGCTGTCCAACTATCGCCGTTGTTTGTTGAGCGATAAATGCCGCCAACCTGAGTAGCTGCAAAAAGGTTGTCGTTGACGTAATGAATAGCCTGGACCCGGATTTCGTCTAAGCCTGAATTAACACTCGACCAGTTTCTACCATTATTGGTTGATCGATATATTCCATCCTGGGAAGCGGCAAAAACCGCTTCGCCCGATATGGCGAAATCGTATACAGATACATTATTCAGGTTGGTTTGCACCCAGTTTTCGCCATTATTGTCTGAAATATATACGCCGCTGTTAAGCGTACCAGCTAAAATATGTCCATCAGCTGTTGCCGTTAGTGCATAAACGGAACCTCCAAAAATACCATTAGTTTCATGCCAGTCGCTGTTTTGAACATAATCAAAACCCTGAAAAAGTACTGCGGCGATTAAAATTGCAGATATGTAGTTGAATTTATTCACGCGGAAAACCTGAGTCAAGCTATAGGGGTGTAGGGGTAAGAATGTTATAAGATATTAATAATTAACCAATTCTGCCAAACATGATCTCGTTAAGCAAAAAATATTTTGATTTTTTTAGGCTTGGCATCTGGAAGCTTCCAAGACCTGTCAGGTTTTAAAAACCTGACAGGTCTTGAAATATGAGCACCTAAACCCCAAGCGTCGCCGGGCCGCCGCCTGTTCCGCCTTTGGGTTTCTACAGCATTTGACCGTT
>JBBDMV010000134.1:0-13244 GCA_040878115.1 Balneolales bacterium
TAAAGGTTAATAATTAAGGTTGACTAAAATGTATTTATACTTTTGATACAGCCCCGACACAGGCAAGACACGTTCATCATAGTCGATGTTATGTTTTTCAAGCAGTTCCTGGTATTCTTGTTTAAACGATTTTTTTGATGATGTTTTTCCTGATCGGCAATTTTAGCCTTTTTTTTAAATACAGTATCCGGTCCCTGATACTGAAAACCAAATGCAGATGAATGCGGTATAAAGATTGTGGCATCATAAAATGAAGGTTAACGCAATCCTTTATAGGCCCATTTACTGTGCCGCCCCTGCAGGGCTTTTGTATTTTCATTTCAGCCCCAGGGTTGACACCCTGGGCTAGGTTCTGCCGCCTCGTTGAGGCTTGGCATAAATCAAATAAGCATAACCTCCTACAACAAGATATTTAACCTTGTGTTTGTTTAACAATTCGAATAACTCTTCGAAGTCTGGGGAGGTTTGCATCCTGCTGATTCGAATGAAGATTTAGTTTATGAGCCTGAACACGCAGAGCTTCTACAACGGATATTTTATATTCCGGTGTTTGCCGATCCCAGAATGACTGATCATCATCGTCCTGCTTCTGATCTTTAAGATGATATTTTTTTACCTGCATATACTTAATCGTTATGTAGAATAATAACAGTTTTTAGCATGTATTTCCATCAGAAACTATTTAAATAAAACTTATCATATTTTAACAAATGGATTACTCCCCTTCTCATGCCCTACCGTCGTTTCCGGACCGTGACCAGGCAGTACTCTCGTTTTATCAGGCAAAGTGTAAATATTTTCACGGATAGATTTTTCCAGAACATCAAAGTTGCCTTTGTAGAGATCTGTGCGGCCTATGCTTTCACGGAACAATGTATCTCCGGCTATCAAAATATTCGCCTTTTTTATATGATAAGAAAGGTGACCGGGTGCATGGCCGGGGGTGAACAGGATATCAAACGTAAAAGGGCCGATTTCCCAGTCTTTCTGTGCTTCAAGATTAAGTGGCGTGAAGTCAAAAGGTTTTACCTCCAGACCGAACATAGCTGATGTAGCCACAAAATTTTCCCATAGGTAAAGGTCTTCGTGATTCAAATACACCGGAACATCGTAGCGATCCAGAATTTTTTGTAATCCCAGGACATGATCGGTATGCGCATGGGTGAGGACTACGGCAATCAATTCGGCATTCCATTTTTTAAGGATTTCTATGAAACGACTGACTTCCGTTGCGTTAAAAAAACCAGGGTCAAAAATAATAGCCTTATCATCTTTACCTAACAAATAGGTGTTTTCCTGAAAGGGGTTTACGGTGAAGGATTTGAGTTTCATTGATCAGATAAGAATTTTGCGGTGTTGTTTTTTAAAACTGGAGCATCCATTGTTTCCTGCTTTTCCTTCTGCCAAAATCGCTCTTTTCTGGAAATGGTGAGAAGCCAGGCCGCTCCGGTAAGTATCAAAAGAAAGGAAAAGATAAACATTAGCTCTCTGAGTGTCAGCAAATTATAATCCAGCAGAAGTGACGAGGCTAAAACCGAGATGGATTGGGTAATGGTGAAGAACAGCCACTCTGAGCTAAAAACACGCCCCCGTAATTCATCCGGAGAACGTTTCTGCAGCAATACCGTGCTCATGACCCAATTGGCACCGGATCCGCAATGGGCAAGGGCCACGAAAATGACCATCACCCAGAGGTTGTCGGTCTGGCCCACGATTAGATAACATGTTCCTGTGGTGATCATAGCCACGCCCATTGTTGTTATCCATTGCCGATCATCTTTGATAAACCTTCTTACGAGCACCGGACCAATAGCTGTTCCAAGACCGCGACTTGCATACAGCAGTCCCAAACCTACTGTTCCCATTACCAATACCTCTTCAGAAATTAGGATGAGCATGTAAACCAGCCCACCAAGGATGAAAGAAATCGTCCCTTTGGCTAAAGCAGGGCGAAGAATATGACCTGTGCTAAACAGGTAACGAAATCCATCCATTATGCCGGTCAGGGGATTTTTCAATGAATCTAACAGCTTTTTATCGCGAATATGTGGGATATCAGCCTTAAAGATAAACCAGGTAGAACCAATGTAACTAACTGCATTAAGGATAAAAACAACATCCGTACCCAAATAAGCCGTTGCCAATCCGCCTATGCCCATCCCTGTAGTAAAAATTATGCTCCAGGACATGGTGGAAACCACGTTGGCCAGCATGAGTTCCTCACCCGTGGTGATGTTGGGGATGGATGATTGTTTAGCAGGTTCAAAAACGGCACTAAGCATCATTTGTGCTGCTGTTAGAATATAAACCAGCCATAAAAGATCAGCACTGGTGACCAACAAAAAACCCAATACAATGAAACCGCGCCCAAAGTCGCATAGAATTAGAAGAGTCCGTCGGTCAAATCTATCGGCAATATAACCGGCCAGAGGTGAGAAAACTGCAACACTCATGAACTTGATCACAAGGATCAGCCCAAGTAGAAACTCCGAATCGGAATACCTCAGGATCAACGTGTATACAGCCAAAATACCGAACCAATCTCCAAAGTTGGATATAACCTGGCTTAACCACAGCCCGCGAAAATTACGGTTATGTTTTAAAAGCTGTAAATATGGCCGCAATTTATTCATAAGCGAATCAGGCTATTTTTCTCCGGTGCTGCCAAAGCCTCCCTCACCTCGTATCGTGACAGGCAGTTCTTCAGTTTGCTCAATTTGCAATTGAGTAACCGGAGCAATGACCATTTGTGCAATACGATCGCCATGATTAATTGTAAATGACTCCTGACCATGATTAATAGCTAATACCTTAACTTCTCCCCTGTAATCCGCGTCGATAGTCCCCGGAGAATTCAACATAGTAATGCCGTGCTTGTATGCCAGACCGCTTCTTGGCCGTATTTGCGCTTCGTAGCCTTCAGGCATCGCCATTTGGAAACCTGTGGGAAGTAACATCCGTTCACCCGGTTTTAGTATTACCGTTTTTTGCACCGCAGCCCGGACATCCATCCCGGAAGCATAAGCCGATTCATAAGATGGCAGTTGAAGGTCATTACCATGGGGTAATTTTTTTATTTGTAGCAAGGTTAGTTTCTAGTTTCTAGTTTTTAGTTTGGAGTTTTTGGTTTCTGGTTTGCTCATTATTGTTGGTCTCAGTTGTTTTTCACTTCATAGTCTATTAATCGTACTCTTACGTTTCCGACCCATACGCGAACTCTGGCTTCCAGGGGTATTCTAAGATCATCAGCCATAAAAATAGCATCTATACTCCCGCTGAATCCGAAAGGGCCATTTACATCCGCGTTTCCACGAGTTCTTACGGCTTTAACGTCTCCATCAGGAAATGCTTCGGAGCTGTAATTTTCTATCTGGCTGTAATTTTCAAGTTCCACGTTCCCTTTCTCATGGTTGATGTAAATAGGATAATTTACTTTGCGGTCAGTGCCGGCATGCAATCTGGAAAAATAAAAAAAAGAGGGGCCGCTGTCTGCAAGTGTTAAAAGCTCCAGAGTGTCTACGGCTTCACCTTCTTCAAAGGTGTAGAGTTTTTGGGCCGGGTAATCATAATCATAGAGTGTTTCTTCAAATATATTATCGTGAACGCTATCTGTCCAGAATTTCATCCCATAAAACGTGGTGTCATTGTGGGCCATAATGGCATGATAATTACGCTCTTTATAACCCACCAGGGGAATACCCTGATTGGATTTAATTTTGATGAACAGATAATGCGCAGGTTGACCGAGATAGGTTGTATCCTTCAGTGTCTCAATAGTTATCGTGCCCAGATTAAAAAACCCATAGCGTACTTCGTAGGTAAATTTTTCACGAACGGATAAAATATCATTGACTGTGGGTGGTGGCCCTAAGTCCTGGGATGAATGCTTATCAGCGGGAAGTTGTGACGAAAAAGCAAAAACGCAGCCGAGATACATGGACAAAACAAGAAAAGTTTTCATATATCATCTTCTACAAAAGTTACCACGGCATCTTCATCGAAACCAAGCAATACGGCTTCATCTTTTTTGAAAACCGGGCGCTTTATCATAGTTTGCTTTTCCAGAAGTACTTCAAACAGGTCATTGTCGTTTAGGTTCTTGTCGGCAAGGCCCAGTGTTTTCCATGTGCGGCCACGTTTGTTGACCATTGCGTCAAGACCTAATTTTTTCACTAAATCGGCCAGTTCATTTGGGTTAAGAGGTTTGGTTTTAACGTCTCTGAAACTATATTCAATTTTATTTTTCTCTAACCAGGCCCTGGCTTTCTTAATGGTGTCGCAATTTTTAATCCCTATAACTTCAAGCATCTATATCCATTTTAATTCATAATTTGGCAGTCTTGTCAACTTACAGCATTACGCAAGAAAAAACTTACTTCCAGGTTTATTATTTTATGTTTCACCTGCTCTATATAAATTCTTAATGATCTACATTTTATCACGGTCTGGCTTATTGTTTCTTGGCATGATTATCCTTTTGTCAACCTCATTGTGGGGAGGATGCAGCCGAAACGAAGAGCAGGACCAGTTCGAAAGAGAGGCCTTCCGGACCTCGGAAGGTTACACGAAAACTAATTCGTTAGGTGAGATTGTTGGTTCTGAAGATCCTGGCGACTGGAGAGTCTCCCCTATATTTGAGGGCTATGTAAATGTACATATACGAGCTCATCCAAATCCAGTTGTAATAGGAGATATTGTTAGAATCGAACTTGAGTTATTAGGTGTTGATTTCATTAATAATTTGACTGTTAAAACATATACCGACAACAACTTTAACTTCCCTCAGGAGCTGTATTATTACGAGAACTCATCTCAGCACGGATTCATCAACATGTCTTTCGATCCAATTTTACTGAGTCCGAGCAACGTGGCCTCTGAGGCACGTGGTTTACACCGTGTGTTTATTTTCGACCAAAACGAGGACCTGATAACCTATGGGGATATTAAGGTTGAGTAAAGGGTTAACCACAAAGGGCACGAAGAAACAAGGAGAAGCGTAGAATTAATGATTTGTACAGATATTGCAGGCATAATTGAGTGGCCTTTTCGAAATAAACTCAGTAATACTTAAACTTTGCGTACTTTGCGGTTAACAACAATTTATACATGAGAAAAATTACCAAATCTGAAGTCCAAATACTGGAACAGCTCGTTTTCGACGAAACCTTCGAAACAGTACAGAAGGAGATCGGCCTTCAGTTCGGTGAACTACGGGATGACTTGACCAAACTACTCAATGATGGTTTCATTGAAGTTACCAATACAGACAAGCAACGAATTACGTATTTTGACGCTGACAGGCCGCAGCTTTTTTCATATCGTGCTACACGGTCTGGCTTAAATGCTTTAAAAATGAACCGTGTATGAAGTTTGAAGCTACTGTAAAAGATAAAACCTACAATCTTGAATTTGATGAAGAAATCACAAACGTTGATGTTAACGGTACCCTGCGTAGCTTTAAGTTCCAGAAACTTTCAGATAACAGGTATTTATTAAGGCTCGGCAAAAAAACCTACATCCTGGATAATATATCAAAATCAGGCAGCTCGTTTAACTTTACGGTAAACAGCCAATGGGCCAACGTTGAAGTCAAAGATGAACAGGCAATTTTACTGGACAAAATGGGTTTTCAAAATACCCTGGCAACCAGCGAGGGTAACCTTACAGCCCCCATGCCCGGAAAAATTCTGAACATATTAGTACATATAGGTGACCAGGTAAAACAGGGTGATCCGCTCATCATCCTTGAAGCCATGAAAATGGAAAATGAGCTCAAAGCCCCCGTTGACGGGACCATTTCTGCCATCCAGGTCGAAAAAGGGACGTCCGTCGATAAAAAAGCAATTCTAATCGAAATAAAAGCAATTGGATAAATTTGTAATTCAGGGAAATACCCCCCTGCAAGGAACCATCCCAATCAGCGGATCAAAGAATGCCGCACTCCCTTTAATGGCCGCGTCACTGCTCGCCGACGGCCCTGTAACCATCACCAACATTCCCCAGCTTAATGATATCTTCACGTTCAATAACGTGCTGCGTGTAACCGGGGCAAAAGTTGATTTCGATGATCACAATCACAGCCTTTACATAGATCCGCGTCAAATCTCTTTTCTGGAAGCTCCATACGACTTGGTAAGAAAAATGCGTGCTTCATTTTACATGCTCGGTGCCCTGCTCGGACGTTTCGGCGAAGCTAAAGTCTCCCTTCCCGGCGGTTGTGCCTGGGGGCCCCGTCCCGTAGACCTGCATATCGAAGGCCTGAAAGCCCTTGGTGCTGAAATCGAGATGGAAGGCGGCTATGTGATAGCCAAAGCAAAGAACGGAAGGCTCGAAGGCGGCTCTTTTACACTGAAACCCAGCAGTGTGGGTGCTACCGTGAACATCCTTTTGGGAGCCGTTCTCGCAAAGGGTGAAAGCACCTTGGAAAATGCCGCCCGCGAGCCGGATGTAGTTTATCTCTGTGAAGCCTTAAATCAGATGGGCGCTAAAATTAGAGGCGCAGGAACATCAAAGCTGGTCATTCAGGGAGTGGATAGTCTTTCGGAAACTACCCTTCGAAATAGTCCTGACCGAATTGAGGCCGGCACCTATATGATAGCCGCGGTGATGCACCCGGATTCCAAATTAAGGATCACTAACCTGAGAAGTTCCGACCTCGGCAATTTTATTAAGACCTTCAAAAAACTTGAAACCGAAATGCAGGTAAGTGATGATGAAATCACCATCCAGGCACCCAAAACCCTCAAACCAATATCGATGGAAACAGAGATATACCCAGGCTTCCCTACCGATTTACAAGCGCAATGGGCTACGATGCTGACCCAGTCCCCCGGTTCCAGCAGAGTAAAAGATACAATCTATATTGACCGCTTTAGCTATGTACCTGAACTCGTACGCTTGGGTGCCGACATGAAACTAAATGGAAGTCAGGTTAGTATTACCGGACAAACGCCCTTGAAGGGAGCCTCCGTCATGAGCACAGATTTACGAGCAAGCGTGAGTTTGGTAATGGCTGGAATGATCGCCCGTGGGGAAACCGAAGTGCTGAGGGTCTATCATCTGGACCGTGGCTACGAAAAGCTTGAAGAGAAATTAAATGCCGTGGGTGCAAAGATAAAGCGGGTTGAGATGTAGGCATTTAGCAAAAAAAAACACCATTTTCATTATGTAAACACATAGCAGATAGATGCTTCATAAAGCGTCCACGCTTCATGAGAGAGCAACGCCCAGGGCTGTTTGCACAACCCAGGCCGGCACGAGAAGTAGACAGCCGCCTGATTGGCCACGCCTGTTGGTCACCAAAGGATGTGTTGAGAGGGCCGGGTTCCGGGGTGCAAGTTCGTTAAGCGTGGACACTTAACGGAGCATCCTCTTATGCCGCTCCGGCGAGTGTCCATGCCGGAGCTGTGATTACAAATATGTGCAGCAGGCAAAAAAAAACAACCTTTTGTGCTCTTCGTGCTCTTAGTGGTTTATTAAATCTTTTTTCGCTCCCGTTCATATTCTTCATCATCGATCAAGCCCTGTTGCCAGAGGCCAACCAGGGTGTTGACCTTATCCACACTGCCGGCATTCAGGTCAGGGAAGTTCCCTTTTGCCTTAGCCTTTTGGCGAAGGCGGTCTTTTTCAGTTGCAATTGCCACACGAAGAATCCTTTCCATTCGCTCTGGGTTTTCGATACCACGTAATTCATAGGTTCCCGTTTTTGCCTGAAGCTGTATTCGGCCGATGTTAAGTTTCTCTTCCAACCGGGCCTGGACCACCCTGACCTGATCAATATTGACCAGGTCAAAAGAAATACTTTCATCTTGCTCATGTAACGTAATGTTCTCATCACTAATGATATAACTAGTTTCTCTCAGATGCTTACGCGCGCTATGAAGAACAAGGAACCCAACTCCAAATACCGGGAGGAGGGCAAATCCGATCATATACCGGGTAAACTGGTCCTTCCAGTTGGGGTGCAATGTGTACGTTTTCGGCTCTTTCATATACTTATTCATAATTTAGTCTGCCATGCAAAACAAATAACAAACCATGTAAAATCGTAATTCCCCTGAGGTTTTGCCATATGAAAATTCGTTAAGTTTCGTATCTTTAGTAGATTGTTTAACCCATTTATAAAGTAAAACAAATCCCTTCTTCTTGAAACCCTGGAAATACATAGTAGCCATCTGGCTCACACTGGTCATTACGGCCGGTTTTCTGATAGATGTTCCCATGATACCCATCCTTCTGGAAACATCACGTAATCTTTTTCTTCATGTACCCATGTGGTTCACAATGTTCGCTGTTTTTTTTGCCGGCTTTGTTTACAGCATTCGCTACCTGAACTCATTTGATCCCGACATGGATATAAAAGCCGAAACAGCCACTATGGTGGGAGTCGTTTTTGGTATTTGCGGATTATTGACCGGCTCCTTGTGGGCCCGGTTCACCTGGGGGGCGTGGTGGACATTCGCCGAGCCAAAAATGAACCTGGCCGCTGTAGCGATGCTAATCTATTTCGCTTATTTTATCCTCCGGTCATCATTCAACGATCCTGAGAAACGAGCAAAAATGGCCGCTGTTTATAATATCTTCGCAGCCAGCACCGTTCCATTCTTGCTGTATATTATACCCCGGCAAATGCCCAGCCTGCACCCTGGAGCTGAAGGTAACCCGGCATTCAGCGAGATTACCGCACCTGAACTTCGTTTTGTATTCTACCCGGCCATTATCGGTTTTATAGGATTAGCCTGGTGGATCATGGACATTATTTATCGTTATAAAAAGTTAGAATCTCGTATGGAGTACAAATAGCATGATAAATTCAATTATTATTATTGTGATCGCTTTTTTAAATTATGCCCTTGAACTTTTCCCCCTTGACCAACAGTATGAGCAGTATGAAGGAGTCGAAAAAGCCGAAGGGTTAGTGGGATTAATGTCTTCCAACGATCTTATCTTAATAGTGCTGGGGGTAAGTTTGATTATATGGTTCACTCTGCTGGCCTTTATGATCAAGGTAGACCGAAAAGTAACTAAACTTGAGCAAAAGCACGAATCTGACCTTCACACAAGCTAATTCTTATGAAACCTCGCCTAATCATTGGTATTATTTCCATTGTTGCTTTTACTTCATTGCTGATGTTCAACTTCAGCCAGAATATCAGTTCTTATGTCGATTTTGAACAAGCGGCTTCATTAGACAGTGACCGCGTGCATGTTGTCGGTGTTTGGGATTCTGATAAACCAAGCGATTTCTCTAATGAAACCCAGCAGTTTACTTTTCATATGACAGATGAATCCGGTAACAGCCGTCGTGTGGTTTACCCCAGGGCCAAACCAACCAATTTTGAACAAGCCGAACAAGTGGTCGTTATCGGTGAAATGAAAAATGATGTTTTCTACTCCAATGAGATGCTTGTAAAATGCCCATCGAAGTACAATGATGCAAATGAACTTGAATTCACACAAGCTGAATAGAACTTTATGATAGGACTGATTGGCCATTCCGCAATAATTCTCGCCTTTTTATCATCTATTCTGGCTTGTATTTTTTATTACCGCGCCGCTCAAAATAACAGCTTAAAGGATGAGCAGCTAGGTACTTTTTTTATGGTAACCAAAGGCTCCCTTATCTTCCTGGCCTCTGGTCTATTGGTCTACCTCCTTTTCACCCACCAGTTCCAATACTTTTACGTTTACAACACGACCAGCCTTGACCTGCAAAACGTCTACATTTGGGCGTCTTTTTATAGTGGGCAAGAAGGCAGCTTTCTGTTATGGATACTGTTCTCTTTCTTCATCTGCCTCGGTATCCTTCGCTGGACCGATAATACCTATCGGGCCCCGGTTATGTTTTTCCTGCTGCTGAGCCAGGTATTTTTGATTTCAATGGTTGCCGGTATTGAGATCGGCAGCTTCAGTCTTGGGGCTTCGCCTTTTCGTACGCTCGCCGCCGAAATGCCGAACGCACCGGTGTTTCAAAACGACCCCAGCTTCGTCCCCGCTGATGGCACCGGATTGAACGATTTGCTTCGCAGTCCCTGGATTATCATTCATCCACCTATCCTTTTTGCCGGCTTTGCCATGATGGCTGTTCCCTTCGCCTTCGCCTTCGCCTCGCTCTGGAAACGCAAATATCATGAGTGGATCTACCCGGCCCTTCCCTGGACACTTGGCGCTAATCTTTGCCTGCTTACAGCGATATTCCTTGGCGGTTACTGGGCCTATGTTACATTGTCCTTCGGCGGCTATTGGGCATGGGACCCCGTTGAGAACGCGTCCGTTGTACCGTGGATTTTTGGGATGGCCGGCATTCATGCCATGCTCATTCAGCGGACCAGTTCCATAGCACAAAAAGCATCTATTTTTTTTGCTATTCTTGCTTATATGGCCATTGTTTACTCGACCTTTTTAACCCGCTCCGGCATTTTGGGCGAAGCATCTTTTCATAGTTTTGTTGATCTTGGCCTGTACATCCAGCTACTTCTGTTTCTGGTGGTAACTACCGTCATAGGATTGGGGATGTTTTTTTACCGTTATAAAGAATTGCCCTCACCTGATAAAGAAGCCCCTTTCATAAGCCGTGAATTTATGATGTTCAGCGGCGCAATGATCCTGTTCCTTAGTGGTTTTGTGATCATGCTCGGCACGAGCTCGCCAATACTCGGAAGACTGTTCGTGGCAAACCCGACCCCGCCGTCACAAGAATTTTATAATTCCTGGATGTTGCCTTTCGGCATTATCGTTGCCATTACTTCAGTGATCGCCCAGTATTTATGGTGGAAGAAATACAATGCTGAAACATTGTCGGCTGCTATGATCGGGCCTACATTCATTACTTCTGTGGTCACCATAGCGACCATTATCCTCGGCGATATTAATAATATCGCTTATATGATCTACCTGTTCGCCGCCTTTTTCTCTGTTATAGGTAACGGGACCATCATGATAAGGCTGTTAAAACGCAATCCGAAAATTATCGGCGGCACCATTACCCATATAGGCTTTGCTATTATGATGATCGGGTTCCTGGGGGCAGCTTACGACAATCCCATGCTGGACCAGGATGGAAAAAATTACAACATTGCCGTACAAAACGGTGAAGTACACGATGACGATGGATTTCCTGTCAATCAGACGCTCGAATATGTTGAGCTGGAACTGAATAAACCCAAGGTTATCGATGGACGGTATATGGTCACTTATAAAGGCGGAGAGCTTACTGAAGAAGGACGCCCGGGGGAACAAACTTATTACGTTGAATTCGAAGATATTGAAGGCAAAAAAGATCCTTTCATCATGGAACCATTGGTTTACCCTATGGTGGCCAATTCATCATCGGGAGCTGTTGAGTGGACAGTGGACCCGGATGTGCGATCGGGATGGCTGGCGGATATTTATCTGTATGTTGCAGGCTCATCCATGGTTGAGAAGGAAATGGAACGCATGGAAACAGAACGTTCACAAGGGCTGCCATCCATCACAGATATGGGACAAACTGAGGATGAAGATGATGGGCACGTGAACATCAAAAAAGACTCTGAAATTACCTATGGAAGCTATTCAATCAACTTTCAGGAATTTATTCATGTTCCACCCGACGACCTTCCGGATAATTCCATTGTCGGGGTGAAGGCCCAAATAACCATTGAACATGAACAAACCGGCGAAAAAGAAAATATAACTCCTCTTTTTGCCATTATCGATGATGGTGAAGAACAGATTTCCTATTCCCCACCGGTTAGCTTAGATAAATGGAATGCCTCTGTTCAGTTTCTGAGCGTTGATCCGCAATCAGAGCAAATTGAGCTTAAATTTGACGGTATTGACGGTACAATAGAACGTGACTGGATCCTCATTGCTGCAGAACGTAAACCGTTTATTTCTGTGGTGTGGTTAGGAACGTTTATATTAATGATTGGTTTTTCTATCTCTATATTTCGCAGATGGGCCAATCAGAAAAACCGCGAGAAAACCAGTAAAAGAAAGAAGCAGGATGAATCAATGCCTCAACAGACTGAAAAAGAGCCTGTATAAGTTTGCCGCCCCGGTCATGTTTGCAATGGTGATATCGCGATGCAACCCAATATCCCTTTCCAGTGGCGATTAATTGCGCTCAATGCCAATAAGCTTGCTGAATTCGTTTTGCAGAGGCCTGATTAATTGGTGATGCTATCCTTATTTTATAACATCATCCTTACATCCATGGTGCCCTAATTGGTAAATTATTATGCCTCGATACCTCCTCAGAATACAATATGACGGTGCTGACTTCTTCGGTTGGCAACGTCAGAATGAAGGCAAGACGGTACAAGGCACTATTGAACATGGCCTCTCCACCATACTGCAAGCCCCTATTGCTATTCACGGCTCAGGCCGGACCGACAGTGGGGTCCATGCCGAGCACCAAGCCGCTCATTTTGATTACGAGGGGAGCTTCACCAAAAAGAGAATGCTGCGCCGTATCAACAGTATCATGCCAGACAGTATCGCCATTGATTCAATAACCGAAGTTCCGGATGATTTTCATTCACGTTTTGACGCTATTTACCGCCAGTACAGATATCAAATCACCTTACGGTCCAGGCCATTATTGCGGCATCAATCCTGGTGCATCCACGATGAGCCTGATCTTGCCAGCCTGCAAAGATGCCTGAATATAATCCAGGGTATCCATAGCTTTGAAAACTTTGCCAAAGCAACGCCGGGCTTAAAACATATGCGTTGTGAAATCATCCAAGCGGAATTTGAGATGCCCACGAAGGACCAGATTCACATTCATATCAGGGCCAATCGCTTTTTAAGACATATGGTCCGTTTTTTGGTTGGGAGCATGATCCATGTTGCCACCGGCAAACTTGAATTGGAACAATTTGAAGCCATGCTGAATAACCCCCGAACACCTCAAAAAAACATTACAGCCCCGGCAAAAGGATTAATTTTGGAAGCCGTAATTTATCCGTGACAAGTGACATTTTATTAGGCTTCTTGTTTAGAATATAGCTCTGGGCTTAGCATGTATTGGCACTTTTTTATTTATGCTCACAAATGACTTGAAAATCTACCTATCCCCACTAACTCTGGGCTTGGATTTCTCCAATACTACTCCGCTGCTTCTCCGGAGCTACTCCGGGAATTCCCGGAGTAGCTCCGGAGAAGCAGCGGATAAAAGACGAAGAAAGGTAAGGCCAGGTATGGCCCTGAATAAGTAGAGACGCAAGATTTTGCGTCTCTACATGATGCACCCGCATCAC
>JBBDMV010000135.1:0-13244 GCA_040878115.1 Balneolales bacterium
GCTGCTTCCATACTTTTAGCTTCACGATCAAAATCCAGATAGGCAATTCCATTTCGGAATGATAACGTTGCGTCATCACAGCCGGCTTCGAACAGGGCATCTTCCAATGGTTCCGTCAATTTAGCTGATGCTTCAAGTACGAGCGTAAATTCATGAGTTTCCATTTTTATTTTCCTCTAAGGTTTGGTTTAATGTATTGCCTATTAACCCTGATTAACTGTGCACACATTTATCCACTGCCCGGATAATTTGTCTGGCGTGGTTCTCCGGTACGCGCGGTGTACTCCAAATGGAGATTATGCACCCCTTTCGGGAGGGTTCCGGACATTTTAGTCTTCCCCAGGCATGAGACGAGGTTCCGGCAACTTCAATACGCCAGTTTCTCGCTGCCGCATAATCGATTGCTTTTTGTATTTCTTTATTTGAATGTTTTTTTGTCAACTCATCATGTGTTCATTATACGCCGAGAAGTTAATAAAATTGTTGACTATTGTAAACATTATTATAAGGAACTATTTACCGATGAACTGTACTCTTAGTGAGAAGCCATATGCCGATTTTGCTCAATATTTCCCATGTTCATATCATTGAGGGCCATTAATTTATATCACATCAGGGATAATTTCTATAGACATTGCATTATTATACCCGTTTGGTATAATGATAATTTCTTGCTCTATTTTATACCCGAACTGATGTAATTTTATGAAGCCAAAAACAGAAGAGTTGGTTCGTTTCATCAAGAAACGACGCAAACAACTTGGCATGACCCAGGAAGACCTTTCCAGGCGTGCGGGAGTAGGACTGCGTTTTGTCAGGGATTTGGAACAAGGCAAGGAAAGCCTGAGGTTGGATAAGGTTAACCAAGTACCGGCATTATTTGGATATAAAACAGGCCCCATACCCATTGAGTTTCACGATGACGAATAGAAGAGCAGATATTTATGTGAGAAAATGCCTGACAGTGGCTTACTGGGTACGAATGATCGTGTGGCCCGTTGTCACTATTTGATTCATATGCCTTTCATTTATTTTGAAAACACCCGCGTATTCCTTAACATTTGCTTTCTTCATCACCCCAAGTCTTCTATTTGTGGATTCCCGAAGCGACATAGCACATCTTCTCAGCAGCTCGCCGAGCATCAGGCTTTTGGGGAGCCGGCAAAAAGAGTTAATTGTGACGTTTTTAGATCACACCTTTAAAGTAGCGGGCCAGTCCGCAGTGACCGACGACCGTTTGTTGCTTCAGTTGGCCGATTATCTGGAACATAAGAATGTCGAACAGGATGAGGAATATGAGGTCACCGAGGCGGATACCTATGAGGAGAAGGCCAGGAAGTATTTGAAGAAGTGGACATCCGACGGGTATTTGACTTATTTCCCGGATGAGACGGGCAACCGGTATTATGAGCTGTCAACCCACACCGAAAAGGTGTTGCAGTGGCTGAGTGTGCTGGATAAGAAAGAGTTTGTGGGCACAGAATCCCGTTTTAAGGATATTTTCGTGAAGCTCAAGGAGCTGGTGGAGTATTCCAGCGAGGATCGTGAGAAGCGTATTGAGGAACTTGAGAAGAGGAAGCTGGAGATTGAGAACCAAATCCGGGGTTTAAAGATGGGCGAGGAAGTAGCGGTGTATGATACCTACCAGATCAAATCACGGGTTACCGAATTAAATCAATCGGCCAAGGAGTTGCTTTCTGATTTCAAGGAGGTTGAAGAGAATTTTAAATCCATCACCCGGGAGATTTACAAGAAGCATACCAATCCGGAGCTTACCAAGGGCAGCATTCTGGAGTTTACCTTCGATGCCCTCAATGAGCTTCAGGACAGTGAGCAGGGTAAAAGCTTTTACGCGTTTTGGGAGTTTTTGCTCACCAAGAGCCGGCAAAACGAGTGGGCGGACCTGACACGGGAGCTATATTCCATGCTGGCAAACAGGGAAATTGAATTTACGGACCCTTTTTTGAGAAGGATGAAAGGCCACCTGCATACTTCGGGCAAGAAGGTCTATGAATCCAATGATAAGATGGCCGAGAAGATCAGCCGGGTCATCGGGGAGAAACGGCAGGAGGACCGGGTGAAGATGAAAGAGGTAATTGGTGGCATCAAATCAGCCCTGCTCCGGATTGAAGAGCATGGCGAGTATCCTTCCCTGGAAATGGAGATTGACAACAAGCCGCAGGTGAGTTTGCCTCTGGAGCGTAAGCTGACCTGGGAGCAGGAGGCGGCGGTATCGTTTTCTGGTACTCCGCAGCAGGCGGAGGACACGCTGGAATTTTCCGACGAGCTGATGAAGGTTTTTAGCCAGTTTTATGTGGATAAGCAGGTGTTGAAAAAAAGGGTGTCGGAAGCTTTAAAGCATAAGGGCCAAGTGACCCTGACTGAAGTGATCGAGGTAAACGGAGGTATTGAAAAGGGGCTTCCTGAAGTGTTTGGATATTTTAGCATTTTGGAAGAGTTTAAAAGCTTCAAAGATGATGAGCGGACCTGCATGGTTTTGTTCGATCAAAAAGATAATAAAGTAATTGAAATCCCTAATGTTATCATAAGCCGATGAGTATTCTACGGGAAAGGGTAAAATTACCGATGGCCAAACTGGTCGTACGGCTATTGAAGAGTGATATGGGCCGCGAGGATAAGCTCTGGCAGGAACTGATCAACTACAGCAGTGATGTGCAGGGCTACATCGAGAAGATCGGCCTGGAGTTGATTTTAAACAAGGAGGAAGGCTATGCCTACCTGAAACAGATTGAGATCGATGATGAAGGCGGTACGATTGGATTGGTCAGCAGGGTTCCCATGGGGTTCCATGCCTCCATCGTGTGCGTGATCTTACGGGAAATGTTGGAGGAATTTGACACCGACCCCACGTTCGCGATGACCCATGAGAAGTTTGTAACCCATCAGGAGCTCAAGGAGCATATTGAGCTGTTCTTCCGGGAGAAGCCTAACCGGGTGCAGTTTTTGCGTGAACTGGACAAGCACATCAACAAGAACGTCGAATTTGGGTTTCTCAAGGTGGTTAACAAGGATGACCTTATAAATAAGCGAAGGTATATCATCAGCCGCATTATTAAGGAAAAGGTGACGATAGATATCTTAGACGAATTTAAGGAGAAGCTCAATGAGTACGTGGAGTCTGTTTAGCACCCAATCACACGAGGCGGGTTACCGCCTGGAGTATATGGAGGTGTACAATTGGGGAACCTTCGACGGACGGGTATTCACCATCTCGCCCGGCGGCAACAATTCCCTATTGACGGGTTCCAATGGGTCGGGGAAGACCACCTTTGTGGATGCCCTGCTTACGTTATTGGTGCCTTTTAAAAATACCCGGTTCTATAATCAATCATCGGGGGTACAAAAAAAAGGTGACCGTACCGAAGAGACCTATGTATTGGGCAATTATGGGGATATGCAGGAAGAAGGCAAGCTCAGCACGACCATGCTCCAGCTAAGGGAAAAGAGGAAGAACCCGTACTCTATTATATTGGCGGGGTTTTCCAATAAGGATGGAAAGTCGGTTACTCTGTTTCAGGCGCGGTGGTTTATGAATGGAACGTTGAAGCGTGAGTTTGGCATCGCTCACAAACCTCTAAAGATAGCTGAGGACTTTTCCCCGTTTGACCAGCACTGGAAAAAGAAGCTTAATACAGAGCATAACCTCCGGGTTAAAAAAAACATGGTGGAGTTTATGGATGGGAGTCCGGGGAAGTATGCCGAGCGGATTGTTCAGGTTTTTGGTATGCGCTCGAACAAAGCCCTAAGCCTGTTCAACCAGACTGTGGGCATTAAAGTGCTTGGCAACCTCGATGAGTTCATCCGCACCAACATGCTGGAGCCCAAAGAGGCCGGACAGGAGTTTGAAAAGCTTAAGGATAGTTTTGAAACCTTGATGGAAGCCCAGAACAACATCGAAAAGGCCGATGAACAGATCAAGCGCCTGAAGCCTATAAATGAATGGGCCCAGACGATCGGTGGGTTTAAGGCCCAGGCTGCAGAAAACCAAAAGCACCTGGAAACCAGCGTGGCCTGGTTTGCCGAAAAGGGTGCGGCATTGACCGCCGGGCAAGTTGATTCGTTGACGGTGGAACGGCAGCAAAAGCAAGAGCAATTGGATCTGGTCACCGTCGAGGTAAAAGAGCTTCGTGAACAGGAAGCCAGAGTTAGGTATCAGATTGAAAGTGATGATGTGGGGCGGCAAATCAAGGAGCTGGAGAAGGAGATCCGTGATTTGGATAAACAAAAGAACCTTCGAAGTTCAAAGCTTAACAGCTACTCTGCACTGGCGCAAAAACTGGAGCTGATTGGCAACCCCGGAGAGCAGGCGTTTCTGGACAACCGGAGCCAGGCCCGGGAGCGGCGAAAGAAATATGAACAGGAGTTGGAGGTGTTGGAGTCGGATATAGAACTGGAAAAACAGCGCGATCAGTTTGATGATGATATTAAACAGGCTTTGGATGAAATACGCTCGCTGCAGGAACGGAAAAACAATATTCCGGTAGACTCGGTGAACATCCGGGAACAGATAATCAAGGAGGTAGGTGCCACTCAGCAGGAAATTCCCTTTATTGGGGAAATCATTCAGGTGAAGAGCGGGGAAGGTGATTGGGAGGCCGCTATCGAGAAGCTCCTGCATAATTTTGCTTTGCGGCTGATGGTTCCCGAGAAATATTATCGGGAGGTAAACCGGTATGTGAACGCAACCAACCTGAGGGGCCGAATCGTGTATCAGCGGTACCAGAAAGCAAGCGCTGCCAACTTTATGAAGCCGCCTACCTCCTATGAGATGCTTTCGGGCAAACTAGAGTTCAACCGGAAAAGCGAGTACTGCCGGTGGGTGGAAGAACGCATCGGCAACCAGTTCGATTATATTTGCACCAATAACCTGGATGAGTTCCAATCCTTTGATAAATCCATAACCCAAAGCGGACTTATCAAATCGAAGGGTGGCAAGCATGAGAAGGACGATCGTCCGCATGTAATGAGCAGAAACCGTTATGTGCTGGGATGGGATAATGCCGCCAAGCTCAGAACGCTTAAAGCCATGGTGAAAGAGTGGCAGCAGGAACAGCGCACGGTGATGCAGCAAATTTCGGCTAAAAACAAAGCCAGGGCAGACCTGAAAGAAAAAATAGCCGATTACCGCGATTTCTTCCGGGATTACTCAGTTTATGATGACATTAACTGGCAGCATTATGCCGGGCAGATTGAGGAAAAGCAGGCACAAAAAGAAAGCCTGGAGAAGGCGAACGATAAGGTGAAGGAGCTTCAAGTGCAGTTGGAAGCCATTAAGCAGAAAACCGCCGGGGTGGAGGCTCATAAAGATGATCTGCTCGGGGTGGCGGCGGTGCTGGATAAAACTTTGGGTGAACATAAAGAGGCGCTCACGGGCTATCAAGACACTTTGCGGCGTTTGCCTGAGATGCCGGAAAAAGAAACGCTGTATTCCGCGTTTGTTAAAGCATACGCCGAGTTGGAAACCATCGGGTTCGATTCTTATCAACAAAGTAAGGACCGCGTTAAGGAGCATATTCAATCCGAACGGGAACGGCTGGACCGGGAAATAAATAGGGCTACTACTGCCCTGGAGAGGCTGATGCATCAGTTCAAAGAACCCGGCGAGAGCATTCCGGAGAATATTCGGGGAGCCTGGCGCTCCGATGTCAATAAACTTTCGGAACGTGCGGAATTTGTAGGTGATTACCAGAAGATGCTGTACGACCTGCAAGAAGACGAGCTACCCCGGTTTCGCGAAAAGGTAGAGGATTACTTTACAGAGACACTGGCTATCAAAATCGGCATCTTCAAGGAATTTTTTGATAGCTGGGATGAAAGCATAAAGGAAAATATCAAGGCTTTAAATGAATCGCTGAAGGGGATCAACTTCAAAAGATCACCCAAAACTTATGTGCAACTAAAGACCAGGGCCGGTCAACGATCAGCCAATATTAAAGAGTTCCGGACTATGCTGCAGGAAGCCATCCCCAATTTGGCAGGCACGATGGACGAAAAGCAGCATCATGTTCGCCGGCATATCATTCCGTTGATCAACAAGCTTACAGAGAACCCGCCCTGGCGTGAGGAGGTGACCGATGTTCGAAACTGGTTCACCTATTATGCCGAGGAGTTTTACAGGGAGACCGACAAATCGATGAAGGTATATGAGGAAATGGGCAAGCTCTCGGGAGGGGAAAAAGCTCAGCTGACGTACACCATCCTTGGCTCGGCTATTGCCTATCAGTTTGGCCTGACTAATGTTGGACTGGAGAATAAATCGTTTCGCTTCATCGCGGTCGATGAGTCGTTCAGCAATCAGGATGATGAGAAGGCTACCTACTTAATGGACCTGTGCAAGCAGCTGCATCTTCAACTACTGGTGGTGACGCCCAGCGATAAGATCCATATCGTAGAGCCTTATATTTCGTATGTGCATCTGGTCGAGAGGATCGACAACAAAACATCCAGGATACAGGACATGCCCATCAAGCAGTTTCAGGAAGAGCGGCACAGGCTGTATGCAGAAAATGAAGTGCTGTCATGATTACATCGCGGGAGATTGAAAAGAAAGCGCTTAGGAAGTACCCGGGATACTTAGAGGCTGTTACAAAGGGAGAATCAATATTTCCTTTGTCCCTTATTTCGGATAAAAAACCTTCCGGCGGAATCGGCGATTTGCAGAAAGAGCTAAATGAATTGCTTGGAAACGCAAAGGTAAGCAGAGGTTACGGTTATTCGGTTGAGATGGCCCAAATAGCAACCCGCAGATTTGGAAGACAAGACTTACCCAGCCAAATCTACTTTGACACCGAGGAGGATTACCTACGCTTTACAAGAAAAGAAAAAGAGGTTAAGCGGTTTAAGCAAAACATAGCCCTGATCAGGAAGCATTTACCGGAACTTGAAGAATGGTTGGAATGCAGGGGCTTATCTGTCATCAAATACGAGAACGCGTGGCCGGAATTACTAAAGGTTTGCCGTTATTTCAAAAATAACCCTTCCCCCGGGCTGTATGTAAGGCAGTTACCGATTGCCGTGCACACCAAATTTATTGAAAGTCATTACGGAATTCTCACTGAATTGCTTAATGTGATCTTGCGCGATCATCATCAGCCTGGGGAAAAGGTTTTTGAAAAGCGGTTTAATCTCAAATATTCCGAACCTCTGGTCCGCTTTCTGCTGCTCGATGGTTCATTGGGGGAGCAATGGTTCTCGGGAATGACTGATTTGTCACTACCGGTTAGCGGGTTTAACAGGCTACGGTTGCCTGTAAATAGGGTGATTATCGTAGAGAATAAGGTTTCGCTGTATACCGCACTCACACTGCCGCCGCAAAGGCATGCGATGGCCATTTTTGGCAGCGGGTTCAGTGTGGAGAACCTAAAAGAAGCCCACTGGCTTCATGACACGGAAATTCTATATTGGGGTGACCTTGATGCGCATGGGTTCCAAATCTTGTCTCAGGTTAGAAAATATTTTCCTCACACCGTAAGTATGCTGATGGACGTGGATACCTTTGAGCGTTTTAATGAGAATAGTATCGGAAAGCCTTCGAAAGTTAAGGTATTACCCAATCTCTCCGAAGCAGAGCATGAATTATACAAAAGAATTCAGAAAGATAATCTCAGGCTGGAGCAGGAGAAAATACCGAATGATTATGTTGTTGAATATATTGAGAAGTTGGAGATGCCAACTCCGCGATAAGCCGAATATAACATACTCTGTCTTTCATTAACTGAATGGGCAGGATGATGTGTTGGGATAATTATACTTTCTATAAACCACAACCATATCCCGTAACCCGGGCCGGCTTCCCTATACATGAAAAAAGCAAGCAGTGCTCCCATGGTCACAATCCACAGCCACCGGCGTGAAAGCAGCCTGCTTTGGGAATCCAGGTGATCCAGCCGCCTTTGCAGCAGGTTTGATCATTTCTCATTCAATTTGGTAAGTGATGGGTGTTGGATATATCTAACCTTAAAATAACAAATAATGAAGGCTTCTCCCTGAAGTAGTGATAATAAAATGATGTGCTAAATGTTGTTTGATATAGCAGGCAGAGTTTTTCATCAGTAGTTGATATCCGGCGGTAACGAGATATTTAATCATTAAAAAGGAGAGCTATGGATATAACACCCAAAATGGAAAAAGAAAGAAAAAAAGAAGTTGAAGAGGAAAAGAAACAGAGCGAGGAGGAGAAGGTGGATGAGGCCGTGGAAGAATCTTTTCCTGCCAGTGATCCACCGTCAACTTCTCAACCTGGTAGCCAAAAATAGAGTACTGGTCATCCTCTAAAAATCCTGGAACCTTGTCAGCACAGCCAGTTACTGGGTATCAAGTGGGTACCTGTTACCATAATTATGTCCAGGCTTTTGACGTTAAATACCATGCAGATAATCTTGTACATTGCATCGGTATTAGTGATCTTCATCACACTTCTGGATGTATTCATCACCGTTTTCAGTATGAAGGGTGCCGGGCCCCTGACCGGGCTATGGATACACCCCTGGAATGGCCTGCTCTTCATTCATAAGAGCCGGCCCATCCACAGGCTCCTTACATTCGCGGGGCCCTTCATACTTATTTCCAGTATTATAATATGGTATGTACTGCTGGGGATAGGTGTATTTATAGCCTTCGCCGCGAATCCCGACTCGGTCATTAACAGCAGCACCGGTGAGCAAGCCGGCCTCACAGAAAAACTATATTTTGTCAGTAACACGATTTCCAGCCTGGGATATGGCGATTGGGTACCATCAAGATTTCCGTGGACATTGATCGCAACGCTGGCTACTTTAGCGGCTACCGTAGTCCTCACCATTTCATTGTCATACGTTTTGTCCGTGGTTTCAGCGGTAGTCACAAAAAGAAAACTTGCTCAAGGCATCTTCAGCATGGGTAAAACAGTTCCTGAGATCATTGAGCGGGCCCGGCTAAGTGATCCAGAGGAAACCCTCAAAACTCATGTTCTGAGCTTGTCTTCCGAGATGGACCACCAGTCACTCAAGCACCTTGCCTACCCCATCCTGAAGTATTTTCATGCTGGAAGCGCCGATTTATCTCCAGCCAGGGCAGTTCTGCTCTTATCAGATACCTCATTCATATTAGGAACCGCTAAGAAAGAACATCGGCCTCCCCCCGGTGTGCTGCAGCTTATGGAAAGTAGCATCAGCAATTATCTGGAGTTTTCAAGGATCCGTAAAAAGGAAGTATCCAGGCAAACACCATACCCGCAGCGCCTTCTGGAAGCCGAACGCGATTACGGGATTGTTTCCCCGGATGATGTGGAGTTTAAACAATCATTGGATAACTACCTGCCTCTTCGCAACCGGCTTGTGGCACTCTGCCGTGAAGATGGGTGGAATGAAGAATTTACGTAAATTACAAAACGATGTTTAATGAGTTTGTTACGATCTTAAGTAGAAATTAACTAAACTGTGTTATTACCTCTCAACAAAAAAAAGCTAACCCTATGGCATTTGATGATAATGAGCAGAAACAAGTGGAAAAAATAGCTGGCGGTTTCATTGAGAAGCATCGCCCTCCACCTAACATACGCCCTCAGCTTGATTTGGGCTTTCAAATATTAGATCAAAGTGTGGAGATTCAGGAGATCAGGCCACGCTGGAATAATAAGGAAGAAATAGTTGAACACCCTGTGGCCAGAGCTACTTTCATCCGGACCAGGCAGCAGTGGAAGGTTTTCTGGAAGCAAGCTGATCTTAAATGGCATGCCTATTCACCTTCGCCGGTCGTTAATACTTTAGAAGAATTTCTGGAGTTGGTTGGAAAGGATGACCATCATTGTTTTTTCGGATGATCTCTGAAGAAATATAATTAAGAAGTAATTTTTTCATTTTATTATTATGACAGAAGCAGAAATTAAGCAGATTATATCTCTTATCGATGAACAGGCCGGTTCTCTTCAAGAGGAGATTAAAGAATTGACGGAGCTAACCAAACCCGTTCAGCTCGATAACTCCATTGGCCGGCTGTCCCGCATGGATGCCATCAACAATAAAACAATTAATGAGAAGGCACTCCGCGAAAAGAAACAGACCCTGAAAAAACTGGAACGCGCCAAAGAGAGAGGCGAAGATGGCGAGTTAGGCGCATGCCTGAAGTGCGGAAATGACATTCCCTTTGGCCGGCTTAAAATTATGCCTTACACCACCCGTTGTGTTAAATGCGCCTGAACTTCCTTAACTTATTTCTTCAGGGTGGCGGGCATTTCGCCCGCAGAAAAAAAAGAACTATTGCCTAAAGCCGTGTATTTTCCCTGTCTTTATTGGTATCCCTTAGAGCCGCTGACTACGCCGCCATAGGCTTTGGGATTCATTATCGTGAGATGCATACCGAAAGTTATGCCCCGTGCTGCCGCACCGGGAGCATGATTACGACGCGTAATGATAAGATTATTATAAAATGCTGCCGGTAAAAAACCCGGCGCGATTGAACAAGACTTGGTCAGGGGCTGCAAATCAGTCAGTCTTTGATGAATTTTACAAGAAACAAATGGACATGTTTAACAAAACTGAGACAGACGAACGGAAGTACCTGAATGAAGTGATTGACAAGCTGGAGAATGCATACGAAAATGTGGAAGCTCAGGTTGCCCGGCAGTCGAAAGAACTTCAGGAGCAGAAGAATTACATGTATGAAAACAAATCCGGAATGGATGCCGCTGAAAAAGCTTCCATAAAGCAGTCGGTGAATATGCACGCCATCTCCGGTGAAGCGGCGGTAGCCTATAAGGCCCGGCTGCGAAAACTGATGGGATCACCCTACTTCGGGCGCATTGACTTTTCAGAAGAGGGGTCAGATAAAACGGCCCCCGTCTATATCGGGATGCACACCTATTTTGATGAGGAAGAGAACGATAATCTTATTCATGACTGGCGTGCTCCTGTATCGAGCATGTTTTACGACTTTGAGCCAGGACAGGCATCTTTTGAGGCGCCCTCAGGTACAAAGGAAGGTGAAATTGTTCGAAAACGCCAGTACCGCATTAAAGATGGCGAAATGGAGATGATGCTGGAATCGGACCTGTACATACGCGATGACGTGCTGCAAAAAGAACTAAGCCGGTCGGGCGATGATAAAATGAAAAATATCGTCGCCACAATCCAGCGTGACCAAAATGCCATTATCCGTAATGAAACCTCTCCTGTGCTGATCATCCAGGGAGTGGCCGGATCGGGGAAAACTTCGATCGCTTTGCATCGTATTGCGTTCTTGCTTTACCGGTTTAAAGATACGATCAGCTCCCGCGACATCATGA
Source organism: Balneolales bacterium (assembly GCA_040878115.1). GTDB lineage: Bacteria > Bacteroidota > Rhodothermia > Balneolales > Natronogracilivirgulaceae > JBBDMU01. Next base: position 11,282 of record JBBDMV010000135.1, read on the forward strand.
TCATCTCTCCGAACAAAGTATTTGCTGACTATATCTCCAATGTATTGCCGGAGCTGGGGGAAGACACGATTCCCGAAATGGGAATGGAGTCACTGGCAAGCTGGGTGCTGAATGACAAATATAAGTTCCAAAGCTTCTTTGACCAGGTTAATCATCTGCTGGAAAACCACAACCCTGATCACATTAAGCGAATCGAGTTCAAAGCCACTGCGGATTTCCTTAACAAGTTTACCTCGTATACAAACTGGCTGAAACAGGAACATTTCACCGAAAAAGATATTCCCATTCGTTTCAAGGTGGTTCCCGCCCGATTCATCAGGCAGCGGGTATCCGCAAACGCTCATCTACCCGTCACGCGGCGGCAGACAGCGGTTGCAGGCGATGTAATCAGGATGATCAAACGTGACTTCGGATATGACCTGAAAACAGGCGAAGAAAAGGAGATTAAATCAGCCGTAAAAAATATGATGGGCAGCACAAATCTGCGTGTCCTGTACAAAAACTTCTATGACTGGCTGGGGCGGCCTGAAATGTTTCAGTATTCCAAAGGCACAACCTATGAATATGCCGATCTGTTTCCGTTAATCTATCTTAAAATGAAACTGGAAGGGGTAGAGGCCTTCAGCCAGGTTAAACATATCATTGTGGATGAAATGCAGGATTATACTGCGGTGCAATACGCGGTGCTTTCACGTTTGTTTCCATGCAACAAGACCATCCTGGGCGATGCCAATCAAAATGTAAACCCCTACAGCTCTACGACCACCCAGGATATTAAAGGCATCTATACGGAGGCTGAAGACGTGACTCTGGTCAAGAGCTACAGGTCCACCCGCGAGATTACCAGATTTTCCCAGCGAATCTCACCCCATACCAACGCGGAACCGGTTGACCGCCATGGCCAGGAGCCGGAAATACTCTATTTCAATAAAGCCACGGACGAAAAGAAAGCGGTCGCTGAAATGATCAGGGAATTCAACAAGTCGGACAGAAGCACTCTGGGAATACTTTGCAAGACACAGAAACAGGCCAAAGCACTGCATGCCTATATTGAAAAAGCAGGAGAGACTGCCCATCTGGTAACACCCGGGAGCGCGTCCCTTAGCGCGGGGGTACTCATCACCAGCGCCCACCTTGCCAAAGGCCTCGAATTTGACCAGGTGATCGTGCCGCACGTAACACATGAAAACTACGCCACGGATGTAGACCAAAGCATGCTCTACATCGCCTGTACCCGGGCCATGCACCAGTTAACCATCACCTATAAAGCCGAAAGGAGTGCCTTACTACAAAAAACTACAAACTAGAAACTGTTGATGCCTCAATGAGGTTGATAAAGGAATAGGTCTAGGAAGAAGCCGGTATTCAAAAGATTGATCATGGCCCGTCACACACCCCTCGGTTTTTGCGAAAGCTTCGCTTCGAAAAAACCATTCCCCTCTCAAGAGGGGATTTAGCCCCAGACCCTAATTTACGCAAACAACTCCAAACTCTAAACTCCAAACCCCAAACCCCAAACTCTAAACTCCAAACTCCAAACTCTAAACTCCAAACTAGTTTCCGGTTAATTATCCAGCAGATCTCCCAATGGCCTGAAGGCTTCGCTGTGGATGGAGATGATCTTGATCATGGCGATGACGGGCACGAATAGGATCATGCCGGGGACGCCCCAAATAATGCCGCCTAACAGAATAGTGATGATCACCCCCAGGGCGTTGAGCTTGAGTTCTTTGCCGATGATGACCGGTTCGAGCACATAGCTTTCTATCAGATGGATGATAATGATAATGGCCGAGAAGATCAGCGTGTAGGGAAGGTCTTCGAAGAAGATCAGGCCAACCGTGATGGGTATCACGCCGCTGACCAGCGGACCAATATAGGGTACGATGGTCATTAAGGCCCCGGAGAGGGTGATCAGCAGGGCGAAGGGCAGGCCGAAGATCAAAAAGGCGGTGTAGTACAT
>JBBDMV010000136.1:0-13175 GCA_040878115.1 Balneolales bacterium
TCTTTGACTATGATAACAGAAAAAGGCGCATAGCAGAAATTGAGCATCAGGCCGGGCAGCCGGAGTTTTGGAATGACCCGGACGAGGCACAGGTTGTGATGAAGAAGTTGAATCATGAAAAGTCTTGGGTAGAAACATGGGATAAGTTTGATGAGCACAGGCAAAATATCCTTTTGTTTCAGGAAATGAGTGAAGGCGGCGATGAGGTTGATGAAGAGATCAACACAGAAATCGAGCTTTTGCAAAAGGGCGTTGAAGATCTGGAATTCAAGAACATGCTCAGTGGTGAAGACGACCAGCGCGACGCTATCATCACCATAAATCCGGGTGCCGGCGGTACGGAGAGCCAGGATTGGGCACAGATGATCTACAGAATGTACGCCCGGTATTGTGAGAAGAAAGGCTTTGATACCACAACTCTTGAATATCAGCCTGGTGATGTAGCCGGTATAAAGAGCGCCACTCTTGAAGTTAAAGGCGAATTTGCTTACGGTTATCTTAAGTCTGAGAACGGAGTTCACCGTTTGGTCAGGATTTCACCGTTCGATAGCAATGCAAGGCGCCATACCTCATTTTGTTCTGTATTTGTAACGCCCATCATTGACAACACCATTGATGTTGACCTGAACGCTGATGATATCGAGTTACAGCGTTTTCATGCCGGCGGCAAAGGCGGGCAAAATGTTAACAAGGTGGAAACGGGTGTCCGGCTCATCTGGACCGGCGAACTGTCTGACGGAACAAAGGAACGAGTAGTTGCTGAATGTCAGCAGGAGCGGTCACAGCTTCAGAATCGTGAAAAAGCCATGGTTATGTTGAAGTCCAGGGTATATGATCTGGAAAAACGGATACAGGAAGCGGCGAAAGACCAAATAGAAAGCAGCAAAATGAAGAATGAGTGGGGATCACAGATCCGCTCCTATGTTTTTCACCCTTATAACATGGTGAAAGACCACCGGACATCACATGAGACTTCTAATGTCGAAAATGTTATGGATGGCGAGATCGACGAATTTATTAAAGCATTCTTAATGGCTTAATGCATACATTTGATTTTTTAGTATTAGGAAGCGGTAGCGCGGGGCTCTCGTATGCTCTTACCGTGGCAGATCATGGCACGGTAGGTATCATTACGAAGAAAAATAAAGCAGATTCAAATACCAATTATGCCCAGGGTGGTATTGCCAGCGTTTTTGATCATAATGATTCTTTTCATAGCCATATAGAAGATACGCTTACGGCCGGTGCGGATTTATGTAAATATGAGGCCGTTAAAGCCATCGTGGAAGAAGGCCCTGCTGTAATCAATGAACTCCTTGAGAGGGGAGCACGCTTTACTTCCAGGAACGGAAGCTTTGATCTTGGGAGGGAAGGGGGGCATACTCATAATCGCATTGTTCATGCGGCCGATATGACCGGCAGGGAAATAGAGCGATCGTTGCTAGATTCAGCTGCCGCACATCCGAATATCCAAATTTTTGAGCATCACTTTGCTATGGAGCTCATCACCGAGCATCACCTTGGCAAAAAAATGACCAGGAATGATTCAAATAACAGTTGCTACGGTGTTTATGTTCTTAATACTCGTCTGGATAAAGTGGAACGTGTTATTGCTAAGACCACAATGCTGGCAACAGGTGGTGCCGGACAGGTTTACATGCATACCACCAATCCCGAAATCGCCACCGGAGACGGAATTGCGATGGCATACCGCGCCAAAGCTAAAGTGGCGAATATGGAGTTTATCCAGTTTCATCCTACATCATTGTGTATACCTGGTGCGAATTCCTTTTTAATATCTGAGGCCGTAAGAGGCAAAGGCGGCATTCTTCGAAATAAAGAAGGCAATGCTTTCATGAAGCAATATGACAAACGTGCCGACCTTGCACCACGTGATATTGTGGCCCGGGCCATTGATGATCAGTTGAAGAAAACGGGTGATGAATGCGTCTATTTAGATGTGCAACATCTTGATGATAAAATCATTAAACAAGAGTTTCCTAATATTTATAAAACCAGTTTGAAGTATGGGCTTAATATCACAAAAAACCTTATACCTGTTGTTCCGGCGGCACACTATATATGCGGCGGAGTAGTCACCGATCTTCAGGGGCAAACGTCTGTTAAGGGACTTTATGCAAGTGGAGAAACGGCCAGTACCGGTGTTCATGGAGCCAATCGTCTGGCCTCGAATAGCTTGCTAGAGGCTTTGGTTTTTTCAAAAAGGGCAGCCTACCAGGCCATTGAATACTCAAGTGATGCCAGGGTTAACCAGAATATTCCGGAATGGGATGACAGCGGCACGACAAACACCGAAGAGTGGATCTTGATTTCTCACAATAAGAGAGAACTGCAGCAGATTATGTGGGATTATGTCGGCATCGTTCGCAGCAATCTTCGCTTAAAAAGGGCATTTCGCAGGACCCGTATGTTACATGATGAAGTGGAAGATTTTTATGAAAGGAACAGGGTAAGTGTTCCTTTATGTGAATTGCGTAATCTGATTGCTATAGCCTATCTTGTAATACAATCAGCCCTGAAACGTAAAGAAAGCCGTGGCTTGCATTATACAACGGATTACCCGTTGTCGGTGGAATCCGAGAAAGTGGATACAATCATGTAACCATACAGCTCAGGAATGTTATCTTGTGGTTAAATTAAAGAATATGATTACAATCGGCATAACCGGAGGCATTGGAAGTGGAAAAACCACTGTTTGCAAGCACTGGGAAAGCCTGGGCGCCCAGGTAATTTATGCTGATGCCCTGGCCAAAGAGCTCATGGTTAAAAAGCCGGAACTGATAAACGCTATCAAAAGAGAATTTGGTGAAGATTCTTATTATGAAGATGGCAGCCTGAATAAAGATTATCTTTCCCGGCAAGCTTTTGAACTGGGTAAAGTGGACCGCCTAAATCAACTGGTCCATCCTGAAGTATACAAGGAAACCGGACGAATTATAGATGAGGCAGAACAAGCAGGTATAAAGGTCCTTGTAAAAGAAGCGGCGTTGCTTCTTTTGAAGGGGCGGCCAAAAAACCTGGATTATATCGTACTCGTATTGGCTGATGAGCAACTCCGTACAGTAAGGGTGGCATTAAGGGACCTCGCAGGCCCGGAGGGTATTAAAAAGAGGATCCGGAAGCAGCAGGATTTCTCAAAACTTACCCATCTCGCGGATTCCATTATTGAGAATAACGGTGATTTAAAAGAATTGCTTCAAAAAGCAGATGACATTTACCAAAGGCTGTTAAACAAGGCTTAGTTCTCTTCGTCTAAAACTTCTACTTCGGAAGGTTCTTCCAACTCTTCAATCTCATTATCATCTGCTTCCTCAGCCTCTTTGAATCTTTCAATAGCTTCGGGATCAATTTCATCAGGGACTACCCACGCGTTGGGGTAATCTTCCCGAACAACTCTTGAGAATTCTATCGCTTCAGCCCGGCTTAAAAAATTACCAAGATGAAGACGATAGTATGGCTGACGAAATCGTATATAGCTTTCGTGTCGTGGAGAGATATCTTCTTCCCGCATCCATGTTAAAAATTCTGCTTCAACGGATTCGGCTTCGCTAAGATCTCTGGTCGATATAATCTGAACTCTGAAGCCACGGTTTCCGCTTCTTCGCTCCTCCACGGCGTTCACATTTTGGAAGGCTTCTGGAATGGGATTGTACAGCATAGCATAATTGTCACTCAACCGACTGGTAAAGCGGTCAATATCTACATAAACGGACATAGGGATTTGCCCGGAAGCACGGTTCAGAAGTTCTTCAACTTCTTCCTCTTCGAGTTCGCTGCTGGAAGCACAAAAAGTTAAAGTAAAGGCTAATGACCCTAATAAAATAATGGTAAAGATGCGGCGCAGGGGAATGGCTTTCGTGTTCATGAGTGCTGATGTTAGGATCCGACGGGGTCTTATTTCCTGAAAATCGTGAATAATATAGGGATATTTACTTCCATCATTTATCCCGTTATTTAATATCACTTAATTTAAAACGCTTAACGTTCAAAGATGCATTTTCTTGGATCATTTTTTCAGATAATACATTTTATTTGGATAACGGTCATCATTCAACCCATTTCAATTTTCTCTTCCGGTTAAGGATAATAAAAAAACTAAAGTATTATCAGAGATTTCCGCTTCTTTTTCTGACAATAGAAAGGTCTTTAAAGGTATGCTTTCCCTTTAAAAAATATTCTTTGACAATTACGATGTCGATCATTGTTTCAGGATCAAGCATGTTAATGCGCAGCCTTTGAAGCTCGTTTCGTTTTTCGGATAATGCATCAAAGTTTTTCAAAAAGTGCAATTGTGCCTTTAGGATGGCCTTGAACTCTCCGAACTTAAAGCTTAATAATGCTTTGACGGATGCTATATAGTCCAGCAAAAAACGCATCATAATTCTTTTAAGGAGAGTATAGTCACTGCTATTCTTGATGATCATCGACAGGTTGTTCCTATAGTTATAATAAATCTTACGGCTGGAGCCGGTAGAAAGAGAACCACCACCCAAATGATATACTTTGGAATCCGGACAAAGCTTTATAGTATAGCCACGGTTCCACAATCTCCAGCACAGATCGATTTCTTCCATGTGGAATTCGAAATCTTCGTCAAATTCGCCGTTATCGATAAACTCTTTTTTCCTGACGGCCATGGCGGCACCACTTGCCCAGAATATGTTTTTTTCCAAATCATATTGGCCTTCGTCCCTTTCGACATGGTCAAATATTCTGCCCTGGCAAAAAGGGTAGGCATAACGATCTACAAAACCACCGGCGGCACCGGCATGTTCGAAGTACTCCTTGTTTGTAAGCGAAAGTATTTTGGGTTGGACTGCTGCCAGTCTGGGGTCTTTTTCAAACATAGCTTTCATTGGGGTTAGCCAGTTCGGGGTGACCTCAACATCATTATTTAAGAAAAGGATAACTTCACCGTTTGCATGATAAGCAGCGCGATTGTTTCCACCGCAATAACCGTAATTTTTATCAAGTGTAACAATTTTGATGTCCGGGAAATGTTTTTTTATCCATTCCGCACTGCCATCGGAGGAAGCGTTATTGGCGATAATGATCTCTGCTCCCGGGCTGTTTTTATACACAGACGGTAGGAAACGCTTAAGATGATGCAGGGCATTCCATGTTACAATAATGATGCTGAAGTAATACATTAAAAATATTTCTAAAGAAACTTGGTTACCGGAGTAGTAAAAATTATTTTGTTATAATTTATGATGAAAATAGGACTGATATCAGACACCCATAACTACCTTGACCCTAAGGTAGCGGATTATTTTAAAGAATGTGATGAAATCTGGCATGCCGGAGATTTTGGCACTATTGCTATCGCTAATGAACTACGAAAAATAGCTCCGGTTATTGGTGTTTATGGTAATATCGATGGACAGGATATCCGGAAAGAGTTCCCTCCTTATAAGCGCTTTACCTGTGAAGGTGTTTGTGTTTGGATGGTTCACATCGGTGGTCAGCCCGGCCGTTACGCTTTGCCTATTAAACAGGAAATGGATAAAAACCCTCCGGACCTATTCATTTGCGGACATACCCACATCCTTGTAATAGCCCGTAACCCTGATAATAAAAATATGCTTCATATTAACCCGGGTGCTGCAGGCCGTCAGGGCTTTCAAACAAAGCGTACTATAGTCAGGTTCTCCCTTGATTCGGGTGAAATTAAAGGTGTTGAGGTTATTGAATTGGATTGAGGTTGGTGTGTGTTGTAAGCTTCGCTGTTGTTGGTTGTTGTGTATTCCGTCGTAATCATTAAGAACTCAAGCAGATTAAATATAAACTGTTATACCATACTTACTTTTCGTGCAACTTCACCAAAAGTTACCATGTTATCTGTTGTTTCTCGGGAACAGTTGAAATGTGTTGCATTTTACCTTCTCGATATTCTTTATACAATCTTTTAATATCATTCTGGGTGTCGCCAATAAAAGGACCTTGGGAAATGATCGGCTCGCCCTGAGTCTGCCCTGAATACAGCACAAAATGGGCACCGGAATTTCCTGCGGTCAGCTTCAGCTTACTTGCCCCATCATCGGAAGGCCGGTCTAACCAGCCAACCTGATCCTGCAGTAAGAAATTCTGCTCCTCACCTATCATGATTCCCCCTTCAAGTACATATAAAAAGGTGTTGAAGGCTGCAGGAATTTCTTGAACGGTTTCCAGGCCCGGCTGCATCTGAATATCAGCCACAATTACAGGTACATGATTTCGAACCGGAGATTTTAGACCGGCAAACATTCCGCTATAGACTTTTATCTCTAACCCATGTTCCGATAATGTTTGAACATGCGCCCGTGGAAGGTTTTGTACTCTTGGCGTCGTCCAACGCGCCTTTTTAGGTAAATTCAGCCACATTTGTAGCAGACGCATCTTAGATTTTTTATCTATCGTTTCGGTATGAACAATCCCACTGCCTGCGGTCATAATTTGAAAATCACCCTCTTTCATTTTGAAGGAGGATTCTCCAAACTCACCCTCGAGAAGCAGGGAAACGGTTTCAAATCCTGCATGGGGATGAGGGCCGCCAGCCGGCTCTTCATCCTGTTTGTTCAACATATCATCCATCAAAAAAATAAATGGATCGCTTTCTGAGAAGGGTTTTTGTATTACAGGACGGGCAATATGGCCCCTTCCCATAAACCCCTGCTGTTTAGCAGGAGTCTGCACACTGATTAACTTTCTTTGTATATTCAAAATATTGTTTTATTAGTAATGATTAAGAGTAATGGCCATGCCTTTCACAGCATAACCATTAAGGTATTATTGTTAGGTTTGGCTCTATAATCCGTTTCCATTAAAACTTCAGGAGCAAACTTGTTATAAAATGCATCATATCCAGATATTAGTTATACGTATCAGGATCCTTCTTTAGACTATCTACTTGAGTATGTACAGTTTTACGATGCTCAAATCCCCCAAAGAGCATAGTCAAATGATAACGTTCCTGCTCCTGTTAAAACCAATGCAATACATCCAGCCATCAATACTACATCCAATTCCCAGCCGCCCGGTTCACCAAATTTTTTCTGCATTTGGCCCACTTTTAGATTGATGGCCCCCAGCATAATGATTGTGAAACCGATTGCAGCAAGTTGAGTCAAAAATCCGCTAACTAAAGCAACCGCTCCTAACGGTTCAACAATAGAAAGCAATCGAAGTTGTTTTAGCATACTTGCAGGCATTTCTTCAGAAGGCTCCATCTTCCACATTTTAAGTTTATCAATACCATGGTAAAGAAAGCTAACAGCTATCCCCACTCTTAAAATCAGCAATCCGATATTATTGAATTCAGTTATATTTGAAAGTAAATCCATAAGTTATTCATGTTTATTATGAGTAAGATCACCTTCGACGATCGAAGGTGATTTCTAATTTTCTGTACCCAATATTAGGAAAAATTACATGTAGTTATTAATTTACTATACTTAACTTAGTAACTAAAAGTAACTCATCATGACTATAGCTAAAAATGATACTCAAGTTCGGACTAAAGAAGAATGCTGTAAGTATCTTCGTCCGGTCCGCGACGTTATGGATTTACTCAATGGAAAATGGAAGATCCCAATTCTTACTGTACTCTTAACGGGTTCATATGGCTTTAACGAGATGAAGGAAGAAATAGAGGGGATTTCAGCTAAGATGCTCTCGAAAGAACTCAAAGAACTGGAAGTCAATGAATTGGTAAGGCGGGAAGTTCAAGACACGAAGCCTATCACGGTAGAATATTTCATTACGGACTACGGGATGACTTTAGAGAATCTCATTACAGAGATGAGTAGATGGGGGCAAAAGCATCGAAACCGGATTATGGGTAATTAAAAGATCGTGTGGTATAACCAGCGTCAAAACCACCCACGGTGGTAACCAAACACGCAAATCGTCCGGGTTGGCATTTGAAAAATCATCAGGTTTTACCATCCTGCACACGCAATTCTTTTAAAATATGTTTAGATTATAGCCTCTTCATTTCATCATTTTAAAGACAAAAGAAGCTGTTATCTATGTGCTCATTTTCCCACCTACATTGCCATACCCAGTACAGTTTGCTCGATGGTGCGGCGGGGATACAGAAATTGATCGGCAAGGCCGCTAAAGAAGAAATGCCGGCCATTGCGATTACCGATCATGGTAATATGTTCGGGGTCCCCAATTTTGTAAATGAGGCGCAGAAACAGGGTATGAAACCCATCATTGGTTGTGAGTTTTATGTCACGCCGACACAGATGGATGATCGTACGAACAGGACCCGTTACCACCAGGTTTTGCTGGCTAAAAATATGACAGGTTACAAAAACCTGTCCAAGCTTACCTCCATCGGCTATGTAGACGGACTTTACTACAAGCCAAGAATCGACAAGGCGTTACTTGAGAAACACGCCGAAGGGCTGATTTGCACGACCTGCTGTCTGGCAAGCGAGGTCAATCAGACGATAATAAAAAAGGGAGAGCGGGAAGCTAAAAAGATTTTTGAGTGGTATCTAAACCTTTTTGGTGACGATTATTATATCGAGCTTCAGCGTCATGGATTAAAAGATCAGGATATTTGCAATAAGGTGCTGATTCGCTGGAGCAGGGAATATAAGGTTAAGATGATCGCCACAAACGATTCCCATTATATAGAACGTGAAGATTCAGAAGCTCATGATATTCTGCTTGCCCTGCAAACCAATGCGGATATAAACGACCCCAAACGATTCCGGTTTACTGATGACAAAGGGATCTTGAACAAAGAGTTTTACCTGAAAACCCGTGATGAAATGGCGGAAGTGTTCAAGGATGTGCCTGAATCATTAGACAATACCAATGAAATTGTCGGTAAAGTTGATAACATCAAGCTTAGTTCCGAACTCCTGCTGCCGGATTTTCAGTTTCCGGATGCTTTTAAAAGTATGGAGGAATACCTTCGCCATCTCACCTATGAGGGTGCCAAAAAACGCTATGGGGAAATTACTCAAACCATAAGCGAACGCATTGAGCAGGAGCTGAAAATCATCAGCGACATGAATTTCTCAGGGTATTTCCTGATTGTTCAGGGTTTCACTACAGAGGCACGAAAACGCGGTGTATTTGTGGGACCGGGGCGGGGTTCGGCAGCCGGGAGTGTAGTAGCCTATTGCGTAGGGATTATTAACATCGATCCATTGCGCTACGATTTGCTCTTTGAGCGTTTTCTGAACCCTGAGCGTATTTCACCGCCTGATATTGATATCGATTTTGATGATGTGGGCCGGCAGGATTTAATTGATTACGTAGTAGAAAAATATGGGCGTGACAACGTCGCCCAGATTATTACCTACGGTACCATGAAAGCAAAAACGGCTATCCGTGATGTAGGCCGTGTTCTTGGGGTTCCTTTAAGCGAGGTAAACCGGATCGCCAAGCTTTTCCCCGAGCGCCCGGGGTTGGATACCTTCGCGAAAGCCACAGACCCTGAGAACAACCCTGAAACGGCGAAGGAAATTGAGCAGCTGTTTATGACAGATGATCTTCAGGTCCGGAAAATGATGAGCTTTGCCAAGACGCTTGAAGGGTGTCCGCGTCACACAGGGATTCACGCTGCCGGAGTAATCATCGCGCCGGGCACGGTCCATAATTACCTGCCGGTTTCATTGAGTAAAGAAAAAGATATAGTCACGCAATACGACGGACCCAGTGCTGAGGCTTGTGGGTTGCTCAAAATGGATTTCCTTGGATTGAAAACCCTTTCTATCCTGAAAACGGTGATGAGGATGGTTAAAGAAAATCATGATAAAGAATACGACCTGGACACCATTCCTCTTGATGATGAAAAGACTTTTGAACTATATCAAAGGGGAGATACTGTTGGGACATTCCAGTTTGAGTCCGATGGTATGCGCAAATATCTCAAGGAACTGAAGCCCACAAGTATAGACGACCTGATTGCCATGAACGCCCTTTACCGTCCGGGGCCTATGCAGTTCATCCCAGAGTACATCGATTGCAAGCATGGCAGGATGGAAGTCACCTATCCCCACCCGATGCTGGAGGAAGTCCTTAAGCCGACATTCGGGATCATGGTCTATCAGGAGCAGATCATGAAAGTGGCACAGATCATGGGGGGCTACACACTGGGAGGCGCGGATATTCTCAGGCGCGCCATGGGAAAGAAGAAAAAAGAAGAGATGGACAAACAGAGGAAGATCTTCCTCGAAGGCGCCAAAGAAAAGGAGGTCGATGAAAAAGTAGCCCGTGAAGTCTTTGAGAAAATGGCCTTCTTTGCCGGCTACGGGTTCAATAAATCCCATTCGGCGGCCTACTCGGTAGTTGCTTATCAAACGGCTTATTTCAAGGCGCATTACCCTGCCGAGTACATGGCTGCCGTGCTGACGCATAACATGAGTGACATTAAAAAGATATCTCAGTTTATTGAGGAGATCTACCATCTTGGCCTTGAGGTAGACCGGCCCAATGTTAACACGGGAGAAGGAGACTTTGTTGTAAACAACGGCCGCATTCAGTATGGCATAGACGGGATAAAAGGTGTTGGCTCCAATGCGGTAGATCATTTTGTTGAAGAACGAAAAGAAAATGGCCCGTACAAAAGCCTGTTTGATTTCACGGCCAGGGTCGATTTAAAAACGTGCAACAAGAAAATGATGGAAAGCTTGATTACAGCCGGGGCTTTCGACACCCTGGAGCCTAACAGGGCAAAACTTTTTGCCGTTCTGGAAGATGCTATTCGTTATGGGATCAAAAAGCAGCATGATGAGAATATGAACCAGACAAACTTGTTTGGAGGGGATCCCGGCGGTAACCAGGAGGAGCATGAGCCGAAATATCCTGATGCTGTACCCTGGAGCAATATGGAAAGACTGAAAAAAGAACGCGATCTTATCGGGTTCTACCTGAGCGGCCATCCTCTTGATAAATATAAAGAGGATATCAAGCTATTCTGTAGTTCCGGGTTGGGGGATGAAGCCCTTAATGAACTGGAAGATAAGGCAAGCGTTACATCAGCTGGTATTATTACCTCAATAAAGCGGGTAACGGACCGGAAAGGCCGGCCTTTTTCTTTCCTGACTATGGAGGACAAAAAGGGCAGTTCTGAAGCTATTGCTTTTTCGGATGTGTATGACCGTTATATGAACTTGTTGCAAACAGATACCATTGTCGTTGTGGAAGGAGAGATTAGCAAAAGAGACGGTGTGCCCAAGATCATAGCCCGGACATTTGACCGTATAGAGAACCTGCGTACCAAAAACCAGGGCAACCTGAGGCTGCGAATACGCCTGGAAACCGACTCTCTGGCCCATGATGATCTACAGAGCATGGCGGAATTATTTGACCAGAACCGTGGAAAGACCCATGTTGCCTTTGATGTTATTAGTCCGCATACGAATAAATTAAAAATGCATGTGCGCAAGTTTGTCATAGATCCAACCGATGAGCTGTACACTGAGCTTCAAAGACTACTGGGTAAAGAAATGGTCACTTTTGAGAAAATAGAATAAAATCGGGTATTGGAAATTATTTACTGTTAACATTCGTTACACCACTACTTAAAAATCAAATTTGATATCCGGAGCGATAGGCAGTAAACGGTCGCTCTGAAAATTATTAATAAAAAGGAAAGAAATGGCTAAACCGATAGCACTTACCGACGATAGTTTTGATAATGAAGTATTAAAATCCGATCAGCCGGTACTGGTTGATTTTTGGGCGGAATGGTGCGGTCCGTGCCGCATGATAGGTCCTATTGTTGAGGAGCTTGCAGGTGAGTATGAAGGAAAACTTAAAGTTGGTAAAGTTGATGTAGATAGCAATCCACAAATATCCACCAAATATAATATTCGAAGTATCCCTGCACTTCTCATTTTTAAGAATGGTGAAGTTGTAGACCAAATAGTTGGTGCTGTACCCAAAGTAGAACTAAAAAAGCAACTTGATGTACAAGTAGCATAAAAAAGTAGAAAAAAACTATAATTCTTTGCTTAAAGCAGCATGTTCCTAACATGCTGCTTTTTTTTGGTTGTGCGCCCGGCAGGACGGTCAAAGAAAGATCATCATCATGAACTAATGTTCCAAATGGAAATTTCTGAAATTATCAAAATAGCTGCTCATCTGATGATCTATCTTGCCTTTTTTGCAATTCTGGCACTAGCGATTACCGCCATCTTTTTAAAGGACAAAAAAGGCCCAACTAAGAAACCAGAAATTAAAAAAGAACAGCATACTGAAACAAAGATTGATTAGCAAAAGCCAGGGCAAAGGCCCATACTAATCAGTAACAAAAAAAATAGTTGACCGGTTGGCACTATTAAAAAATATTAATCGTTAGAAAAATGTAATTAAAAATTCTATCATCATTAATATTTTTAAATGTTTACCCCAAAAGGAAAACTCATTCCAATCGGCGGAAGTGAAAATAAGGACTGCCATGAAAGTGGTGATTGCAGAAAAAGCTTTTATAGCACTGGTATTTTAAAACGGCTAATTTCCGAAATGCATGGGGCCGAATCCCGCATCGAATTGGTCCCCACAGCGTCTGGTATTCCAGAAGAAGTCGTTCAACGTTACATCCGGGCTTTTGATAAGCTTGGTTGCTATAATGTGGGGGTAATGCCCATCCAAAACAGGGAAGATGCATTAAGCCAGGATTACATTGATAGATTAAATTGCTCAGATGGAGTTTTTTTCACTGGTGGTAATCAATCTCGTTTAGGGAAGTTCTTTAGTGATACTCCTTTTGCTCAGGCACTCTTTGAGCGTTATATGAACGATGATTTTATGATTGCGGGAACGAGTGCCGGGGCCATGGCCATGGGCCATACAATGATCACCGGAGGGAACGCCACATCTTTTAAAAGAGGGGACGTTGAGACTGCGACAGGGCTTTCTTTTATTGATAATGTTATTGTTGATACACATTTTATTGAAAGGGGCCGATTCGGCAGACTTACTCAAACTGTAGCGGCTAATCCCGGGTGCATTGGTATTGGTTTAGGTGAAGATACTGGCTTAATAATCAGCAATGGTTCCGATATGGAAGTAATCGGATCGGGCCAGGTTATTATTTTTGACGGACATGCTATGAAGCATGAAAAAGGCACTGATGTATCCTTAAATATCTCTTTCCTCGGTCATATTCAGTAGCTTGGAGGCTTTTAGCTGCCGCAGCTCACCTT
>JBBDMV010000137.1:0-2302 GCA_040878115.1 Balneolales bacterium
ATGCATAATTAAACCCCTGCCAGGGGTTTAATAGGTAAACTAGTTTTAAAATGAAAGTTCCTGGTTTTATATAAGGTGTTGCATTGCGGAAAACAGGAAAGGTATTGTTTTGAAATGGTCATCTAAAACATTTACCCGTACGGGCGAGGCACCCGTACCGGCGGGGATTATACATGGGAGTAGTTTGGGTTTATGAGTTCATCCTTAACCAGCCCCGGGGCGGGTGAGGTAAACCACAGCGGCACGAGAAGTAGACAGCTGCCTGATTGGCCAGGGTTGTTGGTACACAGGATGTGTTGAAAGGTCCGGGGGCCTTGGGTGCAATTTCGGCAAGCGTGGACGCTTGCCGGGAGCGGGGCAGGGACAGGTTGTTGATCCTATCGAGGCATTGCGGCGTGAGTGAGGTTTTATTTATTGATCGTTCACTATTGATCGTTTGTTCTGATAATAATTGTCAATTGTAAACGATCAGCGGTTAATGGGCGAATTGATTCACCAGCTTTTAATTATATATTAGTGAGACAAACGCTTCTATCCATCCATATAAAAATCTGGCCTTTACTGTTCTTATAGCTGAAAAGTTAAATCTAAAATAAAGGAGTTTCGAATGAAGAAAACCTATGATCTCATTGTAATTGGCGGCGGCAGTGGCGGCTTGACAGCTTCAGGTATTGGGGTCGGCCTGGGTGCGAAAACCCTGATGATCGAAAAGCACAAATTAGGTGGCGACTGCACCTGGTACGGCTGTGTGCCGAGTAAAATATTGCTCAACCAGGCAAAAAAAGTAACCGGGGGACAGAAGCTGGATTTTCAGGAAATCGCCGATAAGATCAATACCATACGAAACGATATTTATGAAGAAGCCGATCACCCTGACATCTTCCGTTCAATGGGTATTGATGTGGAAGAAGGAAGCGCAGCATTTACCGGCCCCAATACCGTACTGCTCACAAAGCCAAACGGAGAAACCCAGGAAGTTACCGGGCGGTTTATCATCATCGCTGCCGGGGCCAGGACTTTTGTGCCTCCAATTAAAGGGATTGTTCAAACGCCTCACCTTACCAATCAAAATCTGTTTGAACTTCGTCACCTTCCCGAAAGCATGGTTATTGTAGGGTCAGGGCCCGTCGGTACCGAAATGGCCCAGGCTTTCCAGCATCTTGGTACCAAGGTTACTGTGATTGATATGATCGACCGCATTCTTCCCAATGATGAACCTGAACTCGCTGAGATGCTCAGGCAAATACTTGAAAAAGACGGAGTAACCTACAAACTAGGTTCAACAATCAATTCGGTTGAAGGAGATGACAAAAAAATTACTGCAACGATCAAGCACGATGGGAAAATTGAATATATTGAAGCCGAGAAGTTGCTTATGGCCACAGGGAGACGACCAGATATGAAGCCTTTGAACCTGGAAGCAGCCGGTGTGGAATTTGATACACAGGGTATAACGGTTAACGATAAGTGCCAAACCAGCGCCAAGCATATATACGCGATAGGCGATGTGACGGGCCGCTACCAGTTCACCCATATGTCTGAACATATGGGTAAAGTGGCCACAACCAATGCATTGCTAAAGATACCCATGAAAATTGACAAAGATAACGTCTCCTGGGTCACCTTTACAGACCCGGAAATGGCCCATATCGGAGCTACAAAAAAAGAACTTGATGATAAAGGCACATCCTACGAGACCTACAGCTTCCCTTATAGTATGATTGACCGTGCTATCACTGACGACCAAACGGCAGGCTGGATCAAGGTATATGCAAAAAAGCGTTCTGGCAAAATACTGGGGGCGGATGTTCTCGGCGCACATGGTGGTGAGCTGATCTGCCAGTATGCTCTGGCAAAAAGAAACGGTATTTCTCTTCGAAATATGGCCGACACAATATTCCCATATCCCACGTACGCTCTTGGAGCGCGCCGGGCGGCCGACCAGTGGTATATCAAGGGCCAAAGCACGACATTGGTAAAATGGCTGCGCCGGGTTTTCCGGCTTCGCGGTCCTTTGCCCGACCTGAGCGACAAAGATCGCATCATATAGTGGTTCCAAAATAACTAAGGTTATAAAACCACCTTCAGTAAAGATATAGGTATGGTTTGTGTACTAAATATTATTTGGTCATTTTTTTCCTGTTTTCCGCAATGCAGCACCGAATCATTATAACCCTATGCAGCGACCTTACCCTGAAAGGGTAACATAATGCAGCCCAGGGTGTAAACCCTGTTAACGACAATCATTAATTTTGATTAAAATTACCAGCTATAGTTATTAGATTAATTTATAGAAGTTAAG
>JBBDMV010000138.1:0-12625 GCA_040878115.1 Balneolales bacterium
GACAGCGGAGAAATTAATACATCCATACGCCGGCTGTTGGTTGACGCAAATATCAGTTATGAAGAAAACGGCCATAGCAAGAAAGCTGAATCTGGCGACTTCGCCGTTGTGAGTCCCGGTGTTCCGACTGAAGCTGCTTTAGTTCAATGTTACCTGAAGTCAGGGAAAAAGGTGTATTCTGAGATTGAGGCGGCAAGCTGGTTCTGTGAAAGTCCTATACTGGCGGTAACAGGAAGCAACGGCAAAACAACGACGGTCAACTGGCTCGCTTATACCCGTAAAGTTGCCGGCAAACAGCATCTGCTTGCCGGTAATATTGGGATGGCTTTCTCTGATGTTATTCCGCGAACTGATCCGCAAACCGACATGATTTTGGAGGTAAGTAGTTTTCAGCTGGATCATATCGAATCATTCAGCCCTAAAGTCAGCATTTTGCTGAACATCACACCGGATCACCTAAATCGCTATGGTAACAAGTTCGAAAATTATGCTAACTCAAAGCTCAGGATCACAGAAAATCAGGGGCCTGGTGATTCGGCAATTTATTGGCATGATGATGCCCTTTTGAAAAATCACTTTTCAAAACCAAAGCAGGATGGCCCCGAAATTTTTGCTTTTTCTGATACCACCGAAGTAGCCAACGGTGCTTTTGTCCGGGATGGGAACATCTATCTGAAGACAAAAAATAAAGAGGAGTTCCTCATGAATGAGGATGATATAAGCTTGCCGGGCAGACATAACCTGCTTAATGGTCTGGCAACAGCCTTGTCTGCACGAGTATCTGAAATAGGAAATGAAGCTATTCGGGAAAGCCTGAGTAAATTTAAAGGTGTAGAGCACCGCTTTGAACTGGTGAGAGAGAAAAATGGGGTTCGCTATTACAACGACAGCAAAGCGACCAATGTGAATGCGGTTTGGTATGCCCTAAACAGTTTTAAAGTTCCTGTAGTGCTCATCCTTGGCGGTCAGGATAAAGGCAATGATTATTCGGATTTAATAGAACCTATTCGTGAAAAGGTCCAAGCCATAATGGCTATTGGTGAAGCCCGTCAGAAAATTCAGGACCAGCTTGCATATGCTGTACCGGAATTTCATACCTGTTCAAGTATGGAGGAAGCTGTTTTAATGGCATCAAAGATAGCAAAAAAAGGCCAGGTTATATTGTTAAGCCCGGCCTGTGCGTCATTTGACATGTTTGAGAATTATGAAGCTCGTGGAGATATGTTCAAATCATTGGTGAATAATCTATAAAATGTATTTGTATTCAGCGAAATATAACAGCGCAAATATCATTGACCCTGAGGAGTCTAGCGATAATAATGTGGCTAGTGACCGCATCTTGATGGTTTGTGTTGTCATGTTGATGATGGCTGGATTGCTGGCTGTATATTCTTCGATCGCGTTTTTTGCCGAAAACCAATTTACTACTGCTGGTAATCTGGTTGGCGGTCATATCGTTAAAATGCTTATTTCTTTTCTCGTCCTGGTGATATTTTCCAAAATTGATTATCACATAGTGGTTCGTTTTAGCAGGTTAGCCGTACTATTAAGCTGGTTATTCCTGATTATTGTAACTCTTTATGGCATTGAAATATTCGGTGCCCGTCGTTCGCTTAATGTAGGGGGTTTTTCTTTCCAGCCAAGCTCATTGGCAATCATTGCGCTTTTAATTCACGTTGTGGTCTTGGTTATAAAAAAGCAGGAATACATCAAAGATTTCAAGCGTAGCTTTATACCCATTTTGTTATGGATAGGGGTTACCTGTGGGCTCATCGGACTCGAAGATTTCAGCAGTGCTGCCATATTATTTGTTTTATGCCTGATCGTGATGTTTGTGGGCCGTGTTAATATGGCTCATATTGGCGCTCTCATGTTAGTCGGTGTTATCGGTGCCGGGTTACTGGTTATGCAGACTGATCAGCGGCAGGCCCGGATCAGCAGTTATATTGATCAGGTCGTTCACATCCAAAGCGATGATTTTATATTGGGTCAGGGTTACCAGGCACAACAGGCCCATATTGCCGTGGCCCAGGGACAGTTTTTTGGTGTTGGAATAGGTAAAAGTTCACAAAGAGATTTTCTGCCTGCACCTTATAACGATTTTATTTTCTCTATCATCACTGAAGAATACGGACTACTTGGTGCGACCTTTATCCTTTTTTTATTTACCCTAATTCTATTTCGTGGAATAGGATTCATTGCCCGGCGGGCCGTGGATCGGACCGGTGCTCTGCTGGCTGTGGCTTGTACGCTGATGATCGCTATGTTTGGTTTTGTAAATGCAGCGGTAGCCACGGGTCTCTTTCCGGTTACGGGGCTGCCGATGCCAATGATCAGCTATGGCGGAACAAATATGCTTTTCTCAGGTATCATGATCGGAATTTTACTTAACATTTCTAAACAGAGGAGGGCCAGCGATGAGTAAATATAAAGTGCTGATAGCGGCCGGCGGAACCGGTGGCCATGTTTACCCTGCCATCGCCATTGCCGATGCTCTGGTTGATACCGGAAAAGATTTAGAAATAAATTTTGTGGGAACCCGTGACCGCATGGAGTGGAATGCTGTTCCAAAAGCAGGGTATGATATTCACCCCATCTGGATAAGCGGCTTTCACAGGCGGCTAACATTCAAAAACCTGCTGTTTCCGGTTAAATTGATGGTAAGCCTGGTACAGTGTTATTTTCTGCTGAAGAGGCTGAAACCTGATGTTGTGGTCTCTTGTGGTGGATTTGCTTCAGGTCCGATAGGATGGGTCGCAGGTAAATTGAATATCCCGCTGGTTCTGCAGGAACAAAACAGTTTTCCCGGGGTAACCACACGAAAGCTGGGTCCAATGGCAGAACGGATATTTATAGCTTTTGAAGATGCTAAAAAAAACTTTCCAGCAGATAAAACCGAATTGTGTGGAAACCCGACACGGAAGAAAATAACAGCTGGTGATCGTAAACAAGCACTCGGAGATTTTAATTTTACGAATAAAAAGGATAAAACCTTACTTATTCTTGGCGGAAGTGGCGGGGCAAAAACGGTAAACGAAGCTGTTTTCAAAAACCTCGGAAAACTCCATGATGATCTAAACCT
Organism: Balneolales bacterium; assembly: GCA_040878115.1. Classification (GTDB taxonomy): domain Bacteria; phylum Bacteroidota; class Rhodothermia; order Balneolales; family Natronogracilivirgulaceae; genus JBBDMU01. The sequence continues at coordinate 3,083 of JBBDMV010000138.1, forward strand.
GCAAATCATCTGGCAATGTGGAGATATTTATTACGATGATCTACATGCTAAAATCGACGAAAAGCATTTTGAAAACGTCAGATTACACCCATTTTTATACGAAATGGCTCATGCCTACGCTGCAGCGGATCTGGTTATCAGTCGGGCGGGAGCTTTATCCTGCGCCGAACTAATGCTTACCGGAAAACCAAGTATCCTGATTCCATCTCCAACAGTAGCTGGAGATCATCAAACAAAAAATGCAGAATCCATGGTGCAGAACGGGGCTTCTATTTTATTAAAGGATAAAGATGCCACTGAATCGCTTTATGATGCAGTTAAAGGAGTAATAACAAAAGAAGAAAAACTGAGGAGCATGTCTGAAGCAGCAAAAAAACTCGCCAGACCGGATGCGGCAAATGTTATAGCTCGTCAGATCATTGAATTAGCAGGCCAAAACAGAGAAAGGAACTCATGACAAAAGCTATAGAAACACAACCTGTTTTTGGTAAAACCCGACATATTCACATGGTTGGTATCGGCGGTATCGGTATGAGCGGGATAGCTGAAATTTTATTACAGCGTGGTTATATAATAAGTGGGTCTGATGGTGCTCCGGGCGAGTCTATTAAACGCCTTGAGAAATTAGGAGCTACAGTTTTTATTGGTCACGCTGCTGAAAATATAGAAGGAGCTGATGTAGTGGTTTATACCAGTGCAGTAAAAGCCACGGAGAATTTGGAAACCAAAGCCGCGATGGGGCAGGGCATACCTGTTATTAAGCGTGCCGAAATGCTGGCTGAGTTGATGCGCATGAAATATGGGATTGGCATAGCCGGAACTCATGGCAAAACCACAACCACAACAATGACCGGCTTGGTGGTCCAATCCGGAGATTTTGATCCGACCATTGTTGTTGGCGGCCGTGTCCATAGTTTCGATAAGACCAATGCCGTAGTAGGTAAGGGTGATATTATTATTGTTGAAGCCGATGAGTTTGACCGCACATTTTTGAGGCTGAGCCCATCGCTTGCCGTGATAACCAATGTCGACCTTGAGCATTTGGATATTTATAAGGATGAAGAAGATATTAAAAATGCTTTCATCAGCTTTGCCAATAAGGTGCCCTTTTACGGTGCTGTGATTCTCTGCCTTGATGATCACCGCCTGCGTGCTATCATGCCGAACATTGAACGGCGCATGATCACCTACGGGTTCACCCCTCAGGCTCAGCTACGGGCAATAGATATTAAAAGCGGTGAAATGTTCTCATCTTTCACCGTGATTTTCAAAGACGAGGAACTCGGTAGGGTCAAGGTAATGGCTCCGGGTGATCATAATGTTCGTAATGCCCTGGCTTCAATTGGCATCGGCCTGGAATTGGGGATGTCGTTTGAGAATATCAAAAAAGGCCTTAAGAAATATACCGGCGTTTTCCGCCGCTTTCAAATTAAGGCTGAAAAAGACGATGTACTGGTGATTGATGATTACGCCCATCATCCCACCGAAGTCCAGGCGACGCTTGGCGCAGCTCGCAGCGGTTGGCCGAAACGCCGAATAGTGGCTGTTTTTCAACCTCACTTGTATAGTCGTACCCTGGATCTTCATAAAGAATTCGGGGCGTCATTTTTCGACGCTGAAGTTTTGGTCATTTCCGATGTCTATCCATCACGTGAAAAACCTATAGAAGGCGTGACCGGAAATATGATTGCTGATAATGCACGTACCACAGGACATCGCAACGTCCACTATGTTGAGAATAAAAATGAAATTCCTGCTAAGCTGAAGGAAATTGTAAAGCCAGGGGATATTATCATCACCATGGGCGCAGGAGACATTTATAAATTCGGTGAGGCATTTTCAGAGGATCTTTTGGCCGGAAAGGTAAAGTTGAACTCATGAAGAAGTTGATCAGCATATTCAAGAAGAAGGAACCTGCAAAGGTCAACAGAAGGATAAAACCTTCTGCTGGTGATGGTCTTGCTGGTAAGAATAGCGTGGGAAAAGATGACTTGTCATTGCTTTGGCTTCCGCACCTTGCCACTGTCATAATTATGGTCATTATTGCCGTGGTGATGGGGTGGTATCTTAACAAGAAAAGTACGGTAGGACAGATAGATGTAAATGGAAACCTATTTACCGAAAAATCCGAAGTCATTGAATCAATGAACATTCAAAATGGTACCCGGGCTGACAGCCTGAACTACCTGGAGATCATGGAAAATGTGGAAAACCTGCCTTATGTAAAGCAGGCTTTTATAACACGGTCACCCTCGGGGGAAATTTCACTGCGGGTTCAGGAACGTGAACCAGTTGTGCTTCTTATCGAATCAAACCGAAAAACTTATGTGGATGCAGATGGCATCCGCATGCCGATGGAGCGGGGTCAATCAGTTGATGTACCTCTTCTTTATGCTACTTCAGCCGAGATGAATGCGGACACCCTGAATGGCGAGATTTTTTCAAGAGTGATTCGCTTTCTGCAGACCGCTGGCGAACATGACTCGGCATATATTACGATCAGTGAAATCGCCTGGTCTGATACTGAAGGGGTAGTAGCATTAAGTCATGATAATGCATACCGCTTGATTTTTGGTAATGGAAACTATAAAAATCGTATCAATAAATGGATGTCTTTTTATACAGGGAAAGTCTTGAATGAAGGGATAAACAGTATGAATAGTATAGACCTGCGCTTTGAGGGGCAAATTGTGACCAGATAACTGGCAGGCAAGCAGGCCGGCAAAAATATAATGGAATTAACATAATCATCATTAAGCAACAAATATCATGGAAGAACGCATTGTAGTAGGTCTCGATATAGGAACAACCAAGGTTTGCGCCGTGGTGGCATCCATTGATGAAATGCAGCAAATAAACATTTTGGGAGTCGGCAAGGCACCCAGCGAGGGTCTGAACCGTGGCGTAGTTGTCAATATAGACCGGACGGTAAACGCAATTCGGACCGCTATTGAACAGGCCCAGCTTGCATCCGGTATCGAAGTCCAGTCGGTCAATGTAGGGATTGCCGGAGATCATATCCGCAGCATGCGAAGCAAGGGTGTGATCACCATAAATAATAAAGATAATGAGATCACAGTCAAAGATGTGGAGCGGTTGCTTGAGGATTGCCAGCGAATCATGCTGCCGTCAGATCAGCAAATTCTGCACGTCATCCCACAGGAATTTATTGTAGACGGCCAGGATGGTATCAACGATCCGGTTGGGATGAGCGGAATGCGCATGGAAGCCGAAGTCCATATTATTACCGGACTGGTTTCTGCAGCCAAAAACATGTACCGTTGTGTGGAACGTGCCGGTTACCAGGTAGATGATCTAATTCTCGAACCGCTGGCTTCATCTTACGCCGTGTTGGATGACGAAGAGAAGGAAGCCGGTGTGGTTTTGGTCGATATTGGGGGTGGTACCACAGACGTTGCCGTCTTTCAGGATAATACCATTCGTCATACGGCAGTTGTTGCTATTGCCGGTCAAAAAGTTACAGATGATATACGCATTGGATTGAGCGTATTGGAAGATCAGGCTGAAAAGTTGAAGCAGGAACACGGACTGGCTTTCGTGGATTTGATCGATGAAGATATGGTGATTACGGTTCCGGGAATTGCTGGACGACCACCAAAAGAGATTAAAAAGAGCATTTTGGCAAAAATTATCCAGGCACGGGTTGAAGAAATACTGGAGATTATAGCCATTGAAATAAAACGCAGTGGTTACTCCAGCGAACTCAGCGCCGGAGTTGTACTTACTGGCGGTGGTTCGCTGCTGGACGGGATCTGCCAGCTTGGTAATGAAGTATTGGGTATGGATTCAAAAATTGGGATGCCACGGGGATTGACCGGCGGACTGGTCAACGAGGTGAACACACCTATTTACGCCACTGGAGTCGGACTTGTATTGCATGCTTTGCGGATGAATAAGTCCAGCGGCGGACAGGTTATGGTTCCTTCATCCAGCGAAGGATCAAATGTGGAAAAGGTAATGAACAGGATAGCCGATCGAATGAAGAGTTGGTTTAGTGAACTATGAGCAGAACACTTCAAATAGCGGAAACACAGGAATAAAAAAACAGGAGCGAAGTTATGTCAGACAACACACACTCGCGTTTTAGCTTTGACGAGCAAAGTCAGGAAAACGCGAAAATAAAAGTAATAGGAATTGGCGGCGGTGGCGGTAATGCCATTAATAATATGATTGCACGGGGTTTAAACAACGTGGAATATATAGCCTTAAATACCGATGCCCAGGCATTGAAACACAATGAAGCAGACTTATGCCTGCAAGTTGGCAAGAGTTTGACCAGTGGGCTTGGAGCGGGTGCACGTCCGGAAATAGGTCGAGAGGCTGTTGAGGAAAACCGTCATGAAATCGAGGATGCTATCGAAGGTGCCGATATGTTGTTTGTGGCAGCAGGCATGGGTGGTGGAACGGGCACTGGTGGTGCTCCCGTAATCGCATCTATCGCTAAACGCAAAGGGATACTTACAGTTGGCATTGTAACGATGCCTTTTGAAGTGGAAGGTAAAATCCGAATGAAATATGCCGTTGACGGTATTAATGAACTCAAGAAAAACTGTGATACGGTTATTGTCATCCCAAATGAGCGTCTGCTTGATATCTGTAACGAGGATACTACCTTGATGGAAGCATTTGAATTGGCTAATGAAGTGCTTTACGGAGCAACCCGTGGTATATCAGACCTGATCCTCATGCCGGGTCTTATTAATCTCGATTTTGCCGATGTCCGTACAACCATGCTTGACGGTGGCGCCGCTATCATGGGCTCTGCCACAGCTTCCGGTCCGGAACGTGCTGAAATAGCCGCACGTGAAGCAATCAACTCTCCCTTACTGGATGGTGTCAGCATTCATGGTGCCAGAAATGTTCTTGTTAATATTTCTTCAGGTTCCAATCTTGGTATGAAGGAATCTACTGTGGCAACCGGCATAATTCAGCAGGAAGCCGGTGATAATGCGGAAATCATACTTGGTACGGTACTGGACGAAAGTTTTGGAGATGAGATCATGGTAACAGTTATTGCTACCGGATTTGATTTTACAAACGATGAAAACTCTTCCAAAGTCGAGGCCGGAAGTAGTGTAAAAAAAGAAGAACGTCCTGCACCAAAACCGTTAGATGGAATTAACAGGTCGGGCTCACAATTGTCATCCAACGAAGAAATCCCCCGGCAATATCCGCGTAACTCTCCTGAATATTATAAAGGTGAAAAAAACCTTAAAAACCTCGATGCACCCGCTATTCACCGGCGTGAAGATGTCCACTCTCCAAAAGAAGGAAAAGAAGAGGATTCAGAGCCAAAAAGAACCGGCCCGAGTAAAGTACTTCTTAATAATCGGGAAGAGCGTATAGATAAAAACAACTCGGAGCAGCCCGCTTTCTTGCGAAAGATAATGGACTGAGTTGTGAAGTATTAATTGTATCATGCAATGATTTAACAAGGTAAATTTTTGGTAGACGTACTATCATGTGTGATGAGGGAAATACGTTCAGAGTCATTAAAAATAATGTGTTTCAACGAATGGTTGTCAGGCTTGATTAGATCAATGTTTCCGCTTCCTGTTCTGCTTTGATTGAGTTCTGTTAAAAAGTTCAATGTGACACTCTTTTTTTATGCCCGGATCATTTTGTACATTCACAGAATCGCACTCTGCAAATCCGGATGCAGCTATAAAGGTGTGTTAGGATAAGTAGTTAAAATTATGTAATTTACCCATCATAGATAAAGCGGCAGGCTTCTTGCCGAGAATAGAAAATATAAGAGATAAAGAAAATATGGCTAATGAGAATTCTAACGACAATTTACCACCTGAACTACGTGCTTTAAAGCAGCACGTCGGTAAAATCATTTCAGGTGTTATTGTGTTGGCAGTGCTTTTCACCTCAATATATCAGGTTGGCCCTGAGGAGGTTGGAGTAGTCCTGCAATTTGGGAAATATGAAAGAACAGTAACACCGGGGCTGAACTATAAGTTGCCTTTGGGAATTGAAGAGGTTTACAGGATCCCTGTTGAACGGCAGCTCAAGCAAGAGTTTGGTTTTCGGACTGGGGACGTTGGTGTTCGAACGGAATATATGCCTGACACACAGGACTTATTAGAAGAAGCTCAAATGCTGACCGGAGATTTAAATCTTGCCGATGTGGAATGGGTGGTGCAATACAGAATCCACGATCCATATCAGTATCTGTTCAGAGTTCGAAATGCAGAAGGAACATTACATGATATGTCGGAAGCATCCATGAGGAAAATCGTTGGAGACCGCACCGTCAACGAAGTGCTGACAGTGGGCCGGCAGGAAGTTGGAACGCGTGTAGGGGAGTTTCTACAGGGGTTATGTGATGAGTATGAATTGGGCATTACCATTGACCAGGTAGTCTTGCAGGATGTAAATCCTCCTGATGATGTAAGGGCTTCTTTTAATGCGGTCAACCAGGCCCAGCAACAACGGGAAACTTTAATTAATGAAGCCCTCTCGGATTTCAATCGCGTTATACCACGTGCTCGCGGAGCCGCCCTTGAAACCATTGAGCGCGCTGAAGGATTTGCAGTGAACCGGGTAAACGTAGCAGAAGGTGAAGCCGATCGATTCTCCTCCATTTTTGAAGAGTACATCTTGGCACCGGAAGTGACGAAAAAACGACTATACCTTGAAACAATGAACGAAATATTGCCAAACATAGGCAACAAGATCATTATGGACGAGAACAGTAATAATGTTCTGCCTCTCTTGCAGATGCAAACAGGAGCAGGAAGAGCTTTGGAGGTATCAAACTAATGAAACAATCCGTTTTTTATGCCATACTGATTGCAGCAGCAGTCATCGGAGTAGTCGGTTACAGCAGCTTTTTTATTGTTGATGAAACAGAGCAGGCTATCATAACCCAGTTCGGTAAGCCGGTAGGCGATCCGGTTACTGATCCTGGCCTCAATTATAAACTTCCTTTCATCCAGCGGGTCAGTTATTTTGACAAACGGTACCTGGAATGGGATGGTGAGGCCACCCAGATACCCACCAGTGATAAAACTTTTATTTTTGTTGATACTTTTGCACGTTGGGAAATCAGTGATCCATTGCAATTCTTTATTCGCCTGCGTGATGAAAATGGCGGGCAATCGAGGCTGGATGATATTCTCGACGGTGAAACCCGAAATGCAATTGCCAGTCATGAACTGCTCGAACTCGTGCGTTCAAGTAATCGGGAACCAGAGGAAACAGAAGAAGTTCTCGAAGAATTGGATCGGCTTGAAGACATTGATCTAGGACGTGATGATATCGAAGCCCTGGTTTTGGAAAGGGCCAATGAGCGAACCTCTGATTTGGGGATTCGTATACTGGACTTTCGATTCAAGCGTATCAACTATGTTAATGAGGTTCGCCAGAGGATCTTTGAACGCATGATTAGTGAGCGTAACAGGATTTCCGAACTATATCGCTCGGAGGGCGAAGGAGAGGCGCTTCGAATCGCCGGTGAAAAAGAGCGTGAGTTGAACAGGATCGAATCAGAAGCTGAACGTGAAAGCGATCGGATTCGGGGCCGGGCCGAAGCACAGGCCACAGCCATTTATGCGGCGTCTTATAACCGTAACGATACTTCCCGTGAGCTCTATGATTTCCTGAAAACCATGGAAACTTATGAGAGTACCTTCGATGATGAAACGACGGTTATTCTGAGTACCGATTCAGAGTTTTATAAATATCTGATGAATTTGGACTAATTGCATATATAAAAACACGTTGGCGACTTATTTGTCGCCATGTTTTTATATAGATTGTTTTGATATTATATGTCCTTCTTATTTCAGGCCAGTAAAGTAAACTGGTCATGCATATGATGGCTGAAGCAACAATAATATAACCTCCACTTGTAAAAAATAAAGAACAGCACCTACTAGCGAGACAGGAAAATCTGTACTTCCTATGCCTGAGAACAAAACCGAAAATAATCCCAAATTAAACGGCTTGCAGCAGCCCGACAGCAAAGTGCAGCTTCATTGTTCCGGGTTGGTTAAAAGCTATAAAAAAAGAAGGGTTGTTGATAAAGTCTCCATTTCGGTGAATCAGGAGGAGATTGTTGGTTTACTGGGCCCTAACGGTGCAGGGAAAACGACTACTTTTTTTATGTTCGTCGGCCTGATTAGTCCTGAAAAGGGTGAAATCTTTTTAGATGAAGATGATATTACCCGTAAAGCCATGTATAAAAGGGCTAGATTAGGAATAGGGTATCTCTCCCAGGAAGCCAGCGTTTTTAGAAATTTGTCAGTACGTGAAAACCTGGAGTCTATTCTGGAATTTTTCCCCATTAAAGCTGCCGAAAGGAAACAGCGTGCCGACGAATTGATTGAGGAGTTTCGCCTCCAAAGAGTAGTTAATAACAAAGGGTACAGCCTTTCCGGCGGGGAACGCCGAAGAACGGAAATCGCCCGGGCCATGGTCACCAGGCCTAAATTTATTTTACTAGACGAACCTTTCGCTGGAGTAGATCCCATTGCTGTAGAAGATATCCAGGAGATCATTATATCCCTGAAAGCCAAAAACATCGGGATATTGATCACCGATCACAACGTACATGAAACCCTGGCCATTACCGATCGGGCCTACCTCATGTTTGAAGGCCGGATCCTTAAATCGGGCTCTGCCGATTATCTTGCCGACGACGAAGAGGCCAGAAAGCTGTACTTAGGCCAGCAATTTAAATTAGACCGGTATGGGTGATCTTTGGTCCGCCAGGAGGACAATTGTGACTGTAGAAAGGTACCTGAACCAGTTTATATTTTAACCCTGGTTAGAAGTTAATTTCAGCGGATCTTGCCAGGAGAGGTTAAACGGCATATTTAATTCTAAGGTTTAATTCACTTCGTTCTTTTCGATTAAATTCTTAATTTTAAAAATAAAGCTAATCCATAACTCAAAAAGAATTACAAAATGGAAGTCAGGGAAATTGAAGTAAAAGAGCTTGAAAATAAGTTGGCGCAAAATGACAAGCCTTATGTCCTGGATGTTCGGGAACCGCATGAATTTGAAATCGCCAATATTAATGGTGACTTGATCCCGCTTGCCGAATTGGAAGATCGCCTTGGCGAAGTTAAAGCCGAAAAAGATGATGAGATCATCGTTCACTGCCGCAGTGGTAAGAGAAGCGCTGAAGCCGTGAAGATATTACAGAAACACGGCTTCACTAACGCCAAAAACCTAAAAGGCGGCATCCATGAATGGGCTAAACAAATAGACCCATCATTGCCGATTTATTAAGATCTATAAAATATAAATGGAGTGTTTTGATAACCTGAGTTCGGTTAAAAAATGAATTCATTAAGGCCAGGCAATAAACGTTTAACCCTTTCAGGGTTGCTTACTAGTTATCATTGCACTCCCGGATTTCATCCGGGGCTATGGATATTAAAGCCTTTCAGGCTTAGCCTGAGCGATCATTTCGTTCTGGAATTGATTTACAATGAAGGGAAACCCCGGCAGGGTTTCAGTATGTATATATATTTTAATAAATAAGATATAGCTTCTATTGCAATA
>JBBDMV010000139.1:0-2261 GCA_040878115.1 Balneolales bacterium
GGGGAGCCCAATCATTGCGGATCATATCGTACAGCCCGTTGCGCTGTGGGTAGCGCCCGGTCAAAAAGCCCGATCGTGATGGTGTACAACCCGGACCCGTAACATAGAAATTGGTGCCTTTAATTCCCTCATCGGCGAGACGATCAAGGTTGGGCGTGTGTATTACTTCATTGCCCTGGGACCCAAGTTCATTATAACCTTGATCATCGCTAACTATAAGGATGATGTTAGTATGGGGTTGGGCAAATATTGGGGTACTTATGCAGATAAATAACAACAGCAGAAGAACTCGACGTGAATTACCAATACTAGTAACGGTTTTTGTTTGTTTGTTTTTCATTTGATTTGCATTTAAAAACTATCATTTGATCTTTTATAAAAAATATCAAATGATAACAACTGGTTAAAAATATTGTTTTATTGGCAGAATACTAATAGTTTGATATTATGTCATTATGATCTTAGATGGACCTTCTCTATATGATAAGTGATATCCAATTGTCATTTATTGAATTACATGATCCAGCCAGATAGCCAGTCTTCTCACGAGAGAATATCTGCAATTACCGCCCCACACCCATCTCTTCGTTATTGCCACGCCTGCCTCCCATATCGCCACCGGATGTTTCAGATTTTTGTCAGAACAGCTTGTCATTAATTCGGAATAAATTAGGATGAAAATGGAGTATTTTATATTTGTCATTGTACTTTCACACCTTTCAATAGCGGGTCGTTATGTTCGCTCAGCCACTCAAAGAGTTGCTCTTGTAACAGCTTCACACTAATATTATAGCGGGGATCGTCAATCAGATTATGAAGTTCATGTGGGTCATCTTTTAAATCGAAGAGTTGCTTTTGAGAAACCTCGGGATACCAGACGTACTTCAAGTTGTCCTGGCGGATCATCCGTTGATAATCATTGAAGTACCCGACGATGAAAGGGTAAATTTTATCCGTCTCTCCCTGGATAACAGGGACTAAACTCTTCGACTCCAAGTGATCCAAAATCGGCACCCCCGCAAAGTCTAAAAAGGTAGGGTATAAGTCGCGCAGGTAACACTGTGCGGTACGCTGCTCGCCCTGCGGAATGCCCGGGCCGACAAAGACGACGGGTGTGTTGATACTGTGCTCATACATGTTATGCTTGCCCATCAATCCATGGCTACCAAGAGCCAAGCCATGATCGCTGGCGAAAACTATAAGTGTCTCATCCGCCTGTCCGGTTTCTTCCAACGCATGTAGAATGCGACCGATTTGCTCATCCATGTGGGAAATAACGGCATAATAGGTGGCCAGATCAGCGCGTATATCCCCCGGAGTACGCGGCCAAGGATTAAGTTGTTCATCCCGCCCATCTAAGTTGCCATGATCAAAGGGGTGTTCTGACATAAAATTAGGAGGCAGTGGCATCTGTCCGGGTTTATACATGTTTTCGTAGCCGGCAGGCATTAACAGCGGGTCATGCGGAGCAGTAAAATTGACATGCAGAAAGAACGGTTCCTGGGGCTGACGGTGAATAAATTCGATGGCCGCATCGGCAAACTTCTCGCTAATGTCAGGCGTCAGACCAACCCCCTCCTCCGCCAGAATCTGCCGGTCATCAGTTTGAAACTGCCAGCTCGAATATCCGGTGACGATCCGCCCACGATCGTCGTACTGCGGTTCCTTTGAGGTACCTCCACCACCGAACAGGCCGAGTGATTCAGTGAAGCCACGTGTAGAGGGTCTTCCCGCTACCATCCATTTCCCAACCATCCAGGTATGGTAACCCTCTTCCTGAAGTACGTCGGCAATAGTAGGCAGTTCAAGATTCGGTTCATTACGCGGGGGATGAATACCGTTAGTGAAGCCGGTGACCCCCGTGAGCAACTCAGCCCGCACAGGGACACATAAGGGATGGGCTGCGGTGGCCTGTGTGAAGGTGGTTCCTTCGCGGATCAGCCGATCGAGATGGGGTGTTTCAATCAGGTCATTACCCAATGCGCCGAATGTATCCGGCCGCTGATCGTCAGAAAACAAAAAAAGAATGTTGGGTCTCCGTTCGTCCGTACTTGAGGAAGAAGCAACCTCCAGTGTAACGATCACCATGAAAATGGTCAAAACAAAGGTAATAAGTGCATTATATATTTTCATATTACTATCCTATAATTCACTTTCTAAAATTGATTGACAAGAGGTGATTTAGTTTCATCAATCCTTCAACCAGTGGTGGACTGGTCCATGACCAATATTATGCAACTCACGCATATATTCATTCCAGG
>JBBDMV010000140.1:0-2243 GCA_040878115.1 Balneolales bacterium
AGAATACCTTTGCCTTCGACAGCGTCACGTTTCATGAAGAAATGAACCACAATGTATATCTGGCCCAGAAAAGCAAAGACGCTATTGTAGATCAGTACCGTGAAACCTTCGAAATCAGGCCCAACGTCGATCCCAAAAATCCCGATGTGCTGATCAACCTGCACATCTCAAGGGAGGGCGAATGCCACCTGGCCCTTGATGCTTCCGGCCGGTCGCTTAACCAGCGCGGTTACCGCATGAGCGGGGGAGACGCTCCGCTGAATGAAGTCCTGGCTGCCGGACTGATAAAACTCAGTGGCTGGGATCCCGAAACACCCTTTGTTGACCCGATGTGCGGTTCCGGAACCTTGATTATCGAAGCCGCCTTTATGGCCAAGAACAAACCGCCCGGACTGGTTAACGATAAATTTGGAATCCAAAAATGGTCCTGGTTTCGCAAAGGACTCTGGACTATGATGATCGATGAAGCCAAAGCACGGCTCCGAAAAGATGTTAACTGGATTGAAGGTAGTGATATCAACCCAAAGCAGATAGATGTTGCCAAGCAGAACGTGCGGAAAGCCAGGCTTACCAAAAATGTAAGAGTTCGGTTGAAGCCATTTGAAAACGTGTGGATACCTGAGAAAAAAGGAACTATCATCATTAACCTGCCTTACGGCGAACGGATTGGCGAAAAAGAAAAGCTTGCTGAGCTATATCCACAAATCGCGAAGAAGCTTAAATTCAAAGCCAGAGGCTACAAAGTCTGCTTCTTTACCGGTGATCCCGAATTCAAAAACCTGATTTCACTTGCTCCGGATAAAATTACCCCAATGATGAATGGCACTATTCCGTGTGAATTCATCGAGTACTCAATAAATGAGACTGACGGTGAAGCCATTGAGAAAACAACCTCCGGTAAAAGACCTGCATATCAAAAATCATTTGATAAAAAACCTACCGGTAAAAACTTCGGTAATAAACGTTATAAGGATCAATCAGGCGAAGGTAAATTTTCCGGCAAAAGCTCAGGCAGGAAGCCCTCCCGTGGTCGCGGGTTCGATCTAAAAGATTCCGGCGGCGGTGATTTGGGAGCAAAAAGATCAACACGGGGCAAACCTACCGGAAGAAAACCGGGGGATAAAAAGTTTTCGGGTAAACCATCCGAAGGAAGAAAATATTCTCCCCGTAAATCCAGTGAGGGATTTAAAGGGAAAAAGTCTCATAGTAAACCTGTAGACGAAGGGTCCGGCGAAAGAAAGTTCACCGGTAAGAAAGTTTTTAAGAAAAGAACAGTTCGAAAGAAGCCCGATGAGAATAAGTCGGATGAATCAAAGGATTAAAAACCCCGGAAAATAGTACATGTTCAAATTAGGAGCTTATCAAAATTTAAAAGTTGTGAAAAACACGACCTTCGGTTACTTCCTGGAAAACGAAGAAGGCGTGGAGGTTTTGTTACCCCACAGCCAGGTTGCAAACGAAATCCAGACCGGCGATGATATCAGTGTTTTCCTGTACCGGGATGGCGAGGAAAGGCTGACGGCCACCATGAATAAACCACTGATCTCAATTAAGAGCATTGCACCGCTAAGGGTCAAGCAAGTCAATGATTATGGTGCCTATCTCGACTGGGGGCTCAGTAAAGACCTGTTTGTACCTTATCGCGAGCAAACGGTAAAGATGAAAGAAGGAGAAACCTGGCTGGTTTACCTGTACCTCGATGAACAAAGCGACCGGCTAACTGCCACAGCAAAAGTCGAAGGTCACCTGGACCAGAACGAAATCACTGTAGAGGAGAGGGAAGAGGTGGAACTTTTGATCTGGGACCAAACGGACTTAGGCTATAATGTGATCATCAATCAAAAACACAAAGGGCTTATATACCACAATGAACTATTTACGGACGTCCATTATGGGGAGGCAAAAAAAGGGTACGTTAAACAGGTTCGGCCGGATAACAAGATTGATGTTACTTTACATCCTATAGGATACGATAAAATAGAACCCAACGCGGATCGCATCCTGCACCTGCTTGAGCAAAACAGCGGGTTTTTGGGCCTACACGATAAAAGTGACCCGAATGAGATACGCAATCGCCTTCAAATGAGCAAAAAGACCTTCAAGCAAGCCATAGGCCAACTTTATAAAAAAGAAATTATACGGATTGGTGATGAGGGGATTTATTTGAAGCGGGTATAAAATATTAACGATACCTTTTGATACAGCCGATTCCTCTGGTAAATCCCCTCTTGAGAGGGGTCGCT
>JBBDMV010000141.1:0-59559 GCA_040878115.1 Balneolales bacterium
ATCTCATCCGGTATGAAGGTGCTCATGGCTGTTTTGCTTAAACTATGCCACAAAGTAACTTCCAAGCGGATGAGATCTCTCCGCTCCGGCCGCAAGTTCGGCGGCCTCCGGTCGAGATGACGTTGATAGAAAGGTTTTCTAATTATAAAGGTTAATAATTAAGGTTGACTAAAATGTATTTATACTTTTGATACACCCCCGTGCAATGATCAATAGTAAGTAACCCCTGAAAGGGTTAAACGTATATTGCCTGGCCTTAATAAATTAATTTTTTAACCGAACTCAGGTTAATAAGTTGGACCCAACATTTGAACACTCCCAACCTACACTGTCAGTATTGTGCTCTTTGCGTCCTTTGAGGTTAAATACTGTCATTTAATCCCTTTAAACCCTATATTTCGAATACATAATAACAAATGCCGGCAAAAGCCGTTTAAAGCGTCAGGACAATGAAATCCGCGCTTTTTTTGTGGATGGATTGAATTTTAAAACTATTAATGAGCAATAAAGAAATTACCCTAACACTGCCCGACAGCAGCAAAAAAGTATTTACCAACGGAGTTACCGGACGAGAAGTGGCCGAGTCTATTTCATCAGGACTAGCCCGGAATGCTTTAAGCGTCACTTTAGGCAACGAAATCCTTGATGTTGATCTGCCCCTTGCCCACAGCGGGAATATTAAGATCAATACCTGGGCGACAGACGATGGCAAGAAGACTTTCTGGCATTCCTCGGCCCACCTTTTAGCTGAGGCTGTGGAATCTTTATACCCGGGAGCTAAATTCGGAATTGGTCCGGCCATTGAAAACGGTTTCTATTACGATATTGATTTCGGCGACACCATTATTCATCCCGACGATCTGGAAAAGATTGAGCAAAAGATGATTGAACTGGCCCGTAAGAAATCACCCTACGAAAGAACGGAAGTGTCAAAAGAAGATGCCGTTGATTATTACAAGAAAAAGGATGATCCTTACAAACTTGACTTGCTTGAGAATCTGGAAGACGGGGCCATCACCTTTTACCAGCAGGGTAATTTCGTTGACCTGTGCCGCGGACCTCATATCCCTTCAACCGGTTTTATAAAGGCCGTTAAGTTGTTGAAACTGGCCGGTTCTTACTGGCGCGGTGATGAGAAGAATAAACAGCTGACCCGGATATACGGTATTAGTTTCCCCAAAAAGTCCATGCTGGATGAGTACCTGTATCAGCTTGAAGAGGCCA
Organism: Balneolales bacterium; assembly: GCA_040878115.1. Taxonomy (GTDB): domain Bacteria; phylum Bacteroidota; class Rhodothermia; order Balneolales; family Natronogracilivirgulaceae; genus JBBDMU01. Next base: position 1,225 of record JBBDMV010000141.1, read on the forward strand.
AAAAACGGGACCATAAAAAGCTGGGCAAGGAACTCGGCATTTATATGATCGACAACATGGTTGGAAGCGGCCTGCCAATGTGGTTGCCTAACGGGGCTGCTCTCCGACGCACACTGGAGAACTTTTTGCGGGAAGAGCAGGTCATACGGGGTTATCAGGAAGTGATTACCCCGCATATCGGAAATCTGGACCTGTACAAAACTTCCGGCCATTATCCGTATTACAAAAGCTCTCAGTTCTCTCCCATTGATCTTGATGATGAGCAGTATCTGCTGAAGCCGATGAATTGTCCGCATCACCACAGAATATACGATAACGACTCGAAGAGCTACCGTGACCTTCCCGTAAGGCTTGCCGAGTTTGGCACGGTGTACCGGTACGAACAATCAGGCGAACTGACCGGATTGTCGCGGGTTCGTGGTTTCACTCAGGATGACGCTCACATATATTGCACTCAGGACCAGCTTAAGCAGGAAATCAAGCACTGTATTGACCTTACCGAGTCTGTATTCTCAACCTTTGGGATGCCCGTTGATATCCGTCTTTCCTTCCGTGATGAAAACGATGAAAAATACGGCGGGGAAGCCGAATACTGGGAACGCGCCCAGCGTGAGATCAAGGAAGTGGCCGATGAGATGGAACTTGAGTACGGCATTGACGAAGGCGAAGCTAGTTTTTACGGGCCCAAGATCGACTTCATCATCCGTGACGCCCTTGGCCGAAAATGGCAGCTCGGCACGGTTCAGGTGGATTACGTGATGCCGGAACGTTTTGACCTGACTTACGTTGGGGCTGATAATAAAAAACATCGTCCCGTTATTATCCACCGTGCCCCTTTTGGTTCGATGGAGCGTTTTGTCAGTATCCTAATTGAGCACTTTGCCGGGGATTTTCCGGTTTGGTTATCACCGGTGCAGGTAATGATCATTCCGGTATCCGACCGTTTTAACTCTTTTGCTGATCAATATGTAGCCGATTTAAAAAAACAAGGCATACGGGTTGAAATTGATAAGCGAAGTGAACAAATTGGTTCTAAAATAAGGGACGCGGAAAACCGTAAATTGCCTTATATGCTCATAGTAGGTGAAAAAGAAGAGAAAGAAAAAACAGTTTCAGTTCGCCGGCACAAAAAAGGTGATCAGGGAACATTTCCATTCTCAGAATTTTTAACGACTATAAAAGATGAAATTGTGCGAAAAGTTAATCCGGAATAAAGATAATATTTTTGCATTTTATACATTATCAATAAAAAACAATTACAGGAGACTCAACTATCGCAAAGCGATTTAAAACATACCCTAAGGTTCAAAAAGAACGAGTAAACGAAGAAATTAGAGCAACTGAAGTTCGAATAATCAAGCCTGATGGGGAGCATGATATACTTCCCATAAAAGATGCTTTGGAGTTGGCTTATTCGAATAACAAAGACCTGGTACAGGTTGCCGGAAACGCCACACCTCCGGTATGTAAGGTGATGAATTATGGAAAATATGTTTTTGAAAAAAAGAAGAAGGAAAAAGATGCCAAAAAGAAGCAGCATGTAATTTCCATTAAAGAACTTAGATTCAGGCCACAAACGGACGATCATGATTATGATTTCAAGATTCGCCATGCTAAAAAATTTCTTGAGGAAGGCGATAAAGTAAAAGCTACTGTACAGTTCCGTGGTCGCGATATCATCTATTCCGATAAAGGGAGAGAGTTGCTGGACAGGTTTGTAGAAGATTTAGAAGATCTGTCAAAAATAGAATCCCCTGCAAAACTTGAGGGCAAAAGAATGTCGTTAATTTTGGTACCACATAAAATACCGACTAAGAAATGATACAAGCCAACACCAGACTAGACTGAGCGCAGTGAGCGTAGCGAAACGAAGTCGAAGGGAAGTCGAATTAATCCAAAAGTTGTCAAATCTTGCTAGCCAATGATTAAATGAAGATAACATCCTTCAGGCAACCAGAGAAGATTTGACAACTTTACGATGAGTGCAATCAGACTGACGTGGTCCTTGAGTCCTTACGACGGGGGTAAAATTTATATCATCAAATATTGGGCAACATTTACTACTTGATACCAAACGATATTACTGTTATCTTACAGGCTTGTCAAAAACAAAGGAATACAGACGATTATGCCAAAAATGAAAACCAAAAGTGGGGCTAAAAAACGCTTTCAAGTTACCGGGAGCGGTAAAATCAAGCGTAAAAAAGCCTTCACAAGTCATATTCTGACTAAAAAATCACAAAAGCGTAAGCGTAATCTGCGTAAAGCAACTCTGGTTCATGAATCGGATGCGCCCAATTTGAGTAAATTACTCCCTTACAGTTAATTATCATTTAAAGGAAAAATAAAATGCCACGTTCTTCAAATAAAGTGGCTTCCCATCGCCGTCGCAAGAAGATTTTAAAGCAAGCGAAAGGTTATAGGGGCTCGAGAAGTAAAGTGTATACCGTAGCAAAAAATGCGGTAGAAAAAGCTCTCCAGTACCAATATCGCGATAGGAAAGCCAGGAAAAGAGAATTCAGAAAACTTTGGATCGCCCGTATCAATGCCGCCGCCAGACTTAATGGGATTAGTTATTCCAGGCTTATGGGCGCTATGAGTGACAAAAACATGGAAGTCAATCGCAAGGTCCTGGCTGATTTGGCTGTCCGGGAACCGGAAGCTTTCAAGGCCATTGTCGAAGAAGCCGTTAAGTAAAAAGAAGGTATAGAGTATAAGGGTATAGGGATATATGGGTTTAATCCCTTGTGTCTATATATTCTATACCCTATCCCTTTATACCCTTATACCCTTTTTAATGTCTCAGCCAGATTTAGACAGCTTAAAGCAAGATATCCAAAGTTTTCCCATTACTACTAAAGAAGACCTTGAGAAGTTTCGCCTGAGGTTCATTTCAAGAAGAGGTGAACTGACCAGACTCCTTTCCACCATTGGAACGGCACCACCGGAAAAAAGAGCTGAGCTCGGCCAAACATTAAATACCCTCAACAAACTTGCTAAACAAAAGTTCGGGGAAGCGAAAACCAGCCTGAACGGTCAGGTTGGTGATCAGAAGAAAGCGGTTGATGATATCACTCTTCAGCCTTTACCTACCCAGACAGGCTCTTATCATCCGCTTACCCAGACCCTGGAAGAAATAAAAAGTGTATTCTACCGTCTTGGATTTTCTATTGCTGACGGACCGGAACTTGAAGATGATTTCCACAACTTTACCTCGTTAAACTTCCCGCCGGAACACCCTGCCAGGGATATGCAGGATACTTTTTTCATTCGCAAAAATGAGGAAAAACCTGAGAACGATTTGGTTTTGCGTACGCATACATCCCCTGTTCAAATCCGGCTCATGAAAAGTCAAAAGCCCCCGGTCAGGGCCATCATGCCGGGCCGGGTGTACCGTAATGAATCTATCACAGCTAAATCATATTGCCTTTTCCATCAGGTTGAAGGGTTATACGTTGATCGTGATGTAAGTTTTGCCGAGCTGAAAGAAATGCTCGTGCTGTTTGCAGAACAGGTTTTCGGGACCGGCGGAAAATACCGCCTGCGTCCCTCCTACTTTCCTTTTACGGAACCCAGTCTCGAGATGGATATTTGGTGGGAATCCAAAAAAGGCGGCCAATGGCTGGAGATATTAGGCGCCGGTATGGTACATCCCAATGTACTGAAATCCGTAGACCTGGATCCTGAGGAATATTCAGGGTTTGCTTTTGGAATGGGTGTCGAGCGAATTACCATGCTGCGTTACGGTATCGAGGATATCAGAATGTTTTATGACAATGATATCCGTTTTTTACAGCAATTTCCTTAATGAACACCCATTACAAAGAACACCCGCTTCGTCAAGCGTCCACGCTTGACGGTGAAGGAGGGCAAAGTTGATAGTATCAGTTCCTTCTTATTGCATATTATTGGTACTTTTAACCTGCACGCCATTGACCCGTTTCGCCAAGCGTGGACGCTTGACGAAACGGGTCACGTCATCTTCAATATTAGCATCCAATGAAAATATCTTACAACTGGCTTAGGCAATACCTTGCTTTCGATCTAACACCTGAAGAAACCGCTGAAAAACTCACCCTTACAGGGCTTGAGGTAGAAGAAATTGAAGATACGGGCACAGACTATAAAGGAATTGTAGTAGGTGAAGTGCTTTCATGTAAAAAGCATCCTAACGCTGACCGTCTATCGGTTTGTGAAGTTGATATCAAGACGGAGAAACTTCACATTGTTTGTGGCGCTCCGAATATTGAAGCCAGACAAAAAGTTGTTGTAGCAACCGTTGGCGCAGAACTCCCCGTTAAACTGGAAAATGGAAAGAACCTCATCATCCGTAAATCAAAAATACGTGGTGAAGCTTCTGAGGGTATGATATGTGCCGAAGATGAGCTTGGGCTGGGCCATGACCACAGTGGCATTATTGTACTTGATAATACGGCTGAACCTGGTACTCCTGTAACAAAGTACTATCCGTCAGGTAAGGATTCTACTTTTGAGATTGGGCTCACGCCTAACCGCCCGGATGCCAGCTCTCACATCGGTGTGGCCCGTGATCTTGCTGCCGTTCTACAACTTCCATTAAAAAACCCGCTTGATGATTTTAAAGAACATGGATATACAAAAGATTTAAGCGAGCATGTATCCATTGATGTCAACAACACCACAAAGTGCCGTCGCTATGCTGCGATGATGGTTGAAAATATTACCGTTAAAGAATCACCTGAATGGCTAAAAATCAGGCTAAAATCCATTGGTCTGCGGTCCATTAATAACATCGTTGATGTAACTAACTTCATTTTGCACGAAACAGGTCAGCCTCTGCACGCTTTTGACCTGGACCTGCTGGCTGGTAAAAAAATAATTGTACAGGATTTTGATCATGAAACAAAATTCACCACACTGGATGATATAGAACGAAAAGTACCGGCCGGTTCGCTGTTTATCTGTGACGGTGAAAAACCCGTAGCCATAGCCGGTGTAATGGGTGGGCAGAACTCGGAGATCAATGAAGGCACTAAGAGAGCATTGATTGAGAGTGCGTGTTTTGAGCCGGTAAGTACAAGGAAAACATCAAAAAGACTTAGTCTTCAATCTGATTCTTCGTACCGTTTCGAACGTGGCGTTGACCCGAACATGGCTGATAAAGCCGCTCAACGTTGTGCTGCTTTAATCGCAGAAGTCAGCGGCGGCAACATCGTCGAGGCTATTACTGACATTTACCCTTCACCAGTAGAACCTAAAGTGTTAACACTTCGCCTTGACCGCATGAACAAATTTCTGGGTTCGGATATTTCCAGAGAGCAAGCCGCAGGTATCTTGCGCTCACTTGAGTTTGGCATTGATGAGAAAGAGGATATCCTGCATTGCAAAGTACCTACTTTTCGCCCTGATGTTCATGGTGAAGTCGATTTAATAGAGGAAGTTGCCCGTATATACGATTATAACAACATCCCTAATCCTGATTACCTCAAACTGCGCAAGCTTCAGCCTATCCCTTTCCATGAGCAATTCAGGGAAAAGGTCCGTAATTCTTCAAAAGCCCTCGGACTGAAGGAAATTTATACGAACAGCTTATTACCAGAAAATATAACCCGCCATTGGGGTGAGGGAAATGTTATTTCAACACTTAACCCTATTACAAAAGATCAGGCTATTTTGCGCCCGGGGCTCATCCATGGGTTTCTGAGCTCCGCAGATTACAATTTTAAGCGCAAAGTAAGCGGAGTACGTTTCTTTGAAATCGGTAACGTTTTCTTTCGTTCCGAGAACGGGACCTACATCCATGGCGTGAAAGAAGAAACCAATCTGCTTATCGGGCTTGCCGGTAACAAAACGGATGAGCACTGGCTCCAAAAACCTACTCCTTATACGTTATTTGACCTCAAAAGCCTGGTCGAAGGACTTTTCACCTCAATGGGGCTTGGTGATAAAATGCACTATCAGAAAGATGAACAGCAAGCTCTGGTAATCACAGCCGGAAAGGAAAAAATCGGCACCCTTTCTTTAGTTGACAAGGATTTGTTAATATCCGCCGATATAAATAAGCCCGCTTTTATCGCCGAGCTGTCGCTCACTGTTTTAGAAGAGATTGCCCAACAAGAAAAAGTTCATTCTTTAAAGCCCATTCCACGCTTCCCCTCATTCGAATATGACATAGCCCTGGTAGTGGATAAATCGATAGCAACAGGAGATTTAGAAAAAAAGATCAGGCAGGTTTCAGGGAAACGCTTGCAAAGTGTTCGAATATTTGATGTTTTTGAAGGTGGCTCCCTTGAAAAGAACCAAAAAAGCATTGCATTCCGCTTAACTTTCCTTGACGAAAGCAAAACATTGACAATCAGCGATGTAGACCCTATTATCCAAAAGTTGGTAAAAATACTAAACCGCGAATATTCCTCTACATTACGTTCCTGACCTAACGCTTTGTCATTTAAAGATCAGCCATATTACCAAAGATTTAAGGCCTTGCTCAATGAGCTTAGTGATGAATTAGCAAAACTGAATAACGAAAAGAAAGTGCTGATCCGGGAAAATCAACAACTTCGCGATCAACTAAAAAAACCAAATGGTGAGCATGGTTATTTTGGTCATTTGTCGGAAAACGAAAAACGGGCACTGCGTGGTGACCTGATCGATTTAATTCGCCGTATTGACAAGCATCTTTCCAAACAGAAATGAAATCTATAAAAGTCACTGTTCTGGGTAAGCAATATCCATTGAAGATCAATGATGGAGATGAAGCCCTCATGCATGAAATCTCTGCTTTCGTTGATAAGCGTTTCAGAGATTTCAAAGGTGCCCTTGCCAATCAGAGCGAATCTACAATTATGATCCTTGCTGCTCTAAGCATCGCCGAAGAGTATTTTCTTGAAAGGGATAAAAAAACAAAATCAGGTGGCAACAATGAAGAGATCATGAGCGCAGTTAATTCATCAATAGAAGAAATACTGACTGATATTAAACGTAGAAATAACGATCTTAAGAGTGATTAACCAAAAAGTGCCTCATATACTTTAATTATAAATTTTTAAATTTTTGTGTACTTCTTCGCACTCTTTGCAGTTAGTAACATATTCGCTTTTGAAGCAGGCTCACTAAACAAGAACAACACTTAATAACCAGGGAGTTTATTTCGACTGGCTATGACAGGCCTCATGCCTTTAAGGATCGTGGAAGTCAGAACCTGTTGAGTACGTTCCCGCATTGTCAAAACAAGGTTACTTGTTTACTCCTGCTTCATTAGCGTTTTTTTTGGACCGTGATCACTTTTTATTTGTTGATAGTTTGGAAGTTCTATTGACCTGACCTTATATAATTCCCTAATATTTCGATTTCTTAGATGTCTAAACACATTACAGTTCTTTTTATAGCTGATATAGTAGGTAACCCGGGGCTCTCTTTGCTGGAAACTATTTTACCCTCTCTTAAAAAAAAGTATGGACCTGATTTTGTAATCGCCAACGGAGAAAACTCTCACGAAGGAATGGGGATTAACGAAGATATAATCAATAATTTATATGGCATGGGAGTGAATGTAATTACCAGCGGTAATCACATATTTGCTAAATGGAAAGTATATCCTTACATGAAAACGGACAGGAACCTGCTTCGTCCGTTAAATTATCCAAAAGGCGCACATGGTTTTGGATATGGCATATACGATATCCCTAACACCAAACATAAAATTGGTGTCTTGAACTTGCAGGGGCGAACTTTCATGCAAGCCATTGATGATCCTTTCCGGATTGGAGAACAGGCCATTGAAAAAATCAGGGAACAAACCAATATCATCTGGATAGATTTCCATGCAGAGGCCACCGCAGAGAAAATAGCTTTCGCATGGCACGTTGACGGCAAAGCTTCCGTTATGGCAGGAACCCACACTCATGTCCCTACTAATGACGCGAGAATTTTTCCGGACGGACTTGGTTATATGACCGATGCAGGCATGACAGGCTCCTTCAATTCCGTTATAGGCATGGATAAAAGCACAGCCATCAAACGTTTTTTATTAGGTACGCCACATCGTTATAAAATAGCTAATGGCGATAATCACCTATGTGGTGTATGTGCTAAAATCGATCCGGATACAGGTAAATGTGTCGAGATCTCCCCGGTAATATATCCGGCTTTCCAAACTCAAGTTACATCGTGAAGAGCATACTTACAGCAAAAGACATTTATAAAGAATATCCTGGAAATAACGGGTCTGGCCCTATTACCGTTCTGGACGGTGTGGATATTTCCATTCACGAATCAACGGTTACAACCATAATTGGTTCAAGCGGTTCAGGAAAAAGTACGCTTTTGCACATCCTTAGCGGATTAGATCGCCCCACAAACGGTACTGTTTTATTTGATGGAGCTGATCTGAATACGATGAACGAAAATCAACTGGCCACGTTCCGAAATATGAAAATAGGCTTTGTTTTTCAGTTCCATCACCTGTTACCGGAATTTACAGCTCTTGAGAACGTCTTTATGCCCGGTTTAATTTCTGGAATGTCAAAAACCGAACTGGAAGATAAAGCTTCTCTAATTTTAAAGAATCTTGGGCTTGGCAATCGTATGGAACACAGGCCATCTCAATTATCTGGCGGTGAGCAGCAAAGGGTCGCCGTTGCACGCGCTTTGATGAACGGTCCTGACGTGATAATGGCCGACGAACCCACCGGGAATCTTGACGACCGGAACACTGAGCTAATGCTGGATATTCTGTTTAATCTAAAAGAAGAAGCAAACCTATCGCTCATTCTGGTTACACATGATTTTAAAATTGCAGAGCGATCTGACTTTGTGCATGAGCTAACGGATGGCAAGCTTCATAAACCTGACTCCAATAGTTAACAACTTTCACAAAACAGTAGTATCTTAACGGGCTTTTATTTCAATAATTAATCAAATGTAATGGCAAAAAGATTTTCCAAAGAACAACTCGAAGCCGACGCCCTGGTAACAACCTACGCACGTTTTGTCGGTTTCATCCAAAAGAACATAATCTCCGCAATACTGGGCGGCGTAGCAGTACTTGTGTTAATTGGTGCGGGTGTATGGTACTACCTCCAGTCTCAGGCCCATGAAGCGGAAGCACAGGAACTGCTTGTAAGCGCGGAGCAAATGTTTGAAGAAACCGATTATGAAAGTGCTCTGTATGGTGATGATGTAGATTTTACCGCCGGTTTTGCTGAGATCATAGAAGAATATCCTCGAACTGATGCTGCCAATATTGCTCGTTATTATGCTGCCGTATCGGCCTTAAGGCTTGAAGAAAACCAGGAAGCCTTGAACTATATCGAAGATTTTGAGCCACCAGGCGGGATACTGGGTGTCGGCCCTATCTCTATTCACGGTATCATATTAGAAAATCTTGGAGAATATGAAGAAGCTGCGATCCAATTTAAACGGGCTGCAGATTGGGACCGCAACACCACTACTACCCCCCAAAATCTACTGATGGCTGCACAAGCTGCTCTGGAAGCCGGTCAAGACCAAAGTGCCCGGGAGTATCTGAATGAAATTATTGAAGAATACGAAAACAGCAATGCGGCTGACCAGGCGCTGCATATGCAAGGCATGATGAGCGCTCTTGATTAAAACCAGGAAGTTAAAGCTTTTACAACTTTGAGCTGTTTTTATCTTTAATTGTCTGAAGCTAAAATGGGCCTGTCGTAATTTTCCAGCAACGTAAGGGTTTCTCTGTCACCATACCGGGCAGCCAGTACCAACGCTGACCAGCCATGGCTCGTTTCCGGCTTTAAATCTGCACCCTTGTTCAATAATTTTTCAGCAATCTGAACATTACCTTCTTTAGCAGCCACCATTAATGCGGTAATCCCTTTTTTTGTCTGATGATTTACATCTGCATTATCATTGAGCAGATGGTCAACGATAGCCAGATCACCTGTTTTGGAAGCCATTATTAATAAACTGACACCTCCGGAATCGGCTTTATTACTATTGTAACCCCTTTCCAACATTGACATCACGAGGGCATGCTCTCCGTTTTCTATTAAATTTAATACCTGATCAATATCAGGTTGTTTATTGCACGTTGTAATGAAAAGCATCATCACTAACAATAAAATTGCTTTTTGCATTCTGCGCCTTTGTAATAAGTAGCATCTCTCTTGATGAATTATTTCTAAAGATATAAAACCAGAGTAAAGGATGAAGTTATAATATCTTCATAAAATGATAATACAATGCTCATTAAAGTGTTTGATTAACGATTTTCTTTGCAAATTTCTAATTTTCAATTTATATTGAAAGAATATAAGTTATCTAAATATATGGACTAAGGAGCCTCATTTATTTATGCCTGATTCTCGAAATCACCTTTTTTCTCAGGAAGCAGATTATTTTGAAAATTTTTATTTACGATCTGATTTTAATAGTTTTATAGAAGAGAGTTCCGTAAAAGCGCACAAGAGTTCAGCGACAAATTATATTTCGTTAAGCATACCGTTTGATAATATTGATCCCTTGGCTGTTCTTGAACTCATGGGGGGAAAAAATAATTTTCAGTATTACTGGGAACATCCCGAAAAGAACTTTGCCATTGCCGCAGCCGAGAAAATCAAAATGATCAAGGTATCCGGGAAGAATCGTTTTCGGGCTATAAAAAATAAACTAGATGATCTAAAAAAGAATATTTTCAGTTATAGTGAGATCTCCCATAGCCTGTGCGGCCCTCATTTCTTTGGAGGCTTCTCCTTCTTTGATCAAAAGCTCAGCGGTGCCTGGGATGCTTTTGGAAATGCTTCTTTCGTGATGCCCGGATGGACATTGATCAAAGACGGTAAGTTTTCAATACTAACCATCACAATGGGGATCAACCAAGCAGCATCATCACTGGAGATAAAAGATGAGTTGCACAACTTATATGTCAATTTCAAAGAGCAATTAGCTTCCAAACTAATAAAAGGTTGCACTTTGGATAATAAGAAAAAGCGAACTCATCTTATCCCGATCAAGAATACAGATTATAGGAACTGGGAAAAAAAGATCCTTAAAGCTGTATCACTGATTAAAGATAATACTTTCGAAAAGATTGTAATTGCAAGGCAGCATCATGTTCGGTTGGCCAAAGATGTTATTCCCGCAAGGGTGATGCACCAGCTTAGGAAAAGTTATACCAACTGCATCTCATTTATCTATCAGCTCAACGGTGAAAGCTGTTTTATGGGATGCACCCCCGAAAAACTGGTCTCAATGGAATCCAGCAATGTGCGAACAGAAGGTTTGGCGGGCAGTATATCCCGTGGCAAAACGGCATCACAGGATGCTCGTTTGGAGAAGAAGTTGCTTGAGAGCCAAAAAGACCTTGAAGAACATCAATATGTGGTCGATTCCATTCAAGACAAGCTGAAGAAGTTTTCATCTGACATTGAATTTCCTGCTTTGCCTGAAGTCAAAAAGATTACCAATGTTCAGCATCTTTATACTCCTATATTCGCTTCCCTGGCTGACCCAATGGACCCACTGGAACTTGTTGAAAAGCTTCATCCTACCCCGGCTGTGGGTGGTTTCCCCCAGGAAAGCGCCCTTGCCCATATACAGGAGCTCGAGCAGTTTGAAAGAGGCTGGTACGGAGGGCCCATCGGTTGGTTCAACACCAATGGCCGTTGTGAATTTGCCGTAGCTATTCGTAGCGGACTCATCCGGAAAAATAATATACAATTCTTTGCGGGTTGTGGCATAGTAGAGGATTCTGATCCAAATACGGAATGGGAAGAAACCAAGCTTAAGCTTATTCCCATGCTCAACGCTGTTGAGAATGGCGTTAAAATTTAAACCATGACCACGAAGGTTCACGCCTGATGGATTTTTGCTGTTAATATATTCATCCTTACCGATACTTCATGTCCGATATTGCCGACGCAGATAAACCTGCATTTTGGTGTCATCAGTTTATTGATGAATTGTATGCCAATGGTCTGCGGCATGTGGTTATCTCGCCGGGATCACGGTCTACCCCTCTTGCCTTTGCTTTTGACACACACAAAGGATTTACCAAGACCGTCATTCTCGATGAACGTTCAGCCGCTTTTGTCGGCCTTGGTATCGCAAAATCAACGGGCATTCCCGCTGCATTGGTTTGTACTTCCGGAACGGCGGCAGCTAATTACTTTCCTGCTATAGTTGAAGCCCGGCAGTCAGAAACACCGCTTTTAGTGCTCACTGCTGATCGTCCCCCAAAACAGAGATTCACAGGTTCTTCTCAAACCATCGACCAAATCAAATTATTCGGTGATTACCCGCTTTTATTTCATGACGCCGGTGAGCCCGTTTTGAAAGATGAGGATATTTCAAGGCTTAGGTTCTTAGCTTGTCAGGCCGCTTCCGCCAGCATTGATCAGGGAGGGCCTGTCCATATCAACTTCCCTTTCAGAAAACCCCTTGAACCTGGGCGGAAGGTACTGGAAATGCTGGAAAAAAAATCAATAGGCCAAATTCAGCAAGGTCACCCGCCAATAGTTAAAACCCTTCCGCCTAAAAATGCACAAAATCTTCCCGATGAAGTAGAAGACTTGATGGAGCGATCTCAACGGCCGGTTATTATTGCCGGCCCCCGCCCTGCTCATCTTGTGGGCGGTGATACTATATTAAAACTGGGGAAACAACTAAATGCTCCTGTTTTGGCAGAATCATCATCACAGGTAAACGGGCCCTCATCTTTCCTGATTAGGGGGTACGACGCATTTCTTCGCCGAAAGGAAACCAGGAAGGGCCTGGAACCTGACCTGATCATTCGTTTTGGAAACGAACCGGTGAGTAAAGGTCTTGAGCTACTGGTAAAAGAATGTGCCGGCATTCCGCATATTCACCTGTTCGAATCTGACAGACCACAAAATGCTTCGCTCACATTGAACCTGAGAAGCCGTGCCCATCTTCCCTCCCTTTCAATCCCACATTTCCAGAGAAAAAGTGATGCCTTTTTAAAGAAATGGCAACGCCATTCGGGAAGTTACAAGAAGAGTTTGATGGAACTATTTGATCAAGATTACAAATTGTCTGATCCCCATGTTTACTTTGATCTTGTTTCCCTGATACCTGACAATCTGAACATCATTCTTTCCAACTCATTTCCGGTACGTGATTTTGATGCTTTTGGGATGTTTGAGAACCCTGGCCAACCTGTTTTTGTAAATCGTGGTGCCGCCGGAATTGACGGGATCACATCTACGGCCATAGGGTGTAATATGGGCAATAAACGCGGTGGGGTGTTGTTCACCGGTGATCTTGCTTTTTTGCATGACTCCAATGCTTTGCTTCAAGCTTTCTCCCGGGAACAAGCGCTGGTAATCGTTGTCATAAACAACAGCGGCGGCTCTATTTTCAAAATGCTTCCTTTTGAGGAGCAGGATGAGCGTTTTAACCGTTTATTCGAAACCCCTCAACAGGTTAATTTTGCTTCACTAGCAAAAGCGCATAATATTGATTTTATTTCTGTTAAGAACAGAGGAGAATTAAAGCCCGCGTTTCAGGAACTAAGCCGTAAACCGGGAATCAGTATCCTGGAATGTGTTACGGATTCCGCTGATTCCATGAAAATCCGTAAAAATATCTGGAAATGAAAGTTACCGTCAGAGGAAAAGAATACTGGATTGAGCATCATCATAAGGATGAACGTTTTTCAACGCTTGTGATGCTTCACGGCTTTTTGGGAAGTTCAGCCTCCTTTTTCCATTTGACTGAGCCCTTAACTAAACATGTTAATCTTGTTTTAATAGACTTAATCGGCCATGGTGAAACCGACGCTCCTGCAGATTCCCAACGCTATGCTCCGAACGAGCAGCTCGATGATTTATATGAAATTCTGAAACAATTTGAAAATTCTTCTCTCATTCTGCACGGCTATAGCATGGGCGGAAGGCTTGCTCTGCAATTCGTTTGCCGGCATCCGGAACTGTTGCACGGCCTTATTCTGGAAAGCACAACAGCCGGGATTTCTGATCATGCGGAGAGGGTCCAACGAAAGAAACTTGATCGCACCCGGGCCATGCAAATACTGGAAGATAAAGACCGATTTATCAAAGAATGGAATAACGCTGCCCTGTTCCAAAACAGAATTCGATTACCGTCTGATCTTGAAGAACAACTTGAAGCCATCCAACAAGCTCAAAATTCAATTGCGATGCAAAACAGCTTACTCTGCTTCGGAACAGGAAGTATGACACCTTTACACGATCAATTAGCTGTTTTGAATATTCCAACCCTTATATTAGCCGGGTCAAACGACGAAAAATTTAAACAAGAAGGCCACACCTTAAATCGCCTCCTTCAAAATAGCATATACTGTGAAATAGAACATGCTTCGCACCGCGTGCATTTAGATAACCCGGATGCATACCTGGTCAATCTTATAGAATTTATCGAGGCAAAGTGCTCCACTTAAAAAGCTAACAGAAACAAAAAAGACGACAATCCAAAATGAAAACATTCGAAGACATCACCTATCACAAAGCCAATGGAATTGCCCGCATCGCCTTCAACCGGCCCGAGGTAAGAAATGCATTCAGGCCTAAAACTATTTCTGAAATGTATGAGGCCTTCTTAGATGCCAGAGAAGACACAGAAATCGGCGTGGTGCTTTTGACGGGAGAAGGCCCTGCAAAGGACGGCAAGTATGCCTTCTGTTCAGGTGGTGATCAACGAATACGAGGGAACGCAGGCTACATGAGTGATGATGGCGTTCCAAGGCTTAATGTCCTGGAACTGCAGCGGCTTATCCGGACTATGCCTAAGCCGGTTATCGCTCTGGTAGCCGGATATGCGATAGGCGGCGGACATGTACTCCACATCGTATGCGACCTGACCATTGCCGCCGATAACGCCGTATTTGGGCAAACGGGACCTAAAGTGGGCAGTTTTGATGGCGGTTTTGGCGCTTCTTATCTGGCCAGCCATATCGGTCAAAAAAAAGCGCGTGAAATTTGGTATCTGTGCCGGCAGTACAATGCTCAGGAAGCACTCGATATGGGCATGATCAATACTGTTGTCCCAGTAGATCAACTCGAAGAAGAAGGCATCAAATGGGCCAATGAGATTTTGGAAAAAAGCCCAATTGCCATTCGCTGCTTGAAATCAGCCTTCAATGCCGATGTTGACGGCCAGGCAGGATTACAGGAACTCGCGGGAAACGCGACCATGCTCTACTACATGAGCGAAGAAGGCCAGGAAGGCAAAAATGCCTATCTGGAGAAAAGAAAGCCGGATTTCAAGAAATTCCCCTGGTTGCCTTAGCATATAAAAAACTCCGACAGAAGTTTAACCCGCCCCTTTGGAAATGGCACTAACTTAACTTTACAAATTAATTTAATAACTAACACGCTCCGTGAAGCGTCCTCGCTTCACGAAAGAACAACGCCCGGGGCGATGAGGTAAAACAAGAACGGCAACAAGTAGAGTTAGCTGATTGTACAGGCACAGCTGTTGGTTAACCAGGGGTGCCTTATAAGGGCTGGGCTTACGGGTGCAAGTTCATTAAGCGAGGACGCTTAATGGAGCGGTGCCACACGCTCCGCGAAGCGATGAAAATGGAAGAAATATTTACAATCATTGTTTTTTAGCCCCGGCGCATTCTTAATTGTAAAATGCCCCTGCTCCAACCCGCCCAATACCGATAGAATTCCATCAAAATATCATGCTGATAACAAGGTCTAAATTTCTCCATAGCTTCTTCATAATACCTCCATGGTAGCTCCATAAAATTCATGGAGCTACCATGGAGCTAGGTAAGGTTTGAACCATCGGAAATATGGGCAAAACCAGGCCCCGTTCCGCGCTTGATGCTAACGTTTTTCATTGTCAGAGCTATCAATAAAAATAGTATGTAAAACACGTAAATATTGTAAAATAAAAGGGAGCGATTTAACCACGGCATGGTCAAATATCACATACCTCAACACAGGTCCATTTAAAAGCCAGATAGACGACAAAACGTGTGCAGATTATGCCCGGTTAATAGCCAAACAAGCAGGTGCCTGGAAATAGCCAACACGTACCTCTCTGGCTAATCCCCTGAAGTGCTGCGAGAGGGTTGGTGTGGCGCTCATCTTAACGTTTAGATAAATTTGTGGCTATATGTTCATTGTCAGCCCTTCTTCTTCTGTGTTGGTCCCTTCTTCACGATTTTCCGTTCAGTGATATTGCATTGGTCATTTTTAGAGAGTATATGGGTAACGAGATTTTCAATAGTAAGCTTTTCGCGTGCACCTTCACGGGGTGAATCATAATGGCTTATATTTTGTCCTTCAATAAGTGCTACAAGGCCGAACCCTATAACCTGCATATCCGAGCCATTTCTTACAACGATAGCTGTGTTTTCGTCCATTCCTATCCCCAGATAATCCTGGTGCTGCGCCACTGCATCGGCAAGCCTCCAAAAGCGACCACGCTCGGAAAAATGGGTATCAATTATGACCTTTTTAAGCAAGGAAAGGCCTGGTGTAACATCAAAGGTATTTTCTTCATCATCGGCATCAACATCAATCATTAAAGCTGACATTACCATAGCGCCGGCGCTTGTGCCGGCAATTACAACCTTTTTGGAGCAATAAACTTTTTTTAGTTCTTTTATAAAATCTGTACCCTCATTGATATCCATAAATTGGGCCTGGCTGCCGCCCGTGATGAAGATACCCTCTGTATTCCTTATTCTTTCTATATATTCTGAAGAGGCGGCATCTTCTTTGGTCCGCATATGGATGAACCCGATATTAGTATAGCCTAATTTACCGAAAGCTCCCTGATAAGTCTTTTGCATTTTTTCCGGACTGGATGAAGCTGTTGTAAGAACTTCTATACGACAATACCTGGTACTCAGAAAGGAAGTCACTTCTTTTAGAATACCGGAAACAAAAAAAGAGGACTCTTCTGTTAAAGGTTCTCCCTCTTTAACAATCTTTAGCCCCTTGTCTTCTCTCCCCCCAATCGCAATAAGCATTCCACTTGGATTTCTTTTGTTATACATGCCTTATGTTTACTTATGCTTCGTTTTATAAGATTTATATAAGGTTAATTTTTAACGATTTATACAATTTTATTGTATAAAATATAAATCAGATTGTTATGTTTAGTTCTATACAAAAAACGGGTATTTATCATTAATTACGATTATAGGTTTTTAATAAATATTTTAATTCTATTTTCTTTAAAATAAAAAGTAAAGCTTTATATGAAGCTTAGGGAGCTAAGAGCATTACGAGGGCCAAACTTTTGGTCCCAAAAGCGGCACAAGCTCATGGTAATGAAACTCGATATCGGGGATTATGAGTATAAGCCAACAAACACGATTGATGGTTTTTATACGCGCCTGAAAACATTACTTCCATCATTACATAATCATGCCTGCTCTGAGGGCCACAAAGGAGGTTTCTTTGATAGGGTCAGGGATGGAACCTGGATGGGCCATGTAATAGAGCATATTGCCATTGAAATACAGTTTTTGGCCGGAATGCCGTGCTCCTTCGGAAAGACCCGGCGATGTGAAGAACTTGGCGTTTACAATGTAATTTTTGAATACACTTATAAAGAAGCGGGATTATATGCCGCTAAAGCTGCAATAAAAATTGCGGAAGCACTGGCGGATAGAAAAGAATATAGTATTGAGCATGATATTAAGGCCCTTCTTCTCATCCGAAGCGGGAACATGCTCGGGCCCAGCACCCAATCTTTAGTCGATGAGGCCAAAAGAAGGAACATCCCCATCAGGAGACTGGATAATGATTCTTTGGTTTTATTGGGACAGGGCAAAAAACAGAAATTTGTATCATCTTCTATTATCAGCTCTACCAGCTGCATTGGTGTGGACATAGCCTGTAATAAAGACCAAACCAGGCGAATGTTGGAGGATGCACGCATTCCAATAGCAAAAGGGAGACTTGTACACGATGAGGAAACACTCTTTGAAGCAGCCCGGGAATTAGGTTATCCGCTTGTCGTAAAGCCTGTCAATGGAAACCATGGCCGAGGCTCGTCAATAAACATAACAGCCCCGAAAGAATTGGTATATGCTTTTCATAAAGCACAGAAAGTGTCCAATAAGGTTATTGTTGAAATGCTGGTTAAAGGCAGTGATTTCCGTATGCTGCTTGTTGATTATAAGTTCATGGCCGCTACCCAAAGAATACCCGCAATGGTCACCGGTGATGGGATATCAACTATCCGGCAATTGATCGAGAACGTTAATAGTGGTCCGAACAGAGGCTGCGGGCACGAGAAAGAACTTACTAAGATCAGGATTGATGAATCCACACGGTTTATTTTAAAAAAGAATGGGTACGCCCTCAATTCCGTGCCGGGAAGTAATGAGGCTGTATTCCTTAAATCTACGGCCAATTTGAGTACAGGCGGAACAGGCATTGATGTTACCGATTTGGTACACCCTTATAATGCAGCATTGGCAGAACGTGTGGCCAGGATTATAGGGTTGGATGTATGCGGAGTTGATATTATGGCCAATTGCCTGACCCTTCCAATGAACAATAACAGAGGTGTTGTACTCGAAGTAAATGCAGAGCCTGGGCTTAGAATGCATCTTGTGCCCACAAGAGGGCGGCCGAGGAATGTTGCCAGGCCAATCATTGAAAAATTATTTCCAGAAAGCGAAAACGGGAGAATCCCTGTAACGGCCATTACGGGAACTAATGGAAAAACCACTACGGCACGACTACTGGCCCATATAGCGGCATTATCGGGTTACCATACCGGCCTGACGACCACCGAAGGTATCTATATTAACGGAAAGTTAATCGAACAAGGAGACTGTACCGGTCCTGACAGTGCCGAAATAGTGCTCAGGGAACCAGACGTGGATTTCGCCGTCCTGGAATGTGCACGAGGTGGCATCTTGCGTGCTGGTTTGGGCTTCTCCAATTGCGATATTGGTATCGTTACCAATGTAAAAGAAGATCATCTTGGGTTAGGGGATATCCACACTTTGGGCCAAATGGCAAGCCTTAAAAGGGTGGTCCCAGAAAGTATAAGCGCCAATGGCTACGCGATATTAAATGCCGATGATGACCATGTATATGCTATGGCCGAAGGGCTTCCATGTCATATCGCATTATTTAGCATGAAGCCGGATAACCCGAGGATTGTCCGGCACTGCATGACGGGTGGCCTTGCGGCCTACCTTGAGGGTGGTAACATTGTAATAAGAGATGATGAAGATGCGGCCCTAATTATAAGAGTTGCCGACATACCGCTAACTTTTGGCGGTACAGCAGAATTTAACATCCAAAACGCACTGGCTGTTGTTCTGGCCGCTTGCATTAGCGATTTCAGCCTAAAATGCATCAAAGAAGGATTGAAATCTTTTGTTCCAAATTCCACAACCATTCCCGGCAGAATGAACCTGTTCAACTTCCAGGATTTTCAATTTCTGGTAGATTATGCACATAATCCATCCTCTATGAATGCCTTAGGGAGATACTTAAAAACCATAGAGGCTACCCATAAAACCGGAGTTATAACCGCTGTTGGTGACCGAAGGGACCAGGATATTATCGAACTCGGAAGGTCGGCAGGTGAGATATTCGATGAAATCATCATCAAATACGACAAAGACCTGCGAGGCCGGACCCGTGATGAAATATCTATGCTATTATTGAAGGGGATCAATCAAATTGACGCACAAAAACCTGTTAAGATCATCCCCAGTGAATTGAAAGCCGTTAAATATTCAATCGATCATGCAAGACCAGGGTCATTCATTACAGCCCTCTGTGCAGAAGTTCAGGAAGTAATTAATATGATACATGGAATGATGGAGCAGAAAGGTAATGCTGAAAAAAATAATGGCAGGAAGCATGAAATAGAACAAAGGGCATAACTATTCATGTTGCAGCTTCTCCTGGACACATTCATGCAATTGGTGGGTAATGCGAGATTTCCTTCGTCTCAAGGTCATATAGCTAATGCGTAAAAACTTGCTTGCCTTAACCAAAGTGACATTGGGAAACTTGATGAGGTAATCTAGGGTGGCTTTCATCTCATCCGTCAGCAAATCCATACATAGCTCCAATAATCGGCTGCGTTCGGGGTCGCGCATGAGGTCAATTTGCTGTACGGGCTCGACATATAATTCTTCATCAAATTCATCAGGTTCGGTGAGCTTATTCATCATTTTGTTTTTCTCATCCCTGTAAATAGACCTGCTAGTCAATAAAAGCCATTTATATAAAGCTTCCTTCTTCTTAATTTTATTGTTTTTGATGGCCTCCAATAATTTCATAAAAGCAATAGATACGGCATCCTCTGCTCCTGGCCTGTCGGCACCTTTTGTAAAAACCAGATAATCAACCAGGGCTTTGCGAACCCCACCGAACTCTTCGTTAAGGACCTTGCTGTTATTATCCCTTAGAGCATCAAAAAAGCGAGCGTTTCGATCACCTTGGCTCATGATATTGAAATGTGAATAAACACGTTTTTTAAAAAATATACTTTATTTACTATTCTATTACTCATTTTCCATATATATCGGCATGTGTTTGATAAACTTATAATAATATGATGTGCCATTATATGAATAATTAGTAAGTTTTAATAACGTTCATTCAAAAAAACATCTTAATATTATAAATCAGCTATTTAAAATATTTTAATGTAAGAGCAGCAGATTTATAATAGCATATTTATAATCAGCTTCATTAAAAAATTTAGTATAAAAATCTAAACTTACAAAACCCGGAGTAACTTATGAAATTTCCTACACCTGTCACCTCGAAAATCTCTGCTTTCATTCTCGCTATTTTTATAACCGTTGGTTGTGCAGGAATTAATGACGCCAACTTCTCAGATGATACTGATAATTCACCTACCCTGGAAGAAAAAGATTATGGAACAGATGGGCCAGATAACAGTGATGACCCTATTCTGGATACAGAAGAGCGGGAAGATATTATCGTTCCACGCCCTCCTAATGACGATTGATATTTTATTTTTACTTTGTGCTTAATGCTGTTATAAATCATATATTCTGCTAAATAAAGATTTTCTAATGTTAGCAATTGTGTGATTCATGATATTGGCAGCAATATTATTTTTTAATTCCGTAATCGGCCTGGATGACGGGACCCTTGAAAAGTCCTTTGTCCAGGCCGATTTTTATATAGATGCTATAATCGATAATGAACAGGCCGAAGAATATTTTTGGGCCTTAAATGAATTATCATCTGCCCACCCCAAGGTTGAAGAATATATTATAGAAAGCCTGGCAGAATTTCCAGAATTTAAAGATAACTGTTATTTTAGGCCGTTTATCAAGATCCACAATATACGCTCATCTCAGGAAAAGAAAATCCAACGGCTACGCAATGCTTATGACTGCAGCCGTAATCCAAATTTGCTAATTGCCCTTCTTTATGAATTGCCGGCAGATGAGGCTTTAAACTATTATGAGAGTATACAGAAAGAAATTCAGGTTTCATCACACCAACAAGAAATATTTAACAAAGCAATTGGTAAACCCTATAATGTAAAAGCATTATTTACAGCGAGACCATTTAAACTATCAGATATTTATTTATTCAGCCGACTGAATTTTGGACCTGAAGAAGTTTACCTTATAAATGATCTTCTTGAAGAATGGACAAATCTGTACAAACATCAAAATAGTGGTCGGCTCATACATCATCTGATGTTAGCCACGATTGTTAACGGGCAAAGTCACCATAGTTCCAGCAGGACTTCGCAGGATGAGCTGATTATCGACTTACTTCATTTATTCGATCAGGATTTATTCATACCTAATTCCTCTTATAAGTTAAGGCTGTACAAAAGAATTGCTTTTTCAACTTACTTCACCGGTAATTATCATGATGCGCTCCAGTTTTACCGTAATCAACTTATACCGTTGTCACATTTAATTGATGACAAAGAAGAACAGCTTAGGATCAGGGTTGCTTATGGAAGTATGCAGTTCCGGATCGGCAACATGCAAGCGGCATCAAAAGAATATCAGCATGTATATAATGACCCGGTTGGCTTGCAAAGCAGCCAACATCGGTCTGTGTTAATGAATAATTTAGCCGTTGCCTATTTAAACAACGGGGAGTTCAACAATTACTTACAATTTCAATTAGACGCTCTGGATGAGTCCATTGAAGCAGATTATACAAGCGGCAAACTTCATTACTTAAATAACCTCCATATATACTATAAAAAGAACGAAAGCTGGAACACAGCTTTAACCTATCTGAATGAAGCTGCCAAAATAGCCAGGGAATCAGAAAAAAAAGAAGCACTTTCCAGAATTAACATGTCATTGGGAACGTATGAGCGAACCCGTAATCAAGACTATGATAAAGCTATTTCTTATTTAGAATCTTCTCAAGCATTGGCAAATGAAGTAAAAAACTATAGACAACTTCTTTTAACCAGGACAGAACTTTTAAAAACCTACCTTGAAATATCAGAAATTGAAAAAGCATTAGCTCTTTTAGATGAAATAAGTAATCTAACGGAAGAAAGAGATGACCAGAACAACTGGCTGGATATACAGGCTCGAATTGCGGACGTATATCTGGACCAGAATATGTTACCGGAAGCAGAAAAATATATTAATAACCTGGAAAGAGAATCTATTGATAGTTTAGCTTTTAGCTCACGATTGCGATCATCAAATGTTCAAGCACGCTATTATCTTTTGGCGGATAACCCCGATAAAGCTTTATCCATTGCGCAATCCTACTCAAAAGAGATTATGGATAGGCTACAGAACAGCGCCGATTACCAAAGCGGGCATTTGCGCATGGGGAAAGAATTTATTGATAATTTTCAAATTCTCACTGACCTCCTGCTTCATCTTGATCGCCCGGAAGAGGCATTAACATTGTTGGATGAAATAAAGAACATCAGCAAGTTTTCATTTTACAATAACCCCGCCCTTAAATCCAATATTCTGAATGAGGAAGAATTGATCCATGACTTAGCTCTCAGCAACCGGATGGAACGCCTGAGAAATGAACTTAGAGATGCCCATGGATCTGAAAGAGTAGGAATCAATAATCAGATCACTCAAACTATCACAGAGAAAAATAAACTTAAAAGCAAGATATTACGCAACGTTGATACAGATTCATTCGATTTGCAGAAGATCCAAAAAAAGCTAAAACGGGATGAGGTTATTCTATACTTCACCCTTTTTAACCAGAAAGTGTATCTGGCTAGTATTTCATCTTCAAATATCAACTTTACTACTGATCATTTTTCAAATGAAGAAATACAGCGCGTGGAGCAGGCTATTGAGGGCCTTTCAAACGGAAACACGAACCTTGTTGAGCTTAATTGGATTTATGAAAAGATACTGTCAGACAATCTCAAACAAAAATACAGCAAGTTATTTGTAGTACCTGATAATTTCTTATACCGACTGCCGCTCGAGGTACTGCCAACAGGAAATGTATATTCTAAACACAGTTATGGATCTGCTTATTATCTCATTGAAGATTATTCAATAACTTATGTTAATTCTTTGAAAGATTTTCAAGAAAGTGGCACTGAAAATAAAGATCACGAGACCGGCTTTCTGGGATTTGGTATATCCAATTTTGAGGGGTTCGATAGTAATTTGCATCACGATCGGCCTCTCTCCTCTTTACCGCATGCAGAAAGTGAAGTGAACCGTATCGATAAAAAGTTAACCAGGCTACCTGACAATAAAGTACTTACATCCAATCAGGGCACTGAAAAAGCTTTTCGCGCAAATGCCGGCAACAGCAGGGTGATGCATGTGGCCTCACATAGTGAGGTCTTTCATCCCGACCCTTTATTTTCCGTTATTTACTTACATGGCGGAGACAATAGTTCAGATTACAGGAATGACGGCCTGGTTTATGCCTATGAACTATTCGAAATGGATATCTCAAATGAGATGGTCATGCTGAGTTCTTGCGAGTCGGGCTCGGGCAATTACATCCAGGGAAGCGGAATAGTAGGTTTAAGCCGAGCTTTCACTTATGCAGGCGCACAGAGCCTTGTCATGAACTTATGGTCAGTACGAGATAAAACAGCTTCCACTATGGCGGTTTCTTTTTATGATTACCTTAATCAGGGCTATTCAAAAGATGCCGCACTTCGCAAAACAAAAATCGACTACATAAATGCTAGCAATAGTGATCCCTACCTTTGGGGTTCTTATGTGATTTATGGAAATGATTCACCGCTTGTATCCCGTCCCTTTTCAGAATATTGGTGGATTGCCGCCCTTAGTTTTTTGTTAATTTCGGTTATTTGGTATAGTGGCATAATACGCTTTAACGGCTTTCTGGCATCTTACCATTCAACAAAAAGCTGACATCGTGTTATTTTACCTCAATCCACCAATCACACCTTTATTAATTCGGCTGACGGCATCGTGGCTATGGAGGCTTTCCATATGCTTGCAACGAACAACAAAATCCTTAATGCCCGGCTCACTGTCTAAACGATCAAACAACAGCCTTGCAGCGTCTTCTACAAACTTTTGGTAAGCGCCGTTCATTTCGGCGAAAGCCTGTTCATCCTCCCGCTTTACCATCACCTGAGTCTCGGTCTCCAGTGCGTCCCTGCATAATTCTATCAGGTCCTCAAGATGGATATCATCCATTTCCACTGTTAAACTTGCAATACTCCTTTGACTGTGTGGGATACCCATAATGCCACGGGTTTCCCGGGCATGTTCTGATAGTTCAAAAGAACATGGACAGGCACTGCTGTAAACAAAATCAAGGTGCATAAATCGTCTCAGCTCACCCTTTTCGTCCATTTGTCCCTCTAGGGCTGCGTCATAGTATTGATAACCTTCAAGTCCGGACCGCAGGCTTTCAAGAAGCATTGGCCAACTAAACCCCATGCGAAGGTAACTGGCTTTGCTATCCAAATCTTTTTGATAAGCTTTCAAAATATGTTCAAGGATATCTTTTGTAAAAGGTTTATCCTTATACCTATAGAAGGTCCTCATGATCCTGCTCATATTAATGCCTTTTTTATCAGCATCAAGGCTTACATATCCATCTACCGAAGTTTCTAATGTTAAGCCGTCTCCGTCACGTTTAGGGTAAGTTAAGGGTAACCTAAAATTTGAAATGCCAACCTGCTGAATGGGTACTTTTGCTCCCTGAATTGAAGCTGCAGAGCTATTTTGAAGATCGGGCAAACTTGCCTTATAAAGGTCACTGACGGTAAACGTAGGGTCGTAATACTTTTTCAAATCTGTAGTAATCATTTTTTTTAAAAACCATCTGAATTTAACACTTCTGTTATCAAAATCCTGTTAAACGAATGCAGGGGCTTTATACTCAGCCATATTTTTATCAGTTTCATAAAGCTTCACTGAGCTCAATTGGCCTCCGTTGGTGCAAACATTTGCAATGTCATCTTTAAGTTCATTATAGAAGGCAAAAACCAGATTTTCTGTTGAAGGAATAATGTTTTGGAGAAAATCTACATCTAAATTAAGATTTCGGTGATCGCATTTAGATACAATCCTATTCCGTATTACCTGCTTTAACTTTCCTAAATCAATAACGTAACCAGTCTTCGGGTCAGGTTCCCCGCTTACGGTGACTTCAATAATGTAATTGTGGCCATGCCAGTTTGCATGGTTGCAGACCCCATAAACTTCCAGGTTCCACTCGTCACTTTTTTGTGGATTATGCAAACGGTGAGCAGCGTTAAATTTCTCTATTCGGGTTACATGTATCACTTTAAATATTTTGCTATCATTCAATTACAACTTGAGCAATAAAACCTTTGTCTAGTGTTCAATTTCTTTCACGTAAAGAGATTAACGGGTAATATAGGGTTCTATTGCTAATCCTGTTTCTATCAATACTTAAGAAAAATACGCTGAACAGATATTAAGCAATTTTTAAGATTTAAAGTTCCTTTTCATTTGTGTTAATCCAATTTTTGATGCCTTTCAGACAAAGTTTACATTATCCATCAAGAAAAGAATAATAATAATAACTATAATAAATAAACTAACTATCAATTGTTGATAATATATAAGACAAATTCCTCTTTAAATATTTTATAAAGGCATTAATTGGTGTATAAAAGGCATTTATTTTTAATAAATGCATCTTTTTGCTTGACAGATCACATCCTAATCTTTAGCTTCATTCACAAACGGTGAGCTATTCTCCTGTTTAAGCTAATTATAACATGAAATAACGGAGTACTATATGAACAGATTCAGCGAAGTTAAAGAAATAATTGATACCCTCGAGGATGATATGGACAAGTTTTACAACAAAGCCAACAAAACGGCTGGCACCAGAGCTAGAAAATCTTTGCAAGATCTCAAAAAATTAGCCCAGGATATCCGAGTTGAAATCCAGGAAAAAAAGAAAGACTCCTAAGGATTACTTTATATTGCTATAAAAAAAGGCCTTGTATTATGCAACGGCCTTTTTTTGTTCACAATTTGAAGGCAAAACCTTCTCGTTAGGGAGCAGACTTCTCCCAAACATTGTTTCCAGGATTAACATCCGGAAGACGTTTATCGGGATCGATCTCCACTTTAATAACTTCAGAAGTTGAATTGTGCTCAAGTGTCCATTCGTTTACACGATGCCATATGCCAACAGGTAATTCATATCTTTCTACATTATCATTAGCATCTGTCACCTCTACCACTACCGGCATCACCAGGTCTTCATTATTGGCAATGGTGATTAATGTACCGTCCTCTGTATCATCAGTAGCATACTCTACCTCCTCAACAGATTGATCGAGTACCCAGGTTTCATAAAACCAGCCTCTCCAAAACCAATCCAGGTTCTCACCGGTTGCATTGTTCATAAACCGAAAGAAATCCATTGGTGTGGGTTTCTTGTATGCCCACTCTTCTATATAACTTTGAAGAGCATAATCAAAGCGCTCCGGAGTTAATATTTCCTCTCTTAGAAGAATGAGTCCTGCTGCCGGTTTGAAATAACCCACCAGGCCAAGGTTTTGTTCGCTAATCTGCTCAGGATGAGTCATTATGGGTTCGAGGTTATCAACATTCAACATAGGTGCAAGGTAACGTGCAGAGTTGAAACGCGGTGGATATTCACCATCATTAAACGCGAGGGTGCTGTAATGGTTAAGAAATGTGTTCATCCCTTCATCCATCCACATGTACATGCGCTCGTTCGTGCCTACAATCATTGGAAACCAGTTGTGGCCGAATTCATGATCGGTTACACCCCATAAGCCTGCACCTTCAGCTTCCCAACTGCAGAAAGATACCGAAGGGTACTCCATTCCATAAACCATACCTGCCACATTGATGGCTGTCGGATAAGGATACTCCAACCATCTTTCGGAATAATGCATAATAGAGGCGCGGGTATATTCAGTTGAACGTCCCCATGCATGATCCCCATCACTCTCGATAGGATACACTGACATAGCCAGGACTGTTTTACCACTTGGCATCTCCGCACCTGAAGCATCCCAAATAAAGCCCTTAGATGATGCCCAGGCCACATCACGGGTATTTTCCATTTTGTAGTGCCAGGTCAAATTACCCGAACTTTGGGGCCTGTTGCTGGATTTCCCGATTTCTTCAGGGGAAATAATATATTTTGTTTCTTCACTCTTCTCTGCTTTCCTGAGCCTGTTTCTCTGCTTCCTGGTTAAAACTTCATCGGGGTTCAACAGCTCGCCGGAGGCAACCAGGATATGATCATGCGGCACGGTGATCTTCATTTCAAAATCGCCGTGATCGGCATAGAACTCACCGGCACCCAGGTAAGGCCTGGTGTTCCATCCAGACACATCATCGTAAACAGCCATTCTGGGATACCATTGAGCTATAGTGTATAGCCAGCCGTTTTCGGTCTCCAGGCGACCTGTGCGATCTGATCCGTTCAACGGTATAATATATTCATAATCCATGGATACCGTTATGTCTCCGCCTTTTGCTTTTAGCTCATCGTCAAGCCGAAGCTGCATGCGCGTATCAGTGATCACGTAATCCGGTTCATAGGTAGCGCCATCATGTTCGACCGTAACATTAGAAATAGCCATCCCGCCATCAAACCCATGGCTTCCGAACCGTGATCCCGTTAACGGGGTTGCTTTTGAGCCACGTGATTCGGAGTGGAACAGGTTTTGATCAAGCATTAACCAGAGAAAGGGAAAATCATCCGGACTGTTATTTGTGTAGTCAATGGTTACAGACCCTGATATTTCATGGTCTTGATCGTCTAAAGACACTTCAAGAAGGTAATTAACATCATTTTGCCAATAATTGGGTCCCGGCACGCCGGAGCCTGTTCTGAAAGGTGTTGATGAAGGCATTGTAAGTGGCTGAAATGCTTCATGATTTGACGGGGAATTCTGGGCTATTCCGGACTCCGCCACTATCAGCGTTACACAACAAGCCGTAAACAAAAGGGACTTTATTTTCATATTGCGTTTTTTATGTATTTAATTGTAGGATAACATATTAATGGTTTATTTATCAAGTACACGAAATGATTCCATTTTCTCCATACTGATTACAGCTTCTTCCATAAGAGAAATAAGATTTTGAACGTCCACCATAGAGGCCATTTCAACGGGAGAATGCATATAACGAAGCGGCAATGAAATTAGAGCGCTCGGAATTCCACTTTGCTGATAATAAATACTATCCGTATCGGTTCCGGTCCGTACTCCCGCAGCTTCGTGCTGTATAGGAATCTCCTTATTATCAGCAACTTGTTCAATGCGTTCTATTAGTTTAGGATGACTGGCTGCCCCGTGAGTTATTGTTGGTCCGTCACCAAGCTTTACACGACCATGCTCTTTTTGGTTGATGCCCGGCGTGTCGGTAGCATGGGTTACGTCTGTGACCAAAGCTGCATCCGGCATGAGACGGTAACTCATCATACGGGCACCAAAACCGCCAATTTCTTCTTGAACGGCATTAAGAGCTACTACATTTACCTTTAGGTCCTTTTTCCGTGAAGATAAGCGTCTTATGACTTCAGCTATAATGAATCCACCAATCCGGTTATCAAGTGCACGGCCTGACAGAAGATCATCTGATAAAAACTCAAAATCGTCAGCATAGGTCACAGGATCACCTATTTGAACCATTTCAAGAGCCTCGTCTCTATTTTGGGCCCCAATATCGATAAACAGGTCCTTCCAGCCCGGCTGCTTTTGATTATCTCTGTCTTGAAGATGTACAGCGGTGTTACCAACAATTCCGGCAACCCGTCCTTTGCGGGAATGGATGTATACCTTCTTTGCCCGGGCTATGGCCGGATCGCTTCCACCTAGTCTATTCACGCTAATGAACCCGGAATCGTCAATATGCTGAATAATCATGCCGATCTCATCGCAATGGGCCTCGAGCATTACGGTTTTCGTGGTACCTGTAACATTAAGTCTCGCGAAGGCCGACCCGTAGGCATCAATTTCAATGTCATCAGCTGATTGGCTTACATAATTAGTCCAGACTTTTTGTCCATTGGCCTCAAATCCGGTCGGACTAGGGGTAATTAATAATTCTTCAAGAAAAGTAGTGGCTTTTTTATCGAACATATAGTTTATAATTTTTAAAATGAGTCAATGATATACCTGCTTTACGCAAGTCCTGAAAATTTAACCCACCAGAAGGATTAACATATTAAAGCTCAATATAAAAACTATACTTGATATTGTTTGTTGTTGATTTTATAGGTTGATTTACCCTTTGCCATATTATCCACTTCCCCGCTTCATTCTTTTTCAGTACTTTGTCACCTTTGTGATTAACTATGTAACCCTTCATGTATAAAATATTTACCGACCCTGTACACGGTTTTATCAGCGTTCCGAAAGGAATAATATTAAAATTAGTTGATCACCCCTACTTGCAGCGTTTAAGGCGGATTCGCCAATTGGGATTGGATTATCTGGTTTTTCCGGGTGCTGAACACTCCCGGTTTTCTCATGCCATCGGTTCACTAGGGCTCGCTAACCGGGCGTTATTGAATCTTCGCGAGAAAAAAACAACCATCACGCATAAGGAATATGAAGGAACCCTGATCGCTATCCTTTTGCATGACATTGGGCACGGGCCATTTTCGCATACGCTGGAAAATACCTTTATTCGTCATTTCAATCACGAAATGATGACCCTGGCCTTTATGAAAGATCTTAACCGTGAATTCAAGGGTGCACTGGATACAGCCATTGCCATTTTTACCAATAATTATCATAAAAAGTTTTTAACCCAATTGGTCTCCTCACAGCTGGACATGGACAGGCTGGACTATCTCAAACGGGACAGCATGTTTACGGGTGTTACCGAAGGTTCGGTGGGCATTGACCGCATTATAAAAACCATGCGAGTGTACCAGGGGAACATGGTGGTTGAAAAAAAAGGTATATATGCCGTTGAGAACTATATTACCTCGCGAAGATTGATGTATATGCAGGTATACCAGCACAAGACAACATTAAGCGCTGATCAACTACTGCGGGCTATCTTCAAGCGCGTGTCAAATTTGCTTCAAAAAGGAAAGGATATTTTCTTTGCATCTCCAGGGCTCCGGTATTTCCTAAATACCGATATCTCTGCAAAAAAAAGTATCACAAAAAAAATGATGCATGAATATGCCATGATTGACGACCATGATGTTATAACCAGTATTAAATACTGGCAAGGAGAAAAGGACCCGATTCTCTCAGATCTAAGCAGACGGTTCTTAAACCGAAATTACTTTCGAACGACCTTCACCAAAAAAGCCGCTACTGCCAATCAAATGGCAGATTATCGTGCAAGAACCATTCAACAATTGAAAAAGCTTGGGTTGCCTCACGATGGCGATGCCGTTTCATACTACCTTTTCCAGGATTATAGCCATAACGAAGCCTATAGATACGAAAACGAAAGCATCTGGATCCTGGAAAATGACAATACCGCTACAGAGTTTTCAAGAGCATCCGATACCCAAAACATAAAGGCCCTGACCGAAACAGTGGTGAAACATTATATTGTACATTTGAAGGGAATAGATCAAGAATAAATGATTGCTGTTACTCCCGCAATATCCAGTGATCAGGATCAACTTCTAGGGTATCTTCCTTATCAAGAGTTAGGATAGCGCCTTCTGAAGGTATCTGAACTAGCTTTTTAGATCCGTTTACTTTTATTTCTACAGGCATTGGAAATGGCATATCATTTACGATCGACCAGCTTAGCTTTAGCTTGTTTTCTTCCCTTTCCTGGTTGAGAATAGGTAGCTCTGACTGCCTGAGGTAAACTTCAAATAGCCACTCCAGTTGCCGGCCTGAAACATGCTCAGCAATAGTAAGAAAATCTTCGGTTGTCGCAAATCTTGATGAGCTGCCATCTGTTGCCATTTCAAGTTTGGGATCAGGATAGGACATTAATTTTAAAGCTTTAAAGAAGTCATTGTCACCAATCAAAAATCTCAGCGTGTGCAAAAACCATGCACCTTTCATATAAACATCGCTATTAGCGTACATTTCTCTTGTGCTCTTTGCATCTCTTGCTGCCACTGGCATAGAATTGTTGATGCGGCTATGTATGACTTCCATGTACGTGTGATACTGGTCCTTTCCGTGCAAATGTTCTGCAAACAATGGTTGCATGTAGGTGGCAAAGCCTTCGTGAACCCAGAAGTCTCGCCAGTCATATACGCTCACCATGTTACCCCACCATTCGTGGGCTAGTTCGTGGTGATGCAAATCGTCAAAACCTGAACCAGTATTAAAAAGAACATCGTTCTGGTAACCTGCTCCGTAAGCTATCAGCGTTTGGTGTTCCATTCCCAAATAAGGTGCTTCCGCCACACCATATTTATCTGCCCGAAATGGATAAGGTCCCAGGTACTTCTCAAAAAAAGTCATTTGCTCCTTAATCTGTACAAACAGCTCTTCAGCCTTATCATAATTTTCAGGTAATACCCAGAAATACATAGGGAATGACTTACCTGTGATGCTTGTATAATCGCATTCAATAACTTCATAGGGTGCGACATTCAAGGATAAAGAATAATTGTTAATCGGTGTGGACACAAACCATTTATAGGTCAAAAAGCCATTATCATGATCCACTACTTCCCGCAGCTTACCTGAACCCGCCGCGACCAATGGATCGGGTACGGTTATATTCAGTGACACTGAGTCCGCTCTGTCAGAGGGATGATCTTTTACAGGCCACCAAATATCAGCACCGTTCAGCTGACTGGTAACGCCGATCCATGGCTGACCGTCTGACGTTTCCTCCCAGGTGAACCCTCCTTCCCAGGGCGGATTAGGTGCTACCCTGGGCTTTCCTCCATACTCAACCTCAATCATTACACGATCACCGGGTTGACGTGTTTCGGGAAAAGACGCCCATATCTGACCATTTTTGATTTCAAAATGCAAAGCACCAGGATCGCGATCTTTACCTAAATAACTGACCCTATGAACAGTAAAAACCGTATCCAGATCCAACACAAAATGGTCTAATGGATGCACAATTTCAGCATGAGTGATCACATTACCATGAATGCTGCTGTCGGCAGGTTCGATGAAAATATCTAAATCGTAATAATGGACATTATATGATGCTTGCTCTGGTAGCAGCTTACCACCGGAGTCAAGGATATCGTGTTGGGCAGATACGGCCGAAGCAAATAATGTTATTGCTAATGCCGAGAGAAGGCAAAATCGCATTATTTTTATGAATTGGTTGTTGGTGAATCTGTGATTTGTGGATTTGTGGTCGTATAAACTAAGACTGCCAATCCACCAATTTACAAAAATGAGCGAAGTGAATATACAACCAACAAATTTACGACCCCTTCTCTCCTATTCTCACGTAATCCACGAAAGAATAATCATCATAATCTTCACGGTTTACCTCTTTCCAGATATTACTGATTTGATGGCGATATTCAGGAAAGGTGACGTCTCCGTCGTAGTCTCTGTGAATTTCTGTAATTTCCATCGAATCTGCAATAGGCATAAATTGGCTGTAAACTTGACCGCCACCGGCGATGTATACTTTCGGATGATCTTTGAGATATTCAAGGGCCTTTGGTATAGAATCGAAAGTTTTTACACCTTCAAATTCCTTGTGTGTGAGTACAACATTCTCCCGGCCGGGCAATGGCTTGCCTCCGAACTCTTCAAAGACCCCGCGTCCCATAAGCAAAGGCTTACCCATAGTCCTTTTTTTGAAATGTTTCAGATCTTCAGATATATGCCAGGGCAATTTACCGTTTTTGCCTATCACCAGGTTTTGGGCATGGGCTACGATGATATCGAGCTTCATACGGCAACCTGAAACTTTATAGCAGGATCCGGATTGTAACCATAAAGCTTGAAGTCTTCGAACGCAAGCTCATCAAACGGCTTTTCAGAGATCTCCAGCCTGGGAAGTTCTTTTGGCTTACGCGTCAGCTGCTCTTTTAAACCATCAATGTGGTTCTCGTAAATATGGGCATCCACAATTGTATGGGCAAATTCACCCGGCTCAAGGTTTACTTCCCGGGCAACGGCCATTGTAAGTGCTGCATAACAAGCCAAATTAAATGGTATTCCCAATGCTATGTCACCGGAACGCTGGGTGAGATGGCAATTCAGTTTACCGTTTGATACATTGAAAATGTACATAATATGACAGGGTGGCAATGCCATTTGGGAAAGCAACCCCGGATGCCAGGCACTTACTACAATTCGGCGACTGTTAGGATTGGTTTTCAATGTGTGAATAGCTTCTTTTAGCTGATCAAACTCAGATTTGTTTGTTTCGTTTTTTCCATTTTTCCCAACTTCATCCACATTGCCAGGAAACCTGCGCCATAAAACCGGGTAAATGGGTCCTACATGCCCCTTTTCATCAGCCCAGGCATCCCAAATATGGCAGTCATTCTCATCACGAAGCCAGCGAATGTGGTCCTCTCCACGCAAATACCATAGCAGTTCCAGGATCACAGAACGAAAATAAACTTTCTTAGTGGTCAGCAAAGGAAACCCCTGAGATAAATCTACTCTATAGAACTGGGCAAAAGATGAAATGGTGTCAATACCCGTTCGGTTAGTTTTGCGGACCCCGTTGTCCAATACGTTTTGAACTAAATCCAGATAAGCTTTCATGGTATAGAGTTATTCATAATCTGTGGGTTATAATCTAGCGATCAAATAATATTGCACCAGCCATGGGTATCTTCGATATCGCCATGTTGGATTCCGGTAATTTCATCGTAAAACTTTTGAGCAACAGGGCCCATTTTTTTACGATCAAGTTCAATATCGGTCCCTTTATGATGAATCAGGCCAACCGGTGAGATCACAGCCGCTGTACCGGTCCCAAACGCTTCCTTAAGTTCTCCGGATTTTGAAGCATCAATAAGCTCATCGATAGATATCCGACGTTCTTCAAGATAGATGTCCCATTCTTCGGCTAGCTCTATGACACTTCGGCGTGTAACTCCTGCAAGTATACTTTTGCCTAAGGGAGGGGTAATCAATGTATCATTGATAAGGAAGAACATATTCATAGTTCCTACTTCTTCAACATATTTATGCTCGATGGCGTCCAGCCACATTACCTGGGTAAACCCTTTCTTTTGTGCCGTAGAGCCAGGGTACAAGGTTGCTGCATAATTACCGGGTACTTTAGCGAATCCGGCCCCTCCGCTTACGGCACGAACATATTCCGGCATAGTCGTCAGTGAAACAGGTTTTATTCCTTCACTGTAATAGTTTCCTACAGGCGATGTGATGATCATAAAGCGGTAGTTTGAACATGTTTTAACCCCAAGAGATTCATCAGTTCCCATAATAAACGGCCTGATATACAGACTTTTGTATTTCTCACCAGGCACCCAGCCGCGATCCAGGTCAACCAGAGCTTTAACCGATTCAATAAAAACACCGGGATCAATTTCCGGAATATTCATTCGCCGACTTGATGTAGCAAAACGTTCACAATGCTTTTCCAGTCGAAAGATGTTTACGTCATTTTCTTTATACCTGAATGCTTTCATCCCCTCAAAAACACCCTGACCATAATGGAGGACATTCATAGATGGCATGACCTCTATCTTACCATATGGCTTAATTTCAGGTTGTTCCCACCTTCCGTTTTGGTAAAACATTTCGAGTTGGTGATCTGAGAATGTCTCACCGAACTTAAGTTGACTGAAATCGGTATCAGGAAGCTTCGATTTAGAAATATTCTGAACTTTTATATTGAGTGCTGTCTGTGCCATAAGGTTTTGATTTATAAATCTTTTAGATAGAATATTAAAAAAACAGGCAAGCTTGCAAAGAATGCTTATAAAAATATTATTTCACCGCGAACTTGTCATAACATTTAAACCATAACCTGGTTGCGATATATACATTTTCCGCAATTCAGGCAAGTTCGGACTCTTTTACAGCATCATAACGATTTTTCCAACGCACATTGATGTTTTTAGCTGCATAAGCGTCATCTAATCGCTTTGTTCCAGCATTATGCGGTGCTGTTTTTACAATTTCAGGATTGCTCTTCGCTTCTTCCGCTAAGGCTATCATGGCATCACAAAACCCGTCGATATTCTCTTTTGCTTCGGATTCCGTTGGTTCAATCATAATGCATTCAGGCACGATGAGCGGGAAATATATTGTGGGGGCATGATAACCATAATCCAGAATCCGTTTAGCGATGTCTAACGTTTTTACGCCGTTTTGTTTTTTCTGGCGGTTTCCTGAGAATATCACTTCGTGCATTACAGGACCTTCAAATGGCAGATCATAATAATCCTTTAGCCTGTGCAAAATGTAATTGGCATTTAGAATAGCATTTTCGCTAATTCGTTTTAATCCTTTGGCACCGTGCATACGAATATACACCCACGCACGGACCATCATCCCAAAACTGCCGTAATAACTATGTACCTTGCCAATACTGTCCGAGTTGCTGTAATCTTGATAATAATTTTTGCCATCAAATTTCACTTCCGGTCTCGGCAGATAAGGTGAGACTTTATCAGATACTCCAATAGGTCCACTTCCGGGTCCGCCGCCGCCGTGTGGCGTAGAAAATGTCTTGTGCAAATTAAAATGGACTACATCAAAACCCATATCCCCCGGTCTTGAAAGACCAAGCAGTGCATTAAGATTAGCACCATCCATATACATTAGCCCACCCACATCATGAATAAGCTTCTGAATTTCCATAATCTGACTCTCAAACAACCCCAGTGTACTGGGATTCGTTAGCATCATACCGGCAACCTCATCGTTGAGCTTGCTCTTGAGGTGTTCCATATCGGTGAGGCCATCTGTGTTACTTTTGATATTGATAACCTCATAGCCGCTGATAGTCACAGATGCGGGGTTGGTTCCATGAGCTGAATCAGGAATCAAGATATATTTTTTATGGTGGTTACCCATTTCCTCATGATATTTTTTAAATAACATGATTCCCGTTAGCTCACCCTGCGATCCGGCTGCAGGTTGCAAGCTCACATCATGCATACCACCAATCTCTCGTAACATCTCTTTCAATTCGTATTGAATTTGAAGAGCACCCTGGCTGGCCACATCCGGTGCCAGTGGATGAATATTAAAAGTCCCTGAAAGTGAAGCAGCCTTTTCATTGATCTTTGGATTGTACTTCATAGTACAGCTTCCAAGCGGATACATATTCTTATCAATATGGTAATTCTTGGTAGAAATTCGCACAAAATGCCTCTGAACCTCATTTTCAGAAATCTCAGGAAGTCCTACAGGGCTTTTCCTTAAATAGCTTTTGGGTATAATTTCATCGGTAGGGTAACGGGGCACATCCAGTTTTGGGAGGCTGTACCCCTTTCGTCCGGATTTGCTTTTTTCGCTGAGTAGTGATTCTCTATCGAGACTTTCCATAATATTAGCCTATAAATAAATTTTACCAACTGATAAACCATGAACTAAAAGTAGATAAATAATATTTTACCTGTCTAATGTTTTAAGGTGAATTCAGTTTCTCCAACGCTGTTTTAGCTGCTTTTTGTTCCGCTTTCTTTTTGCTTTTTCCAGAACCACTCCCCTTCACTTCACCGCCAACTCTTACAATTACCTCAAATTTCTTTTGATGAGGCGGCCCGGTCTCTGATAGTATTTCGTAAACAGGAATAGATTGTTTTTTGGCCTGTGCTAACTCCAGCAAACGGCTCTTGTAGTTATCTTCCGAAAGGATTAATTCATCCAAGTCAGTATAGCGTTCATATATTTTAGAAACGAAAGTATAAGTAGATGCGTATCCTTTCTCTGTATATAAAGCGCCAACTAAGGCCTCAAACGTATCGGCTAACACACCCTCTGAATGCTCAATTCCCTGATCTCTTACTCTTTTCCCAACCTCTATCACCGAAGCCAGTTCAAGTTTACGTGCCAGCCCTGCAAGGGTCTTACCGTTCACAAGTTTAGCCCGAAGCTGGGTCATAAAACCTTCATCCTCAGTAGGATAGCGTTCAAATATAATATCAGACACTACCAGGTCCAAAACAGCATCACCTAAAAACTCAAATTGTTCGTATGATTCTGTCGGATCCAGTTTTTTTTCAATCAGGCTGGACCTGTGCCTTAATGCTTTTAAAAAGAACAAAGGTTTCCGAATACGCGAACCGATAACCTTTTCAAGGAAAGCAATCTTTTGGGCGGAGACGGAATCGAGCGCCCCTTTTTTATTAAAATACGCTCGTATTCTTCGAAACACTTTATTCTTATTCCTGATATTTTTTAAACACGACGGTCGTATTATGACCGCCAAACCCAAAAGCATTGTTCAGGGCATATTTAATATCCCGTACTTCTGCTTCATTAGTTGTATAGTTCAGATCACATTTTGGATCAGGGGTTTTGTAATTAATGGTCGGCGGCACCATGCCATGATATATAGCCAAAATCGAAGCAACTGATTCTGCTGCACCCGCTGCACCTAGCATATGCCCCGTCATTGATTTGGTAGAGTTAAGATTGATCTTGTATGCATGATCACCAAAAACTTTTTTGATGGAGTTGGTCTCGGCAACATCACCCAAAGGTGTAGATGTACCGTGCATATTAATATGCCCGACCTCTTCCGGTTTGGCGCCTGATGCTTTCAGAGCATTCTCCATAGCCAAAATCACACCACGGCCTTCAGGATCAGGCGCCGTTATATGATAGGCATCACCGGAAAAACCATAGCCACCAATTTCCGCATAGATTCGTGCACCGCGTTTTTGCGCGGATTCCAGGCTCTCAAGCATAAGAATACTTGCGCCCTCGCCGAGAACAAACCCGTCACGTGTTGCATCAAAGGGCCGTGAAGCTGTTTCCATATCATCATTACGAGTTGACATGGCACGCATAGCATTAAAGCCTGCAACTCCCATTTCAAAAACAGGGGCTTCGGTTCCGCCACAAACAGCGTAATCAGCTTGTCCGTTAAGGATCGAATCGTAAGCCAACCCGATGTTATGTGAACCGGTTGCACAGGCAGAAACGGCGCAAAAATTAGGTCCGCGGAACCCATACTTTATAGAAACCTGCCCGGATGCAATATCCGGGATCAACATCGGGATAAAGAAAGGGTTAACGGCACGGGGCCCTTTTTCATAAAGGTCGATAGATTGACGATAAAATATTTCAAAACCCCCGATACCGGTTCCTATCATAACAGAAACACGGTTTTTATCTATTGCATCCAGATCCAAACCGGAATCTCTGACAGCCTCATCGGCAGAAACCATGGCGTATTGACAAAATTTGTCCATACGCCTGGCAACCTTTTTATCCAGATAATCTTCCGCTTTATAATCATCAATTTGACCGGCGAACTTTGTAGCAAATTTTGATACGTCAAAGTGCGTAATTGGTTTAACGCCGCTTCTTCCAGATATCAAACCGTTCCAAAATTCAGGTGCGGTTTTACCTACCGGTGTAAGAGCACCCATACCGGTTATAACAACTCGTTTTTTTGACATTAGAACAGGTTAAATTAGGAAACTTTCCCTTTGAGGTATTCTACAGCATTTTTTACTGTTGCAATATTTTCAGCATCTTCGTCCGGAATACTGATATCAAACTCTTTTTCAAATTCCATGATCAACTCAACTGTATCGAGAGAATCAGCGCCGAGATCGTTTGTGAAATTTGCATCTGTAGTTACTTCTGATTCATCAACGCCCAGTTTGTCAGCAATGATTGCTTTTACTTGTGCTTCTACGTCTTTAGCCATTTTATACCTTGTATTATTATTTTTGAGTTAGTTATATCGCAAATATAAGGGAAAGTTTACGATAATGATTGTTTATTATAAAAATTGATTTTGTACTCGCAAAAACTACGTTAATATAGCAATTTACATTGCCATACCGCCATCTACACTTAAAACGATTCCCGTGATATAGGATGATGCATCGGATGCCAGAAATTCAACAGACTGGGCTACCTCTTCAGCATTTCCGGGCCTTCCTAATGGGGTTACTTCTTTTATTCCATCCAATATTTTTTCATCCAGGCTCTCGGTCATCTCGGTTGTAATATAACCAGGAGCAACGACATTAACGCGAATATTTCGTGACGCCACTTCTTTGGCCAATGATTTTGAAAAGCCGATCATACCTGCTTTTGATGCTGAGTAATTTGTTTGTCCCGCATTTCCCGAAACACCGACGACCGAACCAATATTAACAATAGATCCCTGACGTTGTTTCATCATCGGCCTGATCACAGCTTTGCTGTAGTTGAACACGCTTTTTAAATTAGTGCGGATCACATCATCCCACTGCTCTTCACTCATGCGCATGATAAGATTATCTTTGGTAATACCGGCATTATTAACCAACACATCGAGTGTAGACCAGGCATTGGTAATTTCTTTGATAACTTCAGCGGCTCTGCTTCCATCTACTGCGTCGGCCTGTAAAGCCATGCTTTTACATCCAAGCGCTTTAATTTCCTTTACAACTTCATTGGCAGCATCGGCAGATCGCGAATAGGTAATAGCAACGTTAGCACCGCTTTTGGCAAGATGCAAAGCTATGGCTTTTCCAATTCCACGGCCACCACCGGTAATGAGGCAATTCTTATTTTTCATTTTACAATATCAGTTTTCCAGCATTAAACTGTCGCATTAGGGTTTCTGTTCTATTCGTATCCATAGGTTTCGAACTCTTTTATGGTTCGTTTAGCCAGACCTTGCAATACTTTTCCCGGCCCGACCTCTACAATCAGACTAGCCCCATCATGGTTCATATTGACCATCGTCTGAGTCCAGCGAACGGGGTTCAATAATTGGTTAAGAAGATTAGAGCGTATCTCATCAGGATTGCTGGTTGCCTCACCCGTGTAATTGCTGTAGACCGGACAAACAGGTTTACTGACTTCCAGAGTTTTAAGGTTTTCTTCCAAACCTTCAAAAGCCGGCAACATCAAAGGGGAATGAAAAGCACCGCTCACAGGTAACTTTTTGGCCAGTTTACAGCCCTCTTCCTTTAGAAGTTCAATGGCAACATCAACGGCCTCTGCATGACCGGATATCACCAACTGGCCTTTTGAATTATAATTTGCCGCTACAACCGGGAGTTTTGCTCTTTGTGAAGCTTTTTCGCAAATCTCCTCAACTTTATCATCTTCCATGCCGATTACCGCTGCCATGGTTCCGGGATGTTGAACTCCGGCCTCTTGCATAAGCAAACCACGTTTTCTGACCGTAGCTAAAGCCTGCTCAAATGTAATGGCACGGCAAGCTACTAATGCGGAAAATTCACCCAGACTGTGTCCTGCAACCATATCAGGCTGTTGCTTCAAGGTTTCAAATAAGGCAGTCGAATGCAGGAAAATAGCCGGTTGGGTATATTCGGTTTGCCGTAGTGTCTCTTCGGGTCCCGTAAACATGATTTCCGTAAGATCAAATCCCAATATCTCATTAGCCTGATCACAGTATCGGGCGAATGCGGGATTATGATCATAATGATTTTTACCCATGCCCACAGCTTGTGAACCCTGTCCGGGGAAAACGTAAGCCTTTTTCATTATTTGATCCCCCACTTGACCCAGACTGCCCCCCAGGTGAATCCACCGCCGAAGGCTGACAAAATGAGATTGTCCCCATAATTGAGTTTATCTTCCCAGTCACTTAAGCAAAGAGGTATAGTTCCGGCTGTCGTGTTACCATATTTCTGGATATTGACCATAACTTTGTCCATGCTGATCTCCATGCGTTTGGCCGTGGCTTCTATGATCCTCCTGTTAGCCTGATGGGGAACCAACCAGTTGATATCATCGGGAGCCAAGTTGTTGCGTTCCATGATTTCAATAGAGACATCAGCCATGCGCTGTACAGCTTTTTTGAAAACAGTCCGCCCGTCTTGTTTAAGATAATGCTTTCGGTCACGAATGGTTTCCGGTGACGATGGGTTCAGACTTCCTCCTGCCTCCATTAATAAAGCTTCGGAGCCTTCGCCATTTGAGTGGTTCACATAATCAATAACACCGGTCCCGTCGTCAGATGGTTCAAGTAAAACCCCTCCTGCACCATCTCCAAAAATAATGCATGTTGTCCGATCCGTATAATCCGTAATCGCACTCATTTTATCACCACCTAAAACAAGCACTTTTTTATAACGGCCTGATTCGATCAAAGATGAACCGGTTGTTAGTGCATATAAAAACCCTGAACAGGCTGCAGATATGTCAAAGCCAAAAGCATTATCAGCATTAATTTCTCTTTGCACGAGGCATGCTGTGGCAGGGAAAAGATAATCAGCCGTTACGGTGCCTACTATGATAGCATCAATCTCGCTGCCATCAATGCCGCGTTTGTCAAGGATCTCCTTTGCGGCCTGCGTCAGCATGAATGCTGTAGACTTGGCTGGATCTTTTAATATTCTTCGTTCATGGATGCCGGTACGGGTCCGGATCCACTCGTCATTGGTATCAACAAGGCTTTCCAGTTCCTTGTTTGTCATTACGTAATCGGGGAGGTAATGGCCAATAGCGGTAATTTTAGCTCTACTGTTATTCGACATTCAAAGGGTTATTTAATGAGGCGACAATTTTATCATTAATCTTGGCGTCGACTATTTTGACAGCATTGAATATCATGTTCTTCATTGCAGTGGGGGTGCTGCCGCCATGGCCAACAAGGCTGACACCATTGACGCCGAGGAAAGGTACCCCGCCGACTTTCTGGTAATCAAAAGGTTCAAATGATTTTTTCAACAACTGTTGAACAAGTCCGGCATTTTCCCGGGAGATATTTTGTTCTTTAATTACTTTATAAACTAACTTCTCGAGAATATCAGGCAGGGATTCACCAAATTTCAACAGGACATTACCGACATAACCGTCACAAACAAATACATCGGCTTTACCGTTAAGTATATCTCTGCCTTCAATATTTCCGACAAAAGCTTCCATATTTTTAAGAAGCTTATGTGCTTTTTTCAGGGTTTCCGTTCCTTTTTCTTCTTCTTCACCAACATTCAGCAAACCTACCCGGGGATTCGAAATTCCCATGACATCACTAGCATAAATACAGCCCATATTGGCAAACTGATAGAGCATCTCTGGTTTTGCTTCAAGATTAGCACCAACATCAATCATCAGACGAAAGCCTCTAATAGTAGGATAAATTGTGGCTATAGTAGGCCTGATGACCCCTTCGAGGCGTCCCAGGATCAATGTTGAAGCGGCTAATAAGGCCCCGGTATTACCGGCACTGATAAAGGCCTCAGCGTGACCTTTGGCATGCATACCTAAACCAACCGTTATTGAAGAATGAGGCTTGCTTTTCACAGCCTGGGCGGGAGACTCATCCATACCAATAACCTCTGGAGCATCATGAACTAACAGGCGATCCTTCGGGTATTGGTGTTTTTCAAGTTCCGCGTGAATAACCTTATCAGGGCCGACCAAAATAACCACAAGATCGTCTTTTTCCTCAAGAGCTTTTATGGCCCCCAGAATAGGATTTTCAGGATAATGGTCGCCGCCTGCGGCATCAACAGCTATTTTCATTTATAGCAGTTTGAATGAATATTATCAAGGTTTAAATTAAGCTTCCGTTACATTGAGTACCTGGCGCCCGCGGTAATATCCGCATTCGGCACAAGCGTGGTGCAAACGGTGAACGGCATCACAATTGGTACATTTGGCCAAAGGAACCGATGTCAATTTTTGATGGGTTCTTCTTTTATCTCTTCTGGACTTAGAAGTTTTTCTTTTAGGATGTGCCATTATATCTAATTCTTTTTATTATTTTTGTCTTGTAATTTTTTCAAAGCATCCCAACGAGGATCTTCATAATCCTTATCGGGAAACCTTCCACTAAAGTCTGAAGGATTCCCCTCTTCATCATAAAACCTGGGATGAAGTTTTTTTGCCGGTACGCTTAAAAGTATGGTATCTCTAACTTCTTTGCTTATATCAATCAAATCTTTTGCAATATCCAGAAAACGCACAGCGCTTTCTTCAGCTTCTTCTTCATTTTCAACTTTCGGATCAAAAACGATATGGTAATCTCCCGCAATCACTTGACCAAATTTATCAAGCGAACGGTCACACACCAATTCAGCCTCTGCTTCAACATCAAAAAAGACCTGAAGTGTATTTTCTGTTTTAATAAAATCAATATGAAGCATAACGTTTTTAACGTCCAGCGTACTTAACTCCAAATCCCTGGTAGAAACTTTCACGATTCGTGATGATTTCCCTTCGGGAATCTCATTAAGCTTAAAAGTGATCATAACTTAATATTTATAGCTTAAT
The DNA here is from genome assembly GCA_040878115.1 of Balneolales bacterium. Taxonomy (GTDB): domain Bacteria; phylum Bacteroidota; class Rhodothermia; order Balneolales; family Natronogracilivirgulaceae; genus JBBDMU01. The sequence goes on from JBBDMV010000141.1 coordinate 44,920, forward strand.
AAATTAGCAAAAAAAGCCCTCAAAAACAACGTCAGGAAAACAAACTGAACCTTCTTTTCTCAATCAGACCAATTATTTTACCGAGGGCCTCTTTATCGTTAACAAAATCAATATCATCTGTTTCTATAATTAACTTTTCATACGGATAAGCCTGAATCCATTTTTCATATAGAACGTTGAGTTTTTTCAAATAATCTAGACGGATACTGTTTTCGTACACCCTGCCCCTTTGCTGTATCTGCCGCACTAAAGTCGGTACATCGGCCTTAAGATAGATAAGCAAATCAGGCGGCGTCAGGTATGACGTCATCTCCTGGAACAAGGAACGGTAATTTTCATAATCACGCCCACTCATCAAGCCCATTTCGAATAAGTTCTTAGCAAAAATCTCTACATCCTCATAAATGGTGCGGTCCTGGATAAAACTCCCCTGCATCTCCAGCAGTTTCCTTTGGTTCCTGAACCGGCTGGACAGAAAATAAACCTGAAGGTTAAAACTCCACCTCACCATATCATCGTAGAAATCCGACAAATATGGATTATTATCTACGGATTCGAAATAGGGTTTCCATTTAAAATGTGCCGCCAGTAATTCAGTCAATGACGATTTACCCGCACCGATATTACCGGCAATAGCAAGGTAATGGAATTTATTATTGAAGCTCATATTCTATTAGAGGTAATCTGATCAGGTTCATTAACAGCACTTAATAATGTTGGGTCAAATATAATTACTACAGGCCAGAAATCATCTTTTTTAACAAAAAGAAAAATGAGACCTGAGTTTAAAGATACAAGGGGATTAAACTCCCGCCACAGTACTTCTCCTGAACAACAACGTATCAACTCCATATCAAAGACGTATCAACGACGTATATATATGGTGTTGATATGGACTTGATATGGTGTTGATATGGCGTTGTTCAAAAGAAAATCCGGTGAATGTAGGGTGTATCGAGCCCTTAAAAATCATCGAACACGTGTCATATTTAAAGAGTAGCATCTTGGGCTGAGCGAATGTATCAAAAGAACCTATGTATTAACCGAACTCAGGTTAATACATAGGTATAATGGAGTTGGATTATGCACTTGCCCTTACCCTTATATATTTTGAATGTAAGCGACGTCCGCAGGCAATTACACTAAACCACAATAATATGGATAAGCAACCCGCTATCCGGGCATTGAATGGTGATGGAGTGTTCAAACATTAATTTACATCTTCGATCTGTGTCTCTGAAGGACCTCTTTCTTTTTGCAGGCGTACGGCAACTTCTTCGGCATCACGCATCACACGAAGAACATTCAGACCGGCGATTTTCTTCAAGTCACCTTCGGAATACCCTCTTCTCAAAAGCTCAGCGAAAAGATTAGGGTAAGTCGAGACATCTTCAAGACCAACAGGAAAACCTGAAGTACCATCATAATCACCCCCGATGCCTATATGGTCAACACCGATAATATCCCGTATGTGATCAATATGATCGGCAACCTGGCTTAAGGTAGTTTGTGGAGCAGGGTTGGCTTCACGCCACTCACTCATCTTCTGATCAACGGAATCAGGCTGACCTACATACAGAGCTTCCAATTTCGCCTGAAAACCGTTTTCTTTGCTATAATGCCTTCGCAGTTCTTCGGAAACAAAACTGCCAACATACGTCACCATTACAATACCGTCATTATCTTTCACGCGCTGCAAGACATCATCCGGTACATTCCGGGTATGGCCACTGACAGCTCTTGCTGAAGAATGAGAAAATATAACAGGTGCTTCCGATGTGTTAATGGCATCAACCATGGTTTGCGATGATGCATGAGATAAATCGACCAGCATCCCCAACCAATTCATCTCACGGACCACCTCCTTGCCAAATTCAGTCAAGCCATCATTAACCGGATCGTCTGTGGCGGAATCCGCCCAGTCAATGCTTGTTGAATGGGTGATACTCATATATCGCGCACCAAGATTATAAAACTGGCGAAGCACCCCTAAAGAATTGCCTATGGAGTGTCCGCCTTCCATCCCGATCATTGAAGCGATTTTACCATCCTCAAATATTCTTTCCACATCATCAGCCGTTAGGGCCAGCTCAAACTCATCCGGATAGCGCTCGATCATGCGATACACGAAATCAATCTGTTCCATCGTTTGCTGGATGGCCTCGCTTTCCGGCTGATTCGGGGTCACATAAACCGACCAGAATTGTCCGCCTACCCTACCTTCACGGAGCCGGGGGATATCAGTGTGCATGGGCTGGTCAAAACCGGTAGTATTCATAAGATCTATTTCCGAAAACTTATAATCTGCCCTAACACGATATTGATAGGGCAAATCATTATGTCCGTCGATGAGAGGCACTTCTTCAAGGATACCTATTGCCTGTTCGTGATAATCGTTATGATCCGCATCCTGCCCCGTAACAAGATCAGGAGGAAGATGAACTAGAAATAGGGCTGAAAGAATAGTGCAAAATACTCTGCTAAATGAAATCAACATGATCTAAATAATTGGGTAAGGTTTCGATATTCGCTAAGGATAAGATATCAAATTACTGATCTGAGTTCGATTCTAATTTAAACTTAATGATCCTTTTTTTTGATTCGCAATATTCTCCGCTTTCTCCCTGCGCCTGCTTCTGTCTAACCAAAGGATAAAACCTGTGATAGGAAGGCTTGCACTGATCATGCTGGCTAAAAAAGCTATTATTTTACCGGGTAATCCTCCTATGGCACCAACATGAATATCATAGTTCATAGCCATAATTTTTTCACCTGCATTTTTTTCCTCATACCGGTCCTGTTGCAGCAATTCTCCTGAATATTGATCAAACGAAAGATCACTTCTTTCGTAATAGGTGCTCCCATCTCCTCGTATAACGGCACGGATGGGACCTGTATCGGAAGCAGGGGGGATTAAAGAAATACTGTAAGCATCGGGGAATTCTGTCCACACTTTTTTATAAACAACCTCCATAATAGAATGGCTTTCGATTTCAGCAGGTGGTTTTGACTGAACCTGTTCTGTCTGGGCCGGTGGCAAGCTGAACTCACCGGTCCCCAAAAAATAGAGCGCCTTTTTTGCGGTAGGAAATGCCCAGTATAAGCCGGTAAATGCAATGATCAGTGTCAGTACCAGGAAATAAAAACCCAGTACACTATGCAGGTCGTAATTGAGACGTCTCCACCGGCCTTTCCATTTTATTTTGAAGCTCTTTTTCCTTTTGCTTTTATTCCACTTTTCAGGCCACCACAGGATCAGGCCGGAAACCAGCAGGATAATGAAAATGACCGTGCTCCAGACTACAACGGGTTGCCCTATCGGAGTAGCCAGCAGCAGGCTCCAGTGAAGGCCCTTCACGATCTGAAAAAAATTCTTCTCTTCGTCGATTATTCCCAGCGTTTTCCCGGTGTATGGATTGATGTATAAAGTCTGGTAGTCTTCGATGGAGCCGAAGTAGGTCCAGGCGTCCGCACCACCCTTATAATACATGGCGGTCCAGGCTTGCTCGGGATTGTTGTACGTTGTCAAGCCATATACCAGGGTCTCAACGTCAAGTTCTTCTGTGGCCCGATTTTGCAAATCCTCAACAGAAAGCCTCTCCTCCTCCTGTGACTCTACAAAGATCAGGTCTTTCCGCAGCCAATGACTGATTTCGTACTCGAAGGCAAATAAGCAGCCTGTAATGCTAACAATAACCACGACGAGGCCAGACACCAGCCCGAGCCATCGGTGTAAAAAGAGAACCAGACGTTTGAAAAAAGTCATAGTGGCTGGTGTTTTTTTTAAAATTTATATGAAAAATTAGCCGTAATGCTTCTGGGTGCCTGCGGATTAATAGTAGACCAGCCTTTGTAATATTCTTTGTCCGACAGGTTGTTTACTTTAAGGTCCATCCGGTAAGAATCTGTATCATAAAAGATAGAGGCATTCAGGATTGTATAGGAAGGCAGTGTGAAAGTTCCGGGGGAAGCACCATTTAGTATCATATTCTCTCCGGAATAGTTTCCTCCAAAGCCAAAGCCAAGGCCCCTGAATGTGCTATTTTGGAGTTCATAGCTCACCCAGCCATTAATCAGATCTTCAGGCCCTGCCGATTCCGGGCGTCGTCCGAGATATTCATCGCTATCCGTTTTGGTTACCTCACTTTCGTTGTGGCTGTAACCTGCCATGATATTTAGCCCGGGCATAGGTGCTGCGGTAACGCTCATATCTATACCGCGGCTGTAGTTTTCGCCATCCTGAATAAAGAAGTTTACCCGCTCGGGATCTGTACGAACTACGTTCGATACACGAATATCATAATAGCTTAAGGTAGTCGACAGCCGTCCATCGAACAGGTTGCCCTTAATTCCGGTTTCCCACTGGTTGGCCTGTTCCGGCGAAAAGGTCCTGGTGCTGCCGTCATTCTGTACCCGTGGAGCCACATTGCTAAACCCATTCATATAATTGGCAAACAAGGAAAGACGATCTTGAAGTGGCTGAAAGACCAATCCGAATTTAGGAGAAAGAGCTGTTTGCGTAAAGTTATCATTATTGGTAATGATGTTGCCATGGTTATTAAAATGATCTATACGTAAACTTGCCATAGCCGATAGGGTGGGCATAATATTTACCACATTCGAAATATATGCACTATAGACCTGCTGCTTAACGGTGTTATTCTCTACAGGCGCATTGGCCAGGGCCGTATCTACCGCTGAGCGTGAAATACCGGACGTGGATGGGTCCAGCAACGAAACCTGGTCAAACCCGATATAGCCCGTACTGTTGTTAATGCCGTTTTGTTCATAAAAATCCAGGCCCGCTACTATTTTGTTCTCCAAACCGGCTACATTGAAATCTCCTATAAAGTTCTGCTGGATATCTGTCCCCAGCGTGGTGGAGTTTTGCTTGGTTATATATCTAATGTAGGTCCCGTTACCATCTGCAATATCCCAGAGGTAAGAGTAATAACCATCCGCCTTCGCTGAACTTCTTGAAATTACGGTCTGAGATGTCCAGTTATTGGAAAGTTGGTATTTCATCTCTCCTTGCAGTTTAAAGGCAGGGTTTTGAATGGTTAAATCATTACTGGTATATGAAATGGACGAGTCGTAATTCAATTGGCCCAGGTTTTCGGCTGCCAAAGGCTCAGTACGGTTCAGGAAAAGCATAGTTGGGTTGGTATGCTCCGAGGTATAAAATTCGGTATTTACCAGAAACGAAAGTCGGTCACTTGCATCATAAGCAACGGATGGGGCTACGAAAAAGGATTCCTTCTGCCCTGCATCCTGAAAGCTGTTTTCGATGTGATAGGAACTATTAACCCGTACAGCAATTGGCCTATTGCCAATAGGAGCGTTTACATCAGCAGTGATACGGTTCAATCCAAAGCTACCCGTCTTATAAGAAAATTCTCCGTTAAAGGTCTCATGCGGCTTTTTGGTCACAACGTTAATGAGCCCACCATAAGAGACGAGACTGCTGCCGAAGAGGGTTCCGGACGGCCCCTTGATCACCTCTATAGCCTCCACATTGGCCGGGTCAAGTGTGCCGTTGGTTAACGATGGAAAGCCGTTTACCATCGTGGGCTGAACAGCAAATCCCCTCAGAGCGTAATAACCGGCACCGTCTCCTCCCCGCCCTGTAGATTCCCACAGCTTAAAAATGCCGGGAGCATTTTTTAAAGCATCATCAAAACTTGTCACTACCTGATCTTTCAGAAGTTCCGAGCTGATGGTGGTATAAACCTGAGGATTATTGATCTTTTTGATCGGCATTTTACCTACATACGAACTATTTTCGCGCGTGTATTTATTTATTTTACTTTTCTCCAATACAATTTCCTGTATTTCCTCGTCAGAAATCGAAAGCACGGCATTAATCATAAGGGTCTCTTTTGATTCGACAGATATCGAGGTTTCCTGCTTTTGATATCCAATACCTGAAATCACAAATGTATACTCTCCGACAGGTATATTGTCGATTCGATAGGTGCCGTCTTCTGTAGAAGCTGCTCCATAGCCGGTGCCCAACAAATGAATATTAATATCCGAAACCGGCTCTTGCTGCTCATTTATAATTGATCCTCTAATGGTTCCTGAGGTGCTCTGAGCAACTGCCTGAAGTGATATGCAGCTGACCGCGAGAAGTAAAAAACCTGTTTTTTGAATCCAGTTCAACATTATTGCCAATCCTCTTTTTCCAGTTAATATTATTTAGATTTAGTCTATAAAGCCTTAATTCGCAAACAAGGTAGGGATGCGTACTGAAATAGGCAAGAACTATTTAGATTAAATCTAAATAGTTACCAGATGATTCATTTTACATTCTTAGGCGAAATCGGTCCCATTGAAGAGCAGGATGGAACTAGCCCCTACTGGATTTTGCACCGGTGAGAAAAATGCTCTTAAATTATGGGGTGGCGACTTTTTATTTAGGAGCAGTTGCAGCCGGGGCCACATTGAGATCTGGACGACGGATTAAACCTTTTTTTAATAGGCTTCCAGCCCCAAAAAATAATGGCAGCTATCAGTAAAAAGATCGAGATAAGTGTTTGCAAACCAGTATAATTTATTTGAATTAAAACATGTTTCCCGCCTGATAGGCGATAAATGAGCAGATATAAGCAAGCGAGGTCATATATACGAACATGATGGCCGGCCATTTCAGAGAGTTGGTTTCGCGCTTTACAATGGCGATGGTACTCATGCACTGCATCGCCAGGGCGAAGAAAATCATTAATGATATTGCAGTGGGGATCGTATATACCGGCTTTCCGGTTTCAGGATGCACATCATTAACTAGTTTTTCCTGAAGCGTGGCTATATTGCTATCCTCCGATTCAATGCTGTAGATGGTATTCAGAGTTCCCACCATCACTTCCCGTGCGGCAAAAGAGGTGATGAGGCCAATACCGATTTTCCAGTCAAATCCCAACGGTTCGATAGCCGGCTCTATCAATCGGCCCAGCCTTCCCATATAACTTTGCCGGATCTGTTCAGAGGCCGATAACTCTTCTTTTCCCGAAACAGATTGTATTTCGATACTTGCTTTTGAAACCGTTGTTTGTTCAGAACTTTCTTGTTGAGGAAAGGAGGCTAAAAACCAAAGGATAATCGAAATACTCATGATGATCTTACCCGCCTGCACTACGAAAATGCGTCCGCGGTCGAACATGTTATAAAATACGGAGGACCATTTTGGCATTTTGTATCCTGGCAGTTCCATCAGAAAAGGCGTTTGGGCCTGACTGGGAGAAAATCGCTTAACCAGGAAAGCAACCAGGATGGCCATTACAATTCCAAAAAAATACAAGCCAAAAAATGTGATGCCCTGCAGAGAAAATATACCTAGAACACGTTCAGACGGTATGAATGCCGCGATCATCAGTGCGTACACAGGCAGACGCGCAGAACAGGCCATGAAAGGCAGTACCATGATGGTGAGAAGGCGATCTCTGTAGTTTTCAATGGTGCGGGTAGCCATAATGCCCGGTATGGCACAGGCAAAACCTGACATCAGCGGCACCACCGATTTTCCGTGCAGGCCAATGCGGCTCATGAACCCATCCATTACAAAAGCGGCACGGGCCATATAGCCCGTGCCCTCCAAAATAGAAATGAAAAAGAACAGGAACATGATTTGAGGAAGGAAAATAATCACTCCCCCCAACCCAGCGATTATTCCTTCAACAACCAGATCGTTCAACATTCCCCCGGGAAGTTGAGTGGCAATAAAATTACCGGTTTCTATAAATACCCAGTCGATCATGTTCATGAAAGGTTCAGCCCAGCTGAAGATCGACTGAAACATCAACAACAGGATAGAAACATAAATAATCGGCCCGAATATTTTGTGGGTAACAACAGCATCTATTTTATCGGTCAGGGTATCCCCCCTGGGCTCACGTGTGGCTGCATCCTGTGTGCATGTTCCAATAAAATCGTAGCGTTTCAGCACCTCCGCCGCTAACGCATTCCCTCCATTTTTTTCAATTTCCGTACGCGCACGTTGAATAACCTGTTGCACCCGCTCTTTTTCCGGGTGCTGTTTAAGATCATCTGTAAGCTGATTATCACTAATCAGGCGAAGAGCCTCAATAATGTGAGAACGGGCTGGCAGGTTCGTATAAGGTTTAATCCATTCTTCAATCACCGTATCGATGGCCGCCTCCAATGGCGGGTCCGGCTTCCAGCGCAAGGGTTCGGGCAGAGAAAGGTCGTGCGCGGCAATGGCTGCCTTAGCCACCTCAACATCTTTCGCCCGTTTTGCTATTAATGGAATAACGGGCACCCCAAATTGCCCCTCAATTTTTTCAGCGTCTATATGAAGGCCGCGCTCTTCAGCGATATCGGCCATGTTCAGCAGAATGATCATGGGCAAATTTAAATCCATCACCTGAGTGGCCAGATAGAGATTTCGTTCCAGATTGCTGGAATCTACCACAACCAAAACCAAATCGGGCGCACTCTCGTATTTATATTCGCCGATTAACGCTTGATAGGTAATGCGCTCATCAATTTTATTATGATTGAGGCTGTATGTACCCGGCAGGTCAATTATTTTGTGCCGGTGTCCCTCGATATTTGATGAACCCACTTTACGTTCAACCGTGACTCCCGGGTAATTGGCTATTTTTTGATTGAGTCCAGTTAAAGCATTGAATAAAGTTGATTTACCGGTATTGGGATTTCCTACTAATGCAATGGATAAAGAGTCCTGATCCAAAAAGTACCTCTGTTATTCTAATTCAATACACTGTGCTTCAGACTTCCGGAGGGAAAGAAAATAGCCGCGAATTTTTATTTCAATGGGAAAGCCAAGCGGGGCGGTACGAATGATTTCAATTTCAGTACCGGGAGTAAGCCCCATTTCAAGAAGCCGCATGGATGTAAGTCCTGTAATATTTTTAATTCTGGATTTTCCGGTTTTGGTTCGATCCGAAAGTAAAGAATTCATAGGCTGTTTTTTATTTGGAATGAACCAGAATGGTATGCGCCAATTCTGCATTGATGGCCAGGCGGGAATCTCCAACTTGAAGGATTACTTTTGAGCTGTTTGAAATTAGTTTACCTTTAAGTCCTTCCACGCAGCCCATTTCCCGTAATCTGCAGGCATCTTCACAATTACATCCCAAACACTGGATGTCAATTTCCTCCCCTTTTTTTGTAGCGGTTAAAGGATGCATCATCGTTTTTTATATTTATTTAAACTTAATCTAAACAAATATAAAAAACTTCTGAGTAAAATCGAAAGCTGATCGTTAAGAATTTTAAACATAATGATTTCGACCTGAATTCGATCGACAAGAGACCCTATAGCATCAATGGGTACGGGATCATATCATAAGTTTTTAAAAGGCGGCTCGCTCAGACAAAGTTTTGGGCCTCACTGCTAAATATCTTAATAGTGGGATTGGGTACGCATCAGTATTATCCAAAACCAAAACCGATGAAAGTTGGTTGTGCCAACACATCGTGGCGAAACGAATACAACCGCAGATATGTTGGTATTTAGCATATTGCAGGTAATTGACGTTAAATAAAATGAAGTCAACAGACCCAGTAAATCATATTCTCAATCTGTTTCATCAGCAAATTGAAGAGGGCCTTGCATTCCTCGGCGCCCGGTCGGTTTATGAACTGGACCCTACGTTTGTGGAACTTCCGAAAGTATGAGCCTGGGAAGATCTACGGTGGAAGTCTAATTGAATCATAAAATCAACAAAGTCACAAACCAAATGGAGAGCAAAATGAACAGACTGGAAAATAAAGTCGCACTCATAACAGGAGCAGCCAAAGGTCTGGGCGAAGCCATTGCCAGAGGTTATAGCAGGGAAGGTTCAGCCGTTGTTATTTCAGATATCGATCTTAACAATTTAAAAAAGGTTGAACAGGATTTAAGTGAAAGTGATGCCGGGATATTGGCGCTGGGACTGGATGTAACACAAGAAGAGCAATGGAAAGAAGTCATTAACACGATCATTGAAAGATTTGGTCGATTAGATATTGTAGTTAACAATGCGGGTATCGGGACTCATGGCAATATAGAAACAACATCCTTTGACGGCTGGAAAAAATTACTGAATATTAACCTTGATGGCGTATTTCTGGGTACCAAATATGGCGTTGAAGCCATGGCTATGAACGGGAACAAAGGTTCAATCATTAATATGTCGTCCATTGCGGGTATTGTGGGCGATCCCGAATTATTGGCCTACAGTGCTTCCAAGGGCGCCATTCGCTTGTTCAGTAAATCAGCCGCCCTCCATCTGGCAAAAAATAAAACCGGAATACGGGTAAATACCATCCACCCGGGTTACATGAATACCGATCTCATCCAACTGGTACCCGACCCGGATGAAATGCTGAAGGCCGTACCAATGGATACCTTTGGTGATCCCGACATGATAACCCAGGGCGCCATTTACTTAGGTTCAGATGAATCCGCTTTCACCACCGGCTCTGAGCTGGTTATAGATGGCGGATACACAGCCCAGTAGAGGCCTGTCAACATTAAATAAGCCTTTTTGGATAGCCTCCGAACGCTCGAAGGTTCTTTACAGAAAAAGCTCATTAAAGTTTGTAATTCTGTTGAGCTGTGCCTTTTTCGGCTTTTCTGCCACTCAAAAAGGGTTGGCAGTTTCGGCCAGGACGGATGATGAATTACGGGCTTTTGGGAGTCATATAAAAAAGTCGGTTCGAATTTTTGCAGGTTGTAACTTCCAGGAAGGAACTACCTCTTCAACACATCCTGAAGTGACTCATCTTTCTCTATAACCGATTTTGTATAAGGGCAGAGCGGGATCACCTCAAGTTCATTTTTACGGGCATACGTTATGGCATGTTCCACCAGTTTTTTCCCGACGCTTTTACCTCTCAGATCATCGGAAACCTGGGTATGATCGATGATCATCCCCGTATTTCCCATTTTGGAGTAGGAAAGCTGCGCTTTGACCTCACCATTCTCCTCAATGAAAAATTCACCTTTGGTTTCTCCGGATTGATGCTGAATGTTCATGATGGTTGTGAGCTTAATATTAAAAAGACTGCTAACGGGCGCTGGTTAATTAACGGCTAAAAAGGAACCTGAACCGGACAGCAGGAAGTGGTTGTTATATGGCGCTTAATAATCTTTAATGCAATTATTTTGTACATTAATTTTTCTTTCTAAGATAAGCTGAAAAGTTAAATTATAATGAATACATATGTTGCGTTATTTAGAGGAATAAATGTAGGCGGCAATAATATCCTACCTATGAAAGAACTTCGGGGTTTGCTGGAAAACCTTGGATTGCAAAATATCAGTACATATATCCAGTCGGGTAATGTTGTTTTTCAAACTAAAGAGGACGATGTTTCTAAAATTTCAGAAATGATAAGTGGGAAGATCGAAGAAAAGTTTAATTTCAGACCTTGGGTACTTCTGCTGAAACAAAGTGAACTGGAAGATGCCATTACGTCAAATCCTTTTCCAGAAGCAGAGGCTGACCCAAGCAGATTACATCTGAACTTTTTAGCTTCTGAACCTGAGAATCCCGATATGAAAAAGCTTGATGACATTAAAAATGAAAGTGAAAACTTTAAGCTTACCAATAGCATTTTTTATTTAAACGCTCCTGAAGGCATAGGGCGATCAAAGCTAGCTGCCAGTGCAGAAAAATTACTTGGCGTCCCACTGACAAGTAGAAATTGGCGCACGGTACAGAAAATTATGGCTCTTATAAATAAAAATGGATAGAACAACTTCACACCATTTCGGGGTATCATTCGAATTCCTAATCAAGAGTTGCCGACGCTGTTGATCCAAGAGGAGCTGACAAATTACCCTTGCCTCGTAGTATCCCACGGAGTTCTTCCGTTGCGGAGCCGGGAACCACGGACCAGTTAGCTTCTACCTTACTGCCATCGAAAGTTCCTCTTAGTTGGAGCACAAAACTTCCGGAACGTTTGCCAATGCGGCCAACAATCTGTTGTTGCCCAACGAAACGGGCGGGTGTTTCATTTTCATACATCATGAGGTATTCAAAGGAGCCATCCCCCTCAATATCACCGCTAAAGTTCTGTGTTACACTGGCACGTGTAAGTTTAGCATTCTCACCAAACTCCTTATACGTCTCCTCATCCCATGATTTAATCTCAAATTGTGCGTCTAAATGTTAGCTCATAATGTTGGACTTTTATGTTATAGGGCGCTTTGTACTTGGCACTATCGGTTTTTACTTTTTGAATGTTTCGGTAACTAATTGGGTATCCATATATTCCTTGAGTTCATAAATTTTACTGTCCACAATTTTGCACACCCAGCAGTATTTATTTTGATATGTTTTGCCTTCAGGTGTTTTATTTTCTCCAACGGCTTCTACTACAACGTAATCTCCATCAGCAATAAAGTTTTTTGCGTGTACTTTATACGGAGGCTTTAAGGTTTTCCGTACGGCACTCCAAAGCGTACTGAGAATTTCCTTCTTGCCATTAAAGGTTTTTGACCACTGACCGGACCCCATCCATATCCATTGCATTTCCTCCGCCATCGCTTCAACGAACAGTCTGTCATTTCCTTCTGACAACTCAGTGAAGATATCCTGCATTAATTCTTTATTCTTCAATTTACTCATCTTCGTCTAATTTTTATTGGATCTTTCGGTATTGTCTTAAGTGGTGTGTTTTACATTGCCCTCACTCTCTTGTCGGCTCATAGTAAAGCGTTACCGCACCGCTGCCAAATGTTTTTGTCTTTAAGAGTTTGAGGCTAATACCATTGTTTATGTTTTCAAATAATGGTAAACCGCTTCCTACAACAACTGGATGAATGCAAAGTTGGAATTCATCAATCAAATCAAGTTTTATCAGCTGTATAATTAAACTTCGACTACCAACAAAAATATCTTTACCTGATTGTTGCTTGAGTTCTAAAACTTCATCTTTTAAGTCACGTTTTGCTATTGTTGCACTTTCCCATTCTACATTTTCAATAGTACGGGAGAAAACTATTTTCGGAATTTTGTCTATAGCTGTAGCAAAATCATTCATTGATTTTTCTTCGGAAGGATTTTCCAACAGGGTTCGCCAAAATTCCATAAGTTGATACGTAGTCCTTCCATATAGAATTGCGTCTCCCTGACCTAATAGTTCCGTATAATGTTGATGTATTTCCTCATCGGGTATTCCAGCAGTATGGTCGCAAAACCCGTCAAGTGACATATTTAATGCTGCAATTATTTTTCTCATATTTTGTTTTTTAATGGTTCTTCTTTGATTACTTATGTCACGTCTTACAATGACCGCCAAAAATTGTTGGCGGTTCGTTGTTTTATTTTTCAGGTTTTCTTTCCTCATCTTGTTTAAATGTTAAACCTTGCTCTATAAGCGATTTTCGAAAAGCTGGCAATGAAGCTTTTCCTTTTCCGTATAGGAAGATAGTTTTTCGATGGTATCTATTTCATGATGAAGCAACGCGTTTCTTGCTGGATTGCTCAATAATGCCAAAAAGCCTGAGGCAGGTTCTTTCAGCTTCTCACAGGTAGGGCACGTTGGACAGTCGCTGCTTTTATAGAATGTGTGTCCATGCGGGCATGTTTTCTTTATCTTCTTTGTCGCCATATTAAACTTGATTTGAGGTTTTTCAGCTGGCTTTAGAGAGTTTTATATCCATAAAATGAGCCCAGTTTTTGCCGTCATTTGATTGTTCCCAAATCCCCGAAAATTCTTTGCCTTCTTTTTTAAACCCTCCGGTAAATCGTAACGTCTCTCCGAGAAATATCCATGTTATAGCACGTTTTGCAAGGATCTTTGAAATTTTACCGGCCCGATTACTTTTTGATACCGCCAAATAATGATAATTCCATGTTTTTGAAATAGCAATCCACGTGGCCGAACCCAATTTCTTCTAGCCAATTGAGCTGTTTACCAACTGGTGCAAGCTTATTCAACTCTTTATCTGCGTAGTAGCCTGTTTGTATGTCTTCTATTTTTGTATCTGTGGGATTATCTCTTAAAGACAATTCCATGCTTTCTAAAAAGTATTCATCAAATAGTTTTTCTAAATCTGTAGATGACGAAGCTACCTGATCAAGATTTAGAAAAATCCCACCTTCATTTAACAGCCTGTCATGGATCTTTTTATAAATTCTTTTCTTGTTTTGGTCATTCTGATGATGTATGGCAAAGCCCGATACCACTATATCCACCTGAGTGGGTGAAGGTAAAGAGTCTATCCAAGATTCATCTTCAAAATCAAGCTCATAAAAAGCGGACTGTTCCAAATAACCTGCAACATTTTGTTTTGCTGACCTTATCATAGGTTCTGAATAGTCTGCAAAAATTCCTTTTGACTGGGGTTGTAGTTGAAACAAACTTTTCCCAAGTATGCCATCTCCACAGCCTAAATCTAAAAAAGAATAAAACTCAGGTTTGAAATACCTAATAATTCTATAAATCATTTCGATATGTTCATTGGCTAAAGGAATGGCTCCACGTACACCTTCAACAAATGTGTCAGATAATTTTTGTGTCTTCCAATGTTCCATTCTTGTTATTCTTGAATGAAAATTTTTAGTTAATGCAGTCAGATCTCCTGGTGCAAGGTTTGTTTCTACAAGTGCTATAACGGCCTACCGCATAAGCGGCATGACGGTTATTTATATGGAAATAGGTTAA